>NZ_JAZDCX010000028.1:0-94459 GCF_036323805.1 Streptomyces rubellus
GGGGGGGGCCCCCCGCCCACCTCCGCCCCCGGTGGGAGCGCGTACCGTCCTTCTCCCCGGCCCGGGAGGTGTTCTGAACCGGTGTCAGTTGCGCGGCCCCGTCGGCGCCGGGTGGGGCACCTGCCGCTCGCCGTGCGGCCGCCGGCCGGCACCCGGCCCGGGCGGAGCGCCCGCCGGCCGGGCCGGGTGCCGGCCCGGGTGGGCGGGGTGGTGCGCACACGAGTCCGCGGCATGGCCCGGCCGGCCCGCGGTGAGGGACGAGGAGAGAGCCGGCTCCGGACCGTGGGGCGCGACCGGCCGGTGTCCCGGCGTGCCGGCGGGGGAGCCGGAGGCGCGGTCGCCCGCGGGCCGCAGCCGTTCGGGCAGCGGCACGGAGGTGTCCCGCAGCCGGTACCAGTGACTCAGCAGATATGCCTCGGCGCGTACGATGAGCGGCTCGAACCAGGGCAGTGCCAGCAGGATGAGCAGGCCGGCGGCCCAGCCGAGGAGCACGTCGCTGACCCAGTGCGTGCCGATGTAGACGGTGGTGGCGCCCACCCCGAGCGCGAAGACGGCGGCGACGACGGACAGCCGCCGCCGCGCCCGCGGCGTGGTGGCCAGATAGGCCAGGATCCCCCAGGTGACCACGGCGTTCGCGGTGTGGCCGGAGGGAAATATGTCGCCGTTCAGGAACATCTCGTTGGCACCGACCTGATTGGCGTAGTGCGGGCCCTCCCGCGCCATGCCGAGCTTCGCCGCGCCCACGGTCACGTTCAGCAGCAGCAGGGAGGTGCCCAGGGCCAGCAGCGGGCGCAGGGTCCGCTGCCGCCAGGAGCGCCAGCCGAGCCAGGCCGCGACCAGCACCGCGGTGGGGCCGCGCTGACCGAGCACCACGAAGTAGTCGAGGAAGGCGTGCAGCTCCGGCCACTGCTTGTAGGGGCGGAAGAGCATGACCTGCCAGTCCAGCCGGACGAGCCGGGAGGTGGTCAGCACCGCCACCACGATGACCGCGTAGAAGCCCAGCGTGACGAGGAAGAGCACCCTGCGGGTGCCGCTCATCTCCGGCGGGGGAGCGGACGGCCGCGCTGGCTCCTGTTCCAGGCGGGCGAAGATCCGGTCGGTACGCACTCCAACGAGATTACAGGCAGTGACGGGCGCCGCAGGGCCGGCCACCTGCTTCGTGATGCCTATGTGATGTGGGGAGCCGCTCACCGGAGGTTTCCGTGAGCCGGTATTCCCTGGTCGGAGGAGCCGGGTGGGACTTTGTCCCCGGCGGCTCCGGCCCGGCCGCCGGGGCGGGGCCGGGAGGGTGCCGCGTGTCCTTTCCGTGTTCGTTTCCCGGCGGACATGTGGGAGTCACCGGAATTCAACCGGGCACCGCCCGGAAAACCGCCGGGGCGGTCAGGGCGGCCCGGAACCGTGCAGCCAGAAGGCGCCGTAGACCGCCGAGCCGAGGGCCGCCGTGGCCAGGACCGCGGCCGTCGCGGCCGGCCGGAGCCGGGTCAGGGCGACCGCGAGCGGCAGGAGCAGGGGGAAGGCGGGGAGCAGCAGCCGCGGCTTCGAGCCGAAGTAGCCCCGGGCGCACAGCGCGAGCACCACCACGGTCCCGGCGTACGCCAGCAGGGGCGGCGGCTGGCGCTGCCGTACGCACCACACGCACAGCCAGACCACCAGGCCCACCCCGGCGAGCAGTGCCACCCCGCCGGCCGGCGCGCCGGTGAGCCGGTCCCACACGAACGCGGCGAAGGCCGCACCGCCGTCGAAGCCGTTGCCCCACTGGGCCTGCACGTCCAGATAACCGGCCGGGCTGCCGGTGCGCGCCCCCACCCAGCCGACGTAGCCCAGCCAGCCGAGCGGGGCGAGCAGCACCCCGGCCACCGCGGACGCGGGCAGCCGCCGCTCGCGCCGCAGCCGGCCCGCCGCGGCGATCCACACCGCCGCCACCACCGCCGCGCCCACCGGCCGGGTCAGCCCGGCGAGCGCGGCCAGCGTCCCCGCCCACACCCACCGGCCGGTCAGCAGCGCGTACAGCGCCCAGGCGGCCAGCGCCGTGAACAGCGACTCGCTGTAGGCCATCGACTGGACGATCCCCACGGGCAGGGCGGCCCACAGCACGGCCAGGGTGATGCCCGCGCTCCTGCCGTACAGCCGGTCGCCGATCGCGAACAGCGCCGCGGCGGCGCACAGCGAGGCCAGGGCGCTGACGGCCACCCCGGCGCCGGCCGCGTCCAGCGGGGTGACGGCCGACAGAGCCCGCTCCAGGGCGGGCAGCAGGGGGAAGAACGCGAGGTCGGGGTGGAGGTCGCCGTTGGCCGCCCGGGCGGTGTGGCCGTAGCCGTCCTCGGCGATGCGGGCGTACCACAGGGAGTCCCAGCGGGCGGACAGCAGCCGGTACGCGTCACGGTCCGCCGCGGCCGCCCAGCCGGCCAGCACCAGCAGGCCCAGTGCCCGCACCCCGGAGTAGGCCAGCAGCGCGGGTGCCGCGTACCGCAGCGCGGCGCGGACGGAACGCCGGCCCGCCTCCCCGGAGCCCGGGGCGGCCGGCGGTCCGACGGCGGGGCGGGAGGCGGTCTGCCGGACCGGCGGCGGGGGCGGGAGGAGCTCACTGGCGGGCATGACCCGGGAGCGTACGTGTCCGGCGGAAGCGGCGCGAAGCGTCTCAAGGCGATGTCAACGTGAGGTGAGCCACGTGAGCGCGCGGCGGACTCGCGTACGCTGGCGCATCGACTCGTCCCTCCGCACCGGGCCGGACGCCGCCCGAGCGTCCCGGTGTTCCCCACGGCGCCGGCCGGGTGCGAGCGCGACAGGAGGTGCGTACATGTCCGGGACGACCACGGCCGGAGCCACCGGGGCGGCGGACGTCCCCCGGCAGGGGCCCCGGCGGCCGGTCCGGGCGGGCGGCCCGCGGGGCGCGGCCGGTGGCGCGAACCGCTGGGCCGTGCTCGTGGTCCTGTGTGTCAGCCTGCTGCTCGTGGCGGTCGACGCCACCGTGCTGCACGTCGCCGTTCCCGCCGTCTCCGGAGCGCTGCGGCCCGGCGCCGTCGAGCTGCTGTGGATCGTCGACGCCTATCCGCTGGTCTGTGCCTCCCTGCTGATCCTCTTCGGCTCCCTCGGCGACCGGGTGGGGCGGCGCCGGGTGCTGCTGGCGGGGTACGCCGTCTTCGGTGTCGCCTCGGCGCTGGCCGCGTACGCGGACAGCCCCGGGGTGCTGATCGCGGCCCGGGCACTGCTCGGGGTCGGCGGCGCGATGATCATGCCCGCCACCCTGTCGATACTGCGGCAGGTCTTTCCCGACCGCCGCGAGCGGGCGCTGGCCATCGGGGTGTGGAGCGCGGTCGCCGCGGTCGGCGCCGCCGTCGGGCCGCTGATCGGCGGCCTGCTGCTGGAGCACTTCTGGTGGGGCTCGGTCTTCCTGGTCAACATCCCGCTGATGCTGGTGTCCATTCCGGTGGGCCGGTGGCTGCTGCCGGAGTCCACCGGTGACCGCGACGGGCCCTGGGACGTGCTGGGCGCCCTGGTCGCGGCGGCCGGACTGGGCGCGCTGATCCTCGGTGTCAAGCAGTCGGGCGGCGGGGTGCTCGGCCCGGGGACGGTGGGACCGGTCCTGCTGGGTGTGTCCCTGCTGGCGCTGTTCGTGCGCCGTCAGCGCCGCCGCCGGTACCCCCTGGTGGACTGCGCCACCCTGGCCCGGCCCGCCTTCGGCACGGCCGTGGCGTGCATCGTGCTGACGGTGCTGGCGCTCGTCGGGCTGGCGCTGATCGCCGCCCAGTACCTCCAGCTGGTCCTCGGCCTCACTCCCCTGGAGACCGGGCTGCGGCTGCTGCCGCTCAGCCTCGCCGCGATCGCCGCCGGACTGGCCGGCTCCCGGCTGCTGCGCCGGCTGGGACCGCGCACCATGGTCACCTCGGGTTTCCTGGTGACCGCCGCGGCCGTGCTGCTGCTGACCGGGGCCGGCGGCCAGGACCGGCCCGTCCTGCTGCTCGGCGGGTTCGTCCTGCTCGGCCTCGGTCTGGAGACCACGCTGTTCGGCTCCTACGAGTCGATGCTCAGCGAGGCCCCGGCCCGGCACGCGGGCGGCGCCGCGGCGATCGGGGAGACCGCCTACCAGCTCGGCGCCGGTCTGGGCATCGCGGTCCTCGGCACCGTGATGAACGCCGTCTACGCCCCCGGCGTGCGGGGCGCGGCGGGTGTTCCGGAGGAGGCCGCCGCCGGTGCCGCGGGATCGCTGGGGGAGGCGTACCGGATCGCCGGGCAGCTCGGCGGACCGGCCGGGGAGGCACTGCGGACGGCGGCCCGGGAATCGTTCGTCCACGGCCTGCACGTCTCGCTGCTGGTCAGTGCCGGACTGCTGGTGCTCGGCGCGCTGGCGGCCCTGCGGCTGCCCCGCACGGCGGAGTCCCCGGCGCCCGGTGGGGAGCACGGCGGTGAGCGCGCGGCCGAGCGGGGCGACCGGGCCCCGGCCGAAGCCGCCGGAGGTGTCCGGCGCGGCACGGTGCCTTCCGGAGGGCACCGTGTCCGCCCGGCCGGGACGGCGCGGGCCGACCGGCCGGACGGGTCAGTGCTGGCCGGTGGTGCCCGCCGCCGGTGACGCGCCGGCGCGGCCCGTCCGGGACCGGGCCGGCGTCCGTCAGCTCTGGTTGAAGAAACCGCCCTCGGCGGCGCGGCGGTGCTCGCCGCTGATCACCTTGTAGTCGGCGGGGGTCAGCAGGAACACCCGGTTGGCCACCCGCTCGATCGAGCCGCGCAGGCCGAACGTCAGACCCGCGGCGAAGTCGACCACCCGCTTGGCGTCGGCGGACTCCATGCCGGTGAGGTTCACGATGACCGGGACACCCTCCCGGAAGAGCTCGCCGATGCCCCGGGCGTCCCGGAAACCGTCCGGGGTGATCGTGGCGATCCGGGTGCCCTGGTCCTGGGCGGTCTCCGCGGTCACCCGCACCCGCGGGTCGGTGACCCATGCCTCACGGACGTCCTCGGAATCGGGTCCCTCGGCGTACTCGTCGTCGTAGTAGCGCATCTCGCTGTCGTCGACGAGGCCCAGCCAGGCACTCGCCCTGCGCACCGATCCCATGGACGCCTCCTCTCACAAGCACGGTCCACCGTGTCTGGCAGTGCCTCCGCCGCGGGGCCCGCACCCCTATGGTCGTCCATGATGCTGACAACGCGCCAAGTGGTTACCGGTTCCGCACGGGTTTCGTGACGGTTCTGGTGCACAAGGGGCGCGGAGCGGACCGCCGGAGTGAAGTTCCGGGCCGCACACGGCTGGTGGTGCGGCGTGAGACCGGGCGGTCCCGCCGGACGGGTGGTCACCGAGGGCATACGGGTGAAGTGCCCGGTATCGTGACCGCCACTCATCGGTTCAGGTCAACGGGGGAAATTTTGTTCGGCGTCATCAGGCCCTGCCGGCACGGTCTGGACGAGGGGCAGCAGGCGGCCTGGCTGGCCCATCTGTGCGGGCTCTGTCTGGCGCTGCGCGGCGACCACGGCCAGTTCGCGAGGGTCGTCACTAACTACGACGGGATCGTCGTCTCGGTGCTGACCGAGGCCCAGTCCCCGCGCCGGGACGGGCTGCGGCGTACCGCCGGACCGTGCCCGCTGCGCGGTATGCGCACCGCGCGGGTGGCCCGGGGCGAGGGCGCCCGGCTGGCGGCGGCGGTCTCCCTGGTGCTGGCCTCGGCCAAGGTGCGCGATCATGTCGCCGACGGGGACGGGGTGCTGGCACGCCGCCCGGTGGCGGTCGCGGCGCGCAGGGTGGCGGCCGGCTGGGACCGGGCGGGGACGCGCACCGGTGCCGAGCTGGGCTTCGACACCGGGACGCTGACCGCGGCCGTGGACCGGCAGCCGCTGGTGGAGGCCGCCACGGGGCCGGGTGGTTCGCTGCTCGCGGTCACCGAGCCCACCGAGACCGCCACCGCGGCCGCTCTCGCCCACACCGCCGTACTGGCCGGGCGGCCCGGCAACGCCGGACCGCTCGCCGAGGCCGGCCGGCTCTTCGGCCGGCTGGCGCATCTGCTGGACGCGGTCGAGGACCTGGCCGCCGACCGCAGGTCGGGCGCCTGGAACCCGGTCGCCGTCACCGGCGCCCCCCTGCCGGAGGTGCGGCGGCTGTGCGACGACGCGGTGCACGGTGTACGGCTGGCGCTGCGGGAGGTGGAGTTCGCGGACGCCGGGGGCGCCGCGCTGGCGCACCGGCTGCTCGTCCACGAGCTGCGGCACGCGGTGGACCGGGCCTTCGCCGCCGGGCAGTTCGGCCCGCCCCCGTACCCGCCGCCCGGTTCGGACCGGCGGCGGGGGCCGGTGGCGGGCTGCGCGGTGTGGACCGGGTTGTTCTGCACCGGGCAGACCTGCTGCCGCAAGGAGTACCGGGACCCCTGGCGGGGCCGGCGGCGCAAGGGCTGGTGCCGGGGGAAGAGCGACGGCTGCTGCGAATGCGGTGAGTGCTGCGGCTGCTGCAACTGATGACGTCTGCGACCGGTTGGCGCGGTTGTTGACCGACGGGCGGTCATGTCCGTTATGTGGGGCGGCTGTTGCGCTCAGCGAGACATTTTGGTGGACGCCCTCTTGCGGGCGCTGATCCGACGCGTGAATACTCCAGACCAACGCTTGTCAGGGACGCGTCGAACAGCGGGTCCCCGGCCGCGTTGCGCGTGCCCGCCCGTCGGCGGGTTCCCCCCATTTCCTTCACAGGAGGACAACCAGTGAGGACGAAGCGCACCTCCCCCCACGGTGGTTCGGCCAGACGGGGCCGTACCCGCCTCGTGGCCGCGGCCACCGGCGTCCTGGCCGTCGCCGCCCTGACCGTGCCGGCCTCGGCGAGCGCCGAGCCCGCGCCCTCCCCCGCCACCCAGGTGGCCATGGCGGGCAAGGCGATGAAGACCGCGGACGTCGCGGGAACCGCCTGGTACACCGACAAGGCGACCAACACCCTGGTCGTCACGGTGGACAGCACCGTCAGCCAGGCCGAGATAGCCAAGATCAAGAAGACGGCCGGAGCCGGCGCGGACGCCATCCGGATCGAGCGCACCTCCGGCAAGTTCACCAAGATGATCTCCGGTGGTGACGCCATCTACGCCGGTGGCGGACGCTGCTCGCTGGGCTTCAACGTCCGCAGCAGCAACGGCACGGAGTACTTCCTGACCGCCGGCCACTGCACCGCCGCCGGCGCGACCTGGACCAACGGTTCCACCACCCTCGGTACGCGGGCCGGGTCCAGCTTCCCCAACAACGACTACGGCATCGTCCGCTACACCAGCTCGATCAGCCGTCCCGGCCAGGTCGGCAGCCAGGACATCACCCGCGCCGCCAACCCGTCCGTGGGTCAGACCGTCACCCGCCGCGGCAGCACCACCGGCACCCACAGCGGCCGGGTCACCGGTCTGAACGCCACCGTCAACTACGGCAGCGGTGACATCGTCTACGGCATGATCCAGACCAACGTCTGCGCCGAGCCCGGCGACAGCGGCGGCCCGCTCTACTACGGGACCACCGCCTACGGTCTGACCTCGGGCGGCAGCGGCAACTGCCGCACCGGCGGGACGACCTTCTTCCAGCCGGTCGTCGAGGCGCTGAACGCCTACGGCGTGAGCGTCTACTGATCCTCACCGTTCCTCCGCGCGGGCCCGTCCGGCCCGCGGTAGACGAGCCCCCGCCCGGCGCAGACCGGGCGGGGGCTCCGCCGTGTCCGGGGGCATCTGGCCCCACTCATCACACAATGAATCCATACGGGTGCATATTGTGTGTCCTTCCGTCGGGCGAGGAATCATCACTCAACCGGGCATTCCTCCGGGATCGCCCCGGCCCGGGCGATCCCGTCTCCATGGGAGGCACAAGAGTTGAAACCAAGACGGACACTCACACGGCGCATGGCCGTCGCGTGCGCGTGCGCGGCGGCGCTCCTCGCCGGCCCCTCCGGTCCGGCGAACGCGGACACCGCGGACACCGGGCAGGGGACCGCACGCCTCACGGCCGCCGACGCCACCGGTCTGGCCGCCGACCTCGCCGGCGTCCTGAAGGACGACATGGCGGGCGCCTACTACGACGCCGGGGAACGGAAACTGGTGGTCAACGTCCTCACCCCGCAGGCGGCGGAGAGGACGCGGCAGGCCGGGGCCGAGCCCCGGACGGTCCGGTACTCCAGCGCCCGGCTCGACGCCGTGCGGGACGACCTCACGGCCGGGGCCGTGCCCGGTACCGCACGCGCCGTCGACCCCCGGCTCAACCGGGTCGTCGTCACCGCGGACGACACGGTCCGCGGCGACGACCTGAGGACGCTGCGGGAGCGGATCGGGGCACAGGGCGGCGCGGCCGTCCTGCGGCAGGTCCCGGACAGGTTCAGCCCTTACCTCATGGGCGGCGACGAGATCCGGCGGGGCGACGGGGTGGGCTGCTCGCTGGGCTACAACGTCACCCGGAACGGCCTGCCGTACTTCCTGACCGCCGGCCACTGCGCCCGGCTCTTCGACCGCTGGTCACCGGCCCGGAGCGGCCGGGTGGTGGGCGTCACCGTGGCGAGCAGCTTCCCGGGTGACGACCACGCCCTGGTGCGCTACATCGCCCGGGTGGACCGCCCGAGCCGGGTCAACCTCTACAACGGCTCCAGCCAGGTCATCAACCGGGCGGCCGATCCCATCGTCGGCCAGCCGGTACGGCGCAGCGGCTTTGCCACCGGGGTCCGGGAGGGCCGGGTCACGGCGCTGGACGTCTCGGTGACCTATCGGCAGGGCACGGTCCACGGCCTGATCCAGACCACCGCCTGCGCGGAGCCCGGCGACAGCGGCGGGCCGCTGTTCTGGGGCGACACCGGCCACGGGATGACCTCCGGTGGGCGCGGTGACTGCACCCGGGGCGGTGAGACCTTCCACCAGCCGCTGACCGAGGCGCTGCGGGACAACGGCGTCCGGCTCGGCTGAGGCACGCAGGGGTACGGAGGGAGAGGGACCGGGGAGAACGACAGCGCACGACCGGCCCGGCACCGCCGACGGCGGTGCCGGGCCGGTCGTGCGGCCGTGGTGGGCACGGAAGGGTCAGCGGGCCCCGGCCGCGACGAGTTCCGCGATCTGCACGGCGTTGAGGGCCGCGCCCTTGCGGAGGTTGTCACCGGCGCAGAACAGGGCCAGCCCGTGCTCGACGGTCTCGTCCGAGCGGATCCGGCCCACGTACGTCGGGTCCTGGCCGGCGGCCTGCTGCGGGGTGGGGATCTCGGAGAGGGCCACGCCCGGGGCGCCGTCCAGCAGCTCCAGCGCGCGCTCCGGGGCGAGGGAGCGCTCGAAGCGGGCGTTGATCTGGAGGGAGTGGCCGGTGAAGACCGGTACCCGCACACAGGTGCCCGAGACCTTCAGACCGGGGATGCCGAGGATCTTGCGGCTCTCGTTGCGGAGCTTCTGCTCCTCGTCGGTCTCGCCCAGACCGTCGTCCACGATGGACCCCGCCATCGGCAGCACGTTGAAGGCGATGGGGCGCACGTACTTGTCCGGCGCGGGGAACTCCACCGCCGAGCCGTCGTGGGCGAGCCGCGTGGCGTCGCCCTCGACCGCCTTGCGGACCTGCTCGTCCAGCTCGGCGACCCCGGCCAGACCGCTGCCGGACACCGCCTGGTAGGTGGACACGACCACGCCGGTCAGCCCCGCCTCGGCGTGCAGCGGCTTCAGCACCGGCATCGCGGCCATGGTGGTGCAGTTCGGGTTGGCGATGATGCCCTTGGGACGCTCGGCGGCGGCCTCCGGATTCACCTCGGAGACCACCAGCGGGACCTCCGGGTCCAGCCGCCAGGCGGAGGAGTTGTCGATGACGACCGCCCCGGCCGCGGCCACCTTCGGGGCCAGCGCCTTCGAGGTCGAGCCGCCCGCGGAGAACAGCACGATGTCCAGGCCGGCGTAGTCGGCCGTGGTGGCGTCCTCGACGGTGACCTCGCCGTCCCGCCAGGGCAGCGTCCGCCCGGCGGAGCGCGCCGAGGCGAACAGCCGCAGCTCGTCCACCGGGAAATCGCGCTCGGCCAGGATCTCCCGCATCACACCGCCGACCTGACCGGTGGCTCCGACGATCCCGATTCTCATGGGGCTCCTTCTGTCGTCCGTGTCCCGCAGCCTCAGCCCTCTACCCTGCCCTGCCGGACGGGCGGGCGCCAAATCTCCTTGACGTACGTCACACGCGGACGAGCAGGGCGTACGGCCCGCCGGCCGTGTCCGGCCGGGGCCCGGCGTGCTGGAGCACGCCCCGCCCACCGGCGCCGGAGCGCGTGCCCCGAGCGGCTCGGGACCACCGGGTGGTGTCCAGGTGCTCGAGCACCGGCTCACCGGTCTTCCCGGCGGGTTACCGGGGCGCGGGCCGCGGCCGAGCGTGCCGGGGCCGGCCGGCTCGCCCCGGTGCCCCGGCACGCCGTCACACCAGCGGGCCGGTCTGTGCCCGCTCCGGCTCGGAGCGGGCACAGACCGGCCCGGCGCTCGCCCGCGCCGCCGCCCAGGGCGGGGTCCCCGGCGCGGGGCGAGCCCCGGCCTCCCCTCCCCGCGGTACGTACAGGGAGGCCGGGGCGCCACCGCCGCCCCGGAGGGGCAGACGGGCGACGGCGGCGCGATCGTGGGTGCCGGAGACCGCCGGGTCAGGCGCGGTGGCGGGACCGGGCCGAGCGGCGGCGCGCGGTGGCCAGCAGTACGGCCCCGCCCAGCATGACGGCCGCGGCGCCGCCGAGGGCGACGGCGGTGGTGCTGTCGTCGCCGCCGGTCTCGGCGAGGTGGACCTGCTGTCCGCCGTCCCCGGTGTCCTCGGCCGGGGACACGGCGGTGCCGTTCGGGGCCTTCCCGGACCCCTCGCTCTTCCCGGTCCCCGTCCCACCGGTCCCGGCCTTCCCGGCGGCCGGCTCGGCCGGCTTGCCGCCACCGGTGCCGGTGCCGTCGGTGGAGAGGGGGGCGGTCTGCCGCTTCTCGCCGTGCTCGTCGCCGCCGTGCCCGTCATGGCTCACGGTGGACTTCTCCGCGCTCTCCTCGATCTGCTCGTCGGTCGGCGCGGCCGGCGCGGTACCGGCACCGCCGCCGCCGTTGCCGCCGAAGACGACGTCGGAACAGGTGTAGAACGCCTCCGGGCTGTCCGAGCGCTGCCAGACGCTGTAGACCAGATGGCGGCCGGACCGCTCGGGCACGGTGCCGGAGAAGACGTAGGAGCCGTCCTCCAGCCGGGGGTCGGTGACCTTCGCGAACGGCTCCGCCTCCAGGTCCGACCACGCCAGCGGCTTGGCCGGGTCGTAACCGGCCTTGGTGAGGTAGAGCTCGAACGTGCCCTTGTGCGGTGCGGTGGCCCGGTAGCGGAACGTGTGGTCGCCGGCGGTCAGGGGGGTGGCGGGCCAGTCGGAGCGGGGCAGGTCCAGGCCCTTGTACTTGTCGCGGCCCGCGCTGCACAGCTTCCCGTCCGGGATGATCTGGCGGTGGCGTCCCGCGGCGTCGGCGATGTTGACCTCGTTCCAGTCGTACAGCGGCTGGGTGCCGCCGGCGGCGACGAGCGCCTTGCACGCCGCGGACTTCGGTGCCTCCGGCCCCTCGGCGTGGCAGGCGGCCACCCGGCTGACCGGGTCGGTGAGGGAGCCGTGGGCGGCGGCGGGCGCGGCGGTCGGCAGGCACAGGGCGAACGGCGCCGTGCCGGCGGCTACGAGGGCGGCGGCCCTGCGGCTAACGGTCATCTGCGGTACTCCTCCAGCCACGGGGGCGGGTGGTACGGGTGGGGGAGCCGGACCCCGTCCCCCCGCGAACGGGTCCCGGCGGCACGCACGTTAGCCGCGTCCGAAGCCCCTTCCGGGGCCTTCCGGCCCGGTCCGGCGATCCTTATGCCGCCGTTAAGACGCCGTTGAGCGGGGCCACAGAAAGACCCGTGGAGCGGCCCGTCCGGCCGGGGCGGCGACCGCGCGGGCCGGGCCGGGACTCAGCCGAGCTGGACCGAGCGCTTGGCCAGTCCGGCCCAGAAACCGTCGATGACCGTGCGCTGGGCGGACAGCTCGTCCTGGCCCGCGCCGAGGGCGACGAACAGCGGGGCGAAGTGGTCGGTGCGCGGGTGCGCGATCCGGCCTGCCGGGGCCCGGTGCTCGAAGTCGAGCAGGGCGTCGACGTCCCCCCGGGCCAGTGCCTCGCCGCCCCAGGCGTCGAACTCCTTGGACCAGCCCGGTGCCTCGCCGGGGCCGGCGCCCCACCTCAGCTCCCGCAGATTGTGGGTGAAGAAGCCGCTGCCGACGATGAGCACGCCCTCGTCGCGCAGCGGGGCCAGCCGGCGTCCGAGTGCCAGCAGCTCCCCGGGGTCGAGGGTGGGCATGGAGAGCTGGAGCACGGGGACGTCGGCGTCCGGGTACATCTCGGCCAGTGGCACGTACGCGCCGTGGTCCAGCCCCCGGTCCGGGTCCTGGTGCACCGGGCTGCCCGGGCCGGCGAGCAGCTTGCGGACCTTCTCGGCCAGTGCGGGGGCGCCCGGCGCCGGGTAGGCGACCCGGTAGTAGTGCTCCGGGAAGCCGTAGAAGTCGTACACCAGCGGGACGGTCCGGGTGGCGCCCAGGGTGACCGGGGCGGACTCCCAGTGCGCGGAGACGATCAGCACCGCCTCGGGACGCGGCAGCTCACCGGCCCACCCGGCGAGCTGCGCGGTCCACAGGCCGTCGTCGGCCAGCGGCGGGGCGCCGTGGCTGAGGTAGAGCACGGGCATGCGGTCCGCGGCGGGACGCCGGGCGGGCCGGGTGGGGGCGGTCATGGGATCTTCCTCCGGGACGTACGCCCCGGGACCGGGGCGTACGGGTGGCTCAGGGTTCAGGAGCGGACCAGCAGGGTCAGGCCCGCCGCGGCGGTGCCGAGCGCGACGGCGGCGACGCCGTGGGAGAGCCGGTGCGAGCGCAGGACGGGCAGGGCGCGGTCCACCGCCCAGCGGCCGGGGCCGGTGAGGGCGAGCGCGGCGGCGGCCGCGACGAGGAGGAGCTCGTACTCCACACCCTGGGGCGAGAAGAAGCCGCCGTCCCACTTCACCGCCACCGCGTTGAGCATGGTGCCCAGCACCGCGGCCCCGGCGAGCGGGGTGAGCAGGCCGAGGACGAGGGCGAGTCCGCCCAGTGTCTCGGTGAGGGCGGCGACCACGGCCATCGTCCCCGCGGCCGGGTAGCCGACCGAGGCGAAGAACTGCTCGGTGCCCTCCAGCCCTCCGCCGTCGAACCAGCCGAAGAGCTTCTGCGTGCCGTGCGCGGCCATGATCAGGCCGAGGGCGAGACGCAGCAGCAGGAGTCCGGCGTCCTGAGCCGGGGCCGGGGCCGGGGCCGGGTGCGCCGGGTCCGGGGCGGTGGCGGGCGCGCCGGTGTACCGGGTGGTGCCGTCGTGCATGCCGGTGGGGGCGGTCATACGGGCTCCTCGAGATTGTGGTTCGAATTCGAATCACGGACGCCGGCGAGTGTAGTTTCAGATTCAAATTTGAACAACCGCGTAGGATGGCACCATGAACGAGCCCCGTTGGCTGGACGAGCTGGAAATGGCGGCCTGGAAGGGCTTTCTGCAGGCCTGGCACCGCGTCAACCGGTACCTGGACCAGCAGCTCAAACAGGACGCGGGCCTGTCCCACCCGCAGTACGAGATCCTGGTGCACCTCGCGGCGGCCCCCGGCGGCGAGCTCCGCATGACCGAGCTGGCCGAACGGCTGATCGCCTCCAAGAGCGGCCTGACCTATCAGGTCGGCCAGCTGGAGAAGCGGGGCCTGGTGCGGCGCCGCGCCTGTCCCAGCGACGTCCGCGGCGTCTTCGCGGTGCTCACCGACACCGGGCGCGAGACACTGCACGAGGCCGCGCCCGGCCATGTGGCGGCGGTGCGCGAAGCCCTCGTCGACGTCCTCGACCGCGAGCAGCTCGCCGTGCTCGCCGAGGCGTTCGGCAAGGTCGGCCACCGGCCGCGGCGGACCTGAACCCGGACCTCCCCGGTTCCGGCCGCCGGAAGCCGGCGGAAACCGGCGGGGAGGCTGGTGCAGAATCGTCGGCGCGCCACGGCACCCCGCCCGGCGCCCCGAAGACCTCCCGCAGCAGGAGAGATGTGCCGTGCCCCTGAGGATCGCCGTGGACCCGGACGCCCCCACCGCCCCGTACGAGCAGCTGCGCGCCCAGATCGCCGAACAGGCCCGCGGCGGCGTACTGCCGGTCGGCCACCGGCTGCCCACCGTGCGCGCGCTGGCCGGGGAGCTGGGCCTGGCGGCCAACACCGTGGCCAAGGCGTACCGGGCCCTGGAGGCGGACGGGGTGATCGAGACCCGGGGGCGCCACGGCACCTTCGTGGCCGCTGCCGGGGACGCCGCCGCCCGCGAGGCCGCCGCGGCCGCCGCGGAGTACGTCCGGCGGGCCCGGCGGCTGGGCCTGGACCGGGCCGCCGCGCTGGCCGCCGTCGAGGACGCCCTGCGCGCCGGGTACGGCTCGGGGAGCTGAGCGCGCCGGACCCGCGCTCCGCCGGCCCGCGCGGGTCAGCCCGCGGCGAGCCGCTCCCGCGCCGCCATCAGGGCGAAGCCCAGCAGGTTGAGCCCGCGCCAGCGCGCCGGGTCGGCCGCGCGCCCGTCGTCGGCGGCCAGTCCGATGCCCCAGATCCGGTCCAGCGGACTGGCCTCCACCAGCACCCGCCCTCCCCGGCGGCCTCCGGTCCGGGAGGTGCCCCCGGTGGCGAGCAGGAAGGCGCGCAGGTCCGCGTGCCGTCCGAACTTGTGGACGTTCCCCTCGACCACGATCCCGAAGCGGTGTTCGGCCCAGACCTCCTCGTGGAAGCCGCGCACGGTACGGCCCGCCGCCTTGGCCGCGCCGGGCTCCGCCGCGGCGAGTACTCGCTCCTCGGCCTCCGCGTCCCCGAACAGCCGCGCCTTGGCGGCCATCATCCAGTGCTCCGCGGTGGCGTAGCCGACACCCGCCGCGGTGAACGGGGCGGGCCACCACTGGCTGAGGCACTCCGGGCCCACCGGACCGCCCCGCCGGGGGGAGTTCCCCCGGAAGTACAGGTACTTCAACGGTTCGCCGCGTGCCCGCCGCGCCACCAGTTCCGCCACCCGGTGCCCGGGCGCCGTGCCCGTCACAGGTAGAGCCCCTGTTCGGCCGTGCCGGGCCCGGGCACCGCGGCCGGGGCGGTGCCCCGGCGCAGCGCGTACAGCTCGGCCAGCGTCGCGCCGTCCCGGCCGACGCCCTCCTCCCGGCCCAGCCACCGCACCGCCTCGGCACGGGTCAGCGGGCCGACCTCGATCCGGGCCAGACAGCGGCCGGGCCGCACCACCGCCGGGTGCAGCCGCTCCAGGTCCTCGTTGGTGGTCAGGCCGACCAGGATGTTCCGGCCCTGGCCCAGCAGCCCGTCGGTGAGGTTCAGCAGCCTCGACAGCGCCTGGCCGGTCGCGTGCTTGGCCTCGCCGCGGATCAGCTCGTCGCAGTCCTCCAGGAGCAGCAGCCGCCAGCGTTTGGCGTCCGGGCCGTCGTCCTCCTGGCCGACGGCGATGTCCATGAGGTAGCCGACCTCGTTGAACAGCCGCTCCGGGTCGAGCACGCAGTCCACCTGGCACCAGTCCCGCCAGGAGCGGGCCAGGGTGCGCAGGGCCGAGGTCTTGCCGGTGCCCGGCGGGCCGTGGAGCAGCAGCAGCCGGCCCGTGATGTCGTCCGGGGAGGTCTTCATCAGGCCGTCCATGGCCTCGGCGACCGGGGCCGGGTAGTTGCCGCGGACCTCCTCCCAGCTCCCGGCCCTGATCCGGCGCGTGGTGCGGTGTGGGCCGCGGCGCGGCGAGTTGTACCAGAAGCCCATGGTGACGTCCTCGGGTGCGGGCTCCGGCTCCTCCTCGGCGCCGTCCAGCGCCGCCCGCAGCGTCCGTTCGGCCAGCTCCTCGCTGACGGCCGTCACCGTCACGTCGACGCCCTGGTTCCAGCGGGACACCAGCACCGTCCAGCCCTCGCCCTCGGCGAGGACCGTCTCACGGCCGCCGTCCCGCGCCGAGCGCAGCACCAGCGCGTCCGGCGGCAGCAGGGACAGCCCCTTGCCGGCCCGGTTCAGGGAGCGGCCGTGGGCGTGCGGCTGCTCGCCGGTGGTGAAGCGGCCCAGGAACAGGGCGTCGATCACGTCGGAGGGGGAGTCGCTGTCGTCGATGCCCAGCCGGACGGGCAGCCGGGAGAAGAGCTGCGCGGACAGCCGGGAGGGGAGGTGGGCGGAGGGACGGGCGGGTGGGCGGACGGGCAGGTTTTCCTCGGTCGGCCGGGCGGGATGGTCGGCACACATGGGCCTCATGATCCGGCACCACCGTGCCGTGCGCACGCGGGTTTTCCGGGATGTCCCCGTGCCGTGCCCCGCCGGGCCGGCCCGGCGCTACCGGGCTGCTACGGCCGCTGCGAGGGCCGCCAGCAGCGCCACCAGCACCACCAGGATGGTCACCGGCAGCACCCACGGCCCCCGGTCGCCCTCCGGGGCGGGGGGCGCGGACCCGGAACCGGCCGACGGCCCGGGCGCGTCGGCCGGTACGGGGCGCCGGCCGGCGGCGGGCCCGCGCCCCCCGCCGTCCTGCGGGTCCCCGGAGGACACGGGCCGGGAGGGCTCCCCGGCACGGTCGGCACGGTCCGCGGACGGCCCCGGGGCGGGGCGCGGAGTGCTCCCGGCCGCGGCCACCCACAGCAGCCGCTCGGCGGCGGCGGCCGTCGGACGCTCGTCGGGATCCGCCCGCAGCAGCCTCTCCAGCACCGCCGCCAGCGGGCCCGCCTCCCGTACCGGCGGCAGGTCGGCGTCGGTGTACGAGGCCAGGGCTCCCAGGGTCTCCTCCGCGGTGCCGCGGCGGAACGGGGAGACGCCCGTCGCGGCCAGGTACAGCAGGACGCCCAGCGACCACATGTCCGAGGCCGGGCCGGGCGCGGCGCCCCGGGCGCACTCGGGCGCGGTGAACTCCGGCGCGCCGACCGGTTCCCCGGTCCGGGCGCGCGCGGTGTCGGCCTTCACCAGCGAGATGCCGAAGTCGGTGAGCACCACCCGGTTGTCGTTGCCCAGCAGGATGTTGGCGGGCTTGATGTCGCGGTGCCAGATGCCCGCCTCGTGCGCGCTGCGCAGTGCCGAGGCCGCCTCCGCCCCGATCCGCGCGGCGTGGGCCGGGGGCACCGATCCCTCCGCGGCCAGCACGTCCTTCAGGGACAGACCCCGTACCAGTTCCATCACGATCCACAGGCGGCCGTCCTCGACCACCACGTTGTGCACCGTGGTGGCGTTGCGGTGCGAGATGCGGCCGGCGGTCATGGCCTCCTGCTCCAGGCGGGTGTACAGCCGCCGGACCTCGTCCGGGGCGAGCTCGTCGGCCGCCCGGATCTCCTTGACCGCGACCTGCCTGCCCAGCGCCTCGTCGTGCGCCTGCCACACCACGCCCACCTCGCCGCGGCCCAGCTCGGCGGTGAGGCGGTACCGGTCGGCCAGCAGCCGTTCCGTGTCCATCGCGTGTCCCCCGTCCCCTGGCGTGATCGGATGCTGATGTCTCGTACTGTGTTCGTCAATCCCCTTGCGGGGAAGCTGAATCCGATGACCGGAATACCCGTGGGTCACGGTCGGGAGATAGGGTTACCCTGCCCGGGCCGGGAGCCCTCGTTTGGGTGGGGAGAGTCATGGAACAGATAACGGTGCGCAGCAGGGCACGAGTCCCTGCGATCCAGTGCGGGAGCGGTGCGACCAGTTCGCGCCTCGACCGGCACCTGAGCGTGCTGGCCGGTCCCGCCGTCCCCCAGGATGACACGGCGGAGGCCACCACGCTCATGCGCGAGCTGACCACGCGCGACACCGCACGCGCCCGGTCGGGGAACCGGAGTGCCAGGGTGTCGCTGTTCGCACCGCTGCGGCGGCTGCGGCGCTCCATCTTCGGCGGGCGCGCCTGACCGCGCGCCGATCCTGACTCCCCACCGAGGGCCGGGCGTCGCCGCCCGGCCCTGAATGCTGCCCGCGTACCGCCGTTCCCGGTGGCGCGGGTCCCGGCCGGTCGGAGGGGAGCTCACAGCAGGGCGAGCTGCCCCTCCGGGCCCTCCTCGGGGTGGTCCAGGACGGACGCCGGGCGCCGGGCGCCCGGCGGCACCGGGAGCACCCCGGCCGCGCGCAGCTCCGCGGTGCCGATCGCGGGGCCGTCGGCCAGCCGCCGGGCGAGCTCCTCCCGCGGGCCGCTCAGCCGGTCCAGGAGCGTGAGTACGGTGATCAGCTCCAGCAGCTCGGAGGTCCACTCCGCCGGCCAGCGGGCGGGACGCACCGCCTCCAGCGTGCCGGGCCCGGCCGGTGCCGTACGCCGGGCGAACCACTCCCGGAGCACCGGTGCGCCGCCCGCCTCGAACTCCCAGGCGGCCCGCGCCACCGGGGCTATCCGGCCGTCCCCCAGCCACAGGGCCTCCTCGTCCGCGTCGTGGCGCAGCCCGTCCGGGGCCGGCCGGCCGGGCAGGGCGGCCCGTACGTAGGGGCGTCGGCCGCCCGGCAGCCGCGGCCGGGCGCCGTCGCCGCAGCGGGCGCCCCGGGTGTGGACCCACAGCAGCCGGCGGCCCAGCTCGACGCCCTCCTCCCACACCGCGCGGTCCGCGGTGAGCGGTACGGCGAGGCCCGCGGGGCCCGGGCGCAGCGCGGCGGCGGTCCAGGCGAGGACGTCCTCGGCCGTCACCGCGGTGCCCAGCCGCGCGGACAGCAGGGCGGGCAGCCCGGGGGCGAGGTTGGGCTCCCGGCCGCCGGGACGCCGGTACAGGGGCCGGACGCGGCCGGGGCGGGCCGCCCGGGTCCCGGGGGACACCGGAGCGCTGACGGCGGGCAGCGCGGTGAAGACCGCCTCGGCGACGGGCGCGCGGGGCGCGGGGGCGGCCTCGACCAGGTGGATCTGCCGCTCGTCGGCGACCCGCCACAGCTCCGGCCGGGCGGCGTCGAGGAGCCGCTGGTCCGGTATCAGCCACTGCCGGTCGTGGAGCCCGGCCAGCGCCCGCACCGGCTCCGGGCAGGGCCCGTCCTCCCGGTCGAGCCGTCCGGTGGACGCGGCCGCCGCCCCGGCCGGGCCGGGCAGCCGGGGCACCGCGGAGCGCGTCGTACGGGCGCGGGTCGGGACGAACAGCGTCTCGCGCTCGGCCCCCCGGGCCCGGAGCAGCGCGGCCCAGCGGGCCTTCAGGGACGCCGGGTCGGGGGCCAGCACCCAGCTCCGGCCCGGCCGGAGCGGCCGGACGGACCAGGGCATCAGCTCGTCGAGCGGGAGCGCTCCGCCGTCCGCCGCCCCGTCACGCACCCTGCCGCTCACCCCTGTCGGTCCGCCGCCGTACACCGCTGCCGCCCGCCTCCCGCGTCCCCGCCCGCATGGTACGGGGGCGGTCAGTCCGCCTCCACGGTGACGGAGAACGAGAAGCGGTCGCCGCGGTAGCGGATGCGGGCCACGTCCACCACCCGGCCGGTGTCGTCGTAGGTGACGCCCGTGTAGTGCAGGATGGGGCTGAGCAGCGGTACGTCGAGCAGGCCGGCCGTCTCGGGGTCGGCGAGCCGGGCCTGGACGGTGTCGGTGATGCGGCTGATCCGCACGCCCACCGTGTCGCGCAGCACCTTCGTCATCGGCCAGCGGGCCAGGTCGTCCGGATCGACGCGGGCGGCGAGTTCGGGACGGACCAGGTTGTCGGCCCAGTTGGTCGGCTCGCCGTTCTCCCGGTCGCGGCGCAGCCGCCGGTAGGACACCGCCTCGGACAGATCCGGGAAGTGCTCGGCCAGTTCCCCGGGGACCGGTGCCGGGCCGTGGCCCAGCAGGGTGGTCTCCTCGCCCGACTGCTGGGCCACGATGGCGTCCACCGAGCCCAGCAGCCGTACCGGCGCACCGCTGCGGGCACCGGGCTCGATGAACGTGCCGCGCCGCCGGTGCCGGCTGATCAGCCCCTCGTTCTCCAGCTCCTTGAGCGCCTGGCGCATGGTCAGCACGCTGACGCCGTAGTGCTCGGCGAGCCGCTCCTCGGTCGGCAGGCGCAGCGGCGCGCCGGGGGAGCGGCCGAGTATCGAGGCCCGCAGCGACTGCGAGACCTGGTACCACAGCGGCAGCTTGCGGTTCAGCGCGAGCGAGTCGGGGGCGAAGACGGTCACGGCGGCCTCCGGACGGCCTGACGGGTTGCGGCGGTGCGGCTTCTGGGCGGTGCGGCGGTGCGGCGGTGCGGTGACGCGCACGGCGCCGCCGCACCACGACGCGGGTCACCGTACGCGGTGCCGGGGCGCCGCGTCAGGCCCTGAAGTGACGTTCCAGACCCTGCCACACCTCGTCGTAGCCGCGCTGGAGGTGCTCCGCGTCGCGGGCCTGCGCGGTGAGCACCACCGGCCAGCGGGTCTCGACCATGAAGGCGAGGCCGTCGTCCACCTTCCGCGGGACGAGCTCGGCGGCGCTCGCCTGTTCGAAGGTCTCCCGGTCCGGTCCGTGCGCCGACATCATGTTGTGCAGTGAGCCGCCGCCGGGGACGAAGCCGCCCGGGCCGGAGCTCTTGGCGTCGTAGGCGCCCTCGATCAGGCCCATGTACTCGCTCATCACGTTGCGGTGGAAGTACGGCGGCCGGAAGGTGTCCTCGCCGACCAGCCAGCGCGGGGCGAACACCACGAAGTCCGCGTTCGCCAGGCCCGGGGTGTCGGACGGCGAGGTGAGGACGGTGAAGACCGAGGGGTCGGGGTGGTCGTAGCTGATGCTGCCGATCACGTTGAAGCGGCGCAGGTCGTAGACGTACGGCACATGGCTGCCGTGCCAGGCGACGACGTCCAGGGGGGAGTGGTCCCAGGTGGCCGTCCACAGGTCGCCGCAGAACTTGGTCACCACCTCCACCGGGCCCTCGACGTCCTCGAAGGCCGCGGTGGGGGCGAGGAAGTCCCGGGGGTTGGCCAGGCCGTTGGCGCCGATGGGGCCGAGGTCGGGGAGGGTGAAGGGGCGGCCCATGTTCTCGCAGACGTAGCCGCGCACGAGCGGGTCCAGCGGCTCGACGCGGAAGCGCACCCCGCGCGGGATCAGTGCCACCTGGCCCGGTGCGGCGGCCAGCAGGCCGAACTCGGTGCGCAGCAGCAGTCCGCCGCGCTCGGGCACGATCAGCAGTTCGCCGTCTGCGTCGCCGAACACCCGCTCCATGGGGGCGTCGGCGGCGTAGAGGTGGACGGCGACGCCCTCGCGCCGGGCGGCGTCGCCGTTGCCGCCCAGCGTCCACAGCCCGGCCAGGAAGTCGGTGCCGGGCGCGGGGTCGGGCAGCGGGTCCCAGCGCAGCCGGTTGGGGTCCGGCGCGGTCTCGGTGAAGGGGGCGCCGCGCAGGTTTCCGTTCCCGGTGCGGACCAGGCGCGGATGGGCGGCCGAGGGACGGATGCGGTACAGCCACGAGCGGCGGTTGTGGGCGCGGGGTTCGGTGAAGGCGGTGCCGCTGAGCTGTTCGGCGTAGAGCCCCAGGGGAGCACGCTGCGGGGAGTTGCGGCCCACCGGAAGCGCTCCGGGGACGGCCTCGCCGCTGTGCTCGTTCCCGAACCCGGGGGAGTACGCCAGCCCCGCCGCGGTCTTGCGCGCCTGCTCGAAACCGCTCGTCGTGCCGCTCATAGCAACGCTCCCGGTGCCCATGGTTTCCTGTCGAACACCATAGGAATGGGTGGGGGCGGGCGTCAATCGGGAAATCGGGTGCCGCCGTGGAGCGCGTCGGGCGCACGGAGACCGTCGGCGCCGCCCGGTCCGCCGACCGCACCACCGTCGTCGGCATCGGCGGCAGGGAGCCGAGGGCCTCCTTCTCCCCGCCGGGGATCCTCCGCTTCGCCCACCCGCCCCGTCCGGCCGTGTCCACGGCGACTGCGGCCCCGTCCGCGACCTGCCGGCGCTCGCCGGGCACGTCCGCTCCGGGAGGGCCGGACCCGGACGCGCCGGTCACCGGCCGGACGCGGCGGGTGGGCGCTGGTGGTCTTCCCGGAGCGACCCGGCGCACCGCCCGCCGCGGGCGGTGCGCCGGGTCGCTACACGTGGACGACCCTCGGTGTCTCGAACGCCTCGGCGAGCGGGACCGCCACCTGCGAGCCCCGGTACGCGGCGAGCGCTCTGACACCCCCCTCGCTCCGGGGCAGCGGCCACGGTTCGACCTCCTGGCCGTAGGCGCGCAGCGCGGCCAGTTTGCGCTCCAGGTGCTCCTCGGAGACGGCCTGCCAGCAGTTCGGGGAGAAGGACGGCCGGATGCCGGACGCCTCCCCCCAGTCGGTGGCCGACCTGACCTCGAAGCAGCGGATCTCGCCGACACCGCTGCGCCCGGGCCGGGCCGCCACCCGGACCGCCGAGCTCACCAGCCGGTGGTCCTGGTTGAGATCGGCCAGGCTGGAGGTGAGAACGGTGTCCGGGCCGAAGGCCCGGATCTCTACCTCGACGAGCCTGTTGAGCTCCAGCTGGCCGACCCGGTCGAGCCGGTTGTCGCCGTGGCCGTGTACGGCGACTTCGGCGATGCCCAGGATCCGGGCGGCCTCCTTGACCGCCAGTGACCGGTTGGCGGCCCGGTGCGGACTGCGGTGCCGGGAACCGTCGTCGTCGGTCAGTACGCACAGCCGGATGCGGACGCCGGCGTCGCTCAGCCGTGCCAGGGTGGCGCCCGCCCCGAGGGTCTCGTCGTCTCCGTGCGCGACAACCACAAGTAGCCTTCGCAATGCGCTCTCCCGTTCCGCTGGGCGGTGTCCGAGGGGCCTACAGCCGACTGACCCGAGGGTCTGCCGGCATGACTCCTCTGGTGTCCAGGACCGGGCAGCCACCCGCCGTGATGTCGTGCAGGTCCAGCGTCCGGTGCGGCTGGAGGAGCACGGCGATGTCGCACGAGGCGGCGGCCGCCGCCAGATCCTCCTCCCTGTCGACCGGCTCGCCGTCCACCACCCATTCCCCGATCAGGGGATCGGTGAAGACGACGTGCGCACCGGCCCGGCGCAGAGCGCGGGCGAGCGGGACCGCGGGGGTCTCCCGCACATCCGACACGTCGGGCTTGTACGTCACGCCGACGAGGAGGACGCGCGCACCGTTGGTGCACCTGCCCACGGTGTTCAGCGTGTGCTGGATCCGACTGAACACGTGCCCGGGCATCCGCTCGTTGACCTCCACGGCCAGCTCGACGAGCCGGGAGGGACGGCCCAGGCCGCGGGCCGTGTGCGCGAGGTAGACCGGATCGACGGGTATGCAGTGGCCGCCGACCCCGGGGCCGGGCAGGAAGCGCTCGAACCCGAACGGCTTGGTGGCCGCCGCCTCGATCGACTCCCACAGGTCGATGTCCAGCTCGTCGCAGAACATCGCCATCTCGTTCACGAGCGCGATGTTGACGCTCCGGTAGGTGTTCTCCAGCAGCTTGGACAGCTCCGCCTCGCGGATCCCGGAGACCGGGACGACCTCGGCGACGAACTTTCCGTAGAACGCCGCCGCCCGGTCCCCGCAGGCCCGGGTGTGCCCCGCGACCAGCTTCGGGGTGTTCTGCACCCCGTAGTGCGGATTCCCCGGGTCGATCCGCTCCGGGGAGTAGGCCAGGCCGAAGTCCCTGCCCGCCCTGAGACCGGACCGCTCCAGGATGGGCAGCACCACGCCCTCGGTGGCTCCAGGCCAGATCGTGGACTCCAGGACGACCAGGGTGCCCGCGCGCAGGTGCGCTCCGACGGTCTCCGCGGCGGCGCACACCTGGCCGAGGTTGGGCCGGTGGTCGCCGTCCAGCGGGGTGGGTACGCAGATGACGATCGTGTCGCTGGCGGCCAGCACCGCCGGGTCGGTCGTCGCCGTGAACCCCTGGTCCAGCATCACGGCCAGCTCGGCGTCGGACACCGTGTCGACGGGTGACCGCCCGGCGTTGAGCATCTCCACCCGGTGCGCCGCCACGTCGAACCCGACGACGCGGCCGCCGACCGCGGCCGCAGCCCTGGCCAGGGGCATGCCCACATAACCGAGCCCCACTACCGCGTAATCGTATGTCACGAATTCCTCCTAGGGACTAGCCGGCGACGACGGAGCCGACGCGGACCTCCGAGATCACGTCCCGCAGCACGTCGTCCAGCGATCGCCTCGGCCGCCAGCCCGTCAGCTTCCTCACCCGGGTCGTGTCCGGCACGCGGCGCAGCGGTTCTTCCGAATGTTTTCCGTAGGCTTCCTCATGAGGTACGAAGGTGATCTCCGAATTCGACCCGGTGAGTTCGATGACGCGCCTCCCGAGGTCGAGGACGCTGATCTCCTCGGAGGATCCGAGATTGAACGTCCCGCCGATCGAGCGCTCCTCCTCCAACAGCCGGACGACTCCTTCCACCGCGTCGTCGACGTGCATGAAGCAACGCGTTTGCAGGCCGTTCCCGTAGATGGTGAGGGGACGGTTCTCCACCGCCTGGCGGACGAGCCGGGGGATCACCATCCCGTACGCGGGACTCTGCCCGGGGCCGACGGTGTTGAAGAAGCGCACGACGACCGACTCCAGGCCCTGCTCCCGGTGATAGGCGTTGACCAGGGACTCGTCGACTGCCTTCGCCTCGCTGTAGGACCACCGCGCCACTTCGGGGCTGCCGAGGATCCGGTCGGAGTCCTCCCGCAGCGGCACGTCCGCGTTCTTGCCGTAGACCTCGCTCGTACTGGCCAGCAGCAGCCTCCTGCCGAAGCGGTGGGCGGCCCGGGCCACCGCCTCCGTGCCCAGCACGTTGGTGGCCAACGACCGCAGCGTCCGTTCGACGACCAGCCGGACGCCGACTGCCGCTGCCAGGTGCACCACGGCGTCGCACTGCTCGACCAGCTCGTCCACCAGGCCCCGGTCCAGCACGCTCCCCCGGACGAAGGCGTACCGCTCGCCGTGCGCGGCGGCCGGGGCGCCGGGCGGGCTTCCCGTCGACAGGTCGTCGAGCACCAGCAGCGAATGCCCCCCGGCGAGGAGGACCTCGCCGAGACGGGAGCCGATGAACCCGGCTCCCCCGGTGATCAGGTATCTCATGGTCGCTCCTTGCTCGGGGTTTCCTCGGGGGACTCTCCGGGGCTTCTCGGAGCCGTCAGGCGTGGCGGACGTCCCGGTCCATGAGGACCAGCGCACCGTCCGCCGCGTGCAGACGGTCGTTGCTGTAGTTCAGCGGGGCCGAGCGCAGATCCCGCAGGGTGCGTTCGAGGGCCAGGGGGGAGTCGCGCAGATAGCCGTGGAACATGCCGGTGAGTTCGATCAGTTCGTCCACGGCGGCGGGGCACTTCTCGGAGGCGGTCAGCTTCACCGCGTTCAGGAGGAGCTGCACCGGCGGGGACGTCACGTCGGTCGCCGGGTCCTCCAGCACCCCGGTCGCGTGCCGCAGCACGGCGTGCACCGTGTCCAGGTGCTGGCGGGCCCGGGACAGCCGCCGCAGCAGCAGCTCCGACCCCAGGTCGCGGCGGTCCCGCTCCGCGCGCAGCAACCGCACCACCCGGGCCAGGGCGCCGTCGGCGGCGCCCAGCCAGCAGGCGGCCCAGCCCACGTGGGCCAGGGGCGCGAAGGTGCGCAGCACGATGTCGCGGAACCCGCCGGGACCGCCCACGACCTGGCGCGCCGGGATGTCGCCGGCCAGCCGCATCGGGACGCTGTGCGTGGCGCGCATGCCCAGCGGGTTCCAGCCGCCGGTGACGGTGATCTCCAGTTGGTCCCGGTCGGCGTACACCAGCGACACCCGGTTCGGTGAGGCCGCGTCGGGAGCGGCCATCGAGACGAGGAAGCCGTCGGCGTGGGCACCGCCGGTGACGACCGGTGCCGTCCGCTCCAGGCGCAGCACCGACGCGTCGCCGCCCAGCGGCGAGGACGAGGTCAGCAGGTGGCCGCCCTTGCCCGGCTCGGTGGTGACCGAGCCCATGTAGAGCCCGCCCCGGGCCACCCGGGGCAGCAGCGCCGCCCGCAGCTCCTCCGACGCGTGCCCGGTCAGCGCCGCGACCTGCTGGCAGTGCATCGCGTAGATCATCCCGACCGACACGCACTCGCGGGACAGTCCGCCCGCGACCGCGAGCATGTCGGACGTCGTGCCGCCCAGACCGCCGTACCGCACCGGGACGAGCAGGCCGAGCAGACCGCTGCGGCGCAGTGCCTCCAGTGCCTCCACCGGGAAGGAGGCGTCCCGGTCGGTCCGTGCCGCGTGTTCGCGGACCACGGGCCGGATCTGCTCCAGCAGTGCCGCCGGGTCGGCGGGCGGGCCTGCCGCCCGCTCGAAGAGCCGGCAGAAGCCGTCCACCGTGCGCAGGGTCTCGGGGGTGAGGCCGGAGGGGTCGGCCTCGACGCCGAGCAGTTCCTCGATCCGCTCCACCAGCTCGACCATGCGGAAGGAGTTGAACGCCGGCAGCCGGTGCAGCTCGCCGTCGCGGGCGAGTGCGCCGCTGTCGACCGCCAGCACCTCGGCCGCCGTGCTGATCACCGTCGCGCGGACGTCCCTGATCGTGTCGCCGCTCATGCCGCCTCCCCGGCGCTCCGTGAGGACAGCCCCCGGAAGGCCTCCTCGATCCTGGTGAGGACGGCGCCGACGTGCGGCAGCCGCAGCGGGTCGGCGGCGTCCAGGGCCGCCTCCTGCTGCTCCCGGGTGTCCCCGTACAACATGCTGGTCGCGGCCTTGAAGCGCAGCGCGCCGTGGCTGTCGCCGAGATGGTGGCCGGCCAGCACCGCGACGCCGTACCTGTCCAGCAGGTGGAGCTGGAGGGAGCCGGAGTCGGTGACGCCCCGTGCGGCCAGTTCCCCGCGGACCGGTTCGAAGTCGGGGTAGACGTAGAAGCCCGCGGTCGGCGGCCGGCAGCGGGCCGACGCGCCCACGGCGGCCCGGTGGACCGCGCGCGCCACCGCGCCGTGCAGCCGGGCGCAGGCGGCCAGATGCCGACGGATCTCGGAGGGCTCCCCGAACGCGTACTCCGCGACCTCCTGCATCGGACCCGCCAGGGCGGACCACATGTCGCTGGCCACGGAGAGGACCTCCGCACGGATCCGTTCACCCAGGGAGCCGGCGGGGAACCGGACGGCCCCGATGCGCCAGCCGCCGATCGCCAGGCTCTTCGACAGGCCGGTGGTGACCACGGTGCGCCCGGGCGCCACCTCGGCCGGGCCGAGCAGCGCGGTGGCCGGGTCGTGCACGGTGTCCCGGTAGATTTCGTCGGAGACCACCAGGAGGTCCTCCTCCTCGGCCACCGCGCAGACTTCCCGCACCAGACGCGGAGGAGCCAGGGTGCCGGTCGGGTTGTCCGGCAGGGTCAGCACCACGATGCGCGGATCATGACCGGCCGCCCGGGCCGCGTGCAGGGTCCTGCGCAGGGCGTCCGGCTCGGGCACGCCGCCGCACTCGGCGGGGATCGGCACGCCGAACGCCTGCTTGCCCGCCAGCCGCACCTGTGGGGCGTAGGAGTTCCAGCAGGGACGGGGGACCAGCACGTCGCCGGGGACGGCGAACTGCAGCGCCGTCAGCAGGGGCTTGCTGCCGGGGCCGACGACCACCTGACCGGAATCGGTGGGCATCCGGCGCCGGGCGAAGTAGCCCGCCACGGCCTCCCGCACCGGCGCGGCGCCGGCGACCGGGCCGTAGGCGTTGCGGTGCGCGCCGGCGGCGAGCCGTGCCGTCAGGGGGGCGAAGGCGGGCAGCCGGGCCTCGCCGAACCCGAGGTGGACCAGGGAGTCGCCGGCCGCCCTGCGCCGCTCGACGAGTTCGTTGAGGGCCAGGTTGGGCGACAGCTGACGGGGGGCGGCGGGAGCGGCCGCGCCGGGGCCGGTCACCGGTGCTCCTCTCGCCACTGCCCCGCGGACCCGGCGCGGGCCGGCGCGGGGGTGTGGGCGCCGTGCACCGCCGCGGCGATGTCGGCCGGGGTGGAGGGGTCCGCGCCGAGTTCCGTCAGCCACGCGGCGGTGGGGGAGTAGGGGGCCCGGAACGGCCTCCCGACGAGCGAGGGGTCGCGTGCCTGGAGCATCCGCAGCCTGAAGAACTTCCCGTCCGGGGCGCTCTCGACACCGTCCACGACCACCTTGCCGGGGGTCGCGGACATCACCGGTCCGCGTACGGTGCGGGCCAGTCCCGGCAGGAGCCGGTAGGCGTCCTGGAAGACCGACACGGCCCGGGCCAGCGGGACCCGGAAGTAACCGTGCGGTCCGGTGTCGCGCTCGACGAACATGTAGTACGGGACCGCTCCCGCCGCCAGTTCGGTGCGCCACAGCTCGTTCCACGTCGACGCCCAGTCGTTGACGTGGGCGATGAGCGGCGCCTGGCAGTACACCACGGCCCCGGTGGACAGGATCCGGGCCAGGGCCCGGCGGGCCGTGCCGGTGCCGAGCTCGCGGGGGTGGCTGAAGTGGGCCATCACGGCGACCTGGCGTCCGGTGGCCGTCATCCGTTCCATGAACCGGAGCAGGTCGTCGGCGTCGCGGTCGGTGACGAACCGTTGGGGCCAGTAGGCGACGGCCTTGGTCCCGATGCGGATCGTCCGCACGGTCTCCACGTCCAGCAGCGGCTCCAGGTGGGAGCGCAGCCGCTCGGTCGACATCACCATCGGGTCGCCTCCGGTGACCAGGACGTCGGACACCTCCGGATGCCGGTGCAGGTAGGCGATCAGCCCCGTCGGTCCGCGAGCGGCGAACCGCAGACCGGGCTCGCCGACGAACTGCGCCCAGCGGAAGCAGTAGGTGCAGTAGGCGTGGCAGGTCTGGCCGTGTCCGGGGAAGTACAGCACCGTCTCGCGGTACTTGTGCTGGAGGCCGGACAGCCGCTCGCCGTCGAGGCTGGGCACGTTGTACTCCCGCTGCCCCGAGGGGTGCGGATTGAGTCGCTCCCGGATCCGCCGCACCGCGGCCCGGGCGTCGGACCGCCGGGTGTCGGTGCCGGTCAGCCGGACCAGGCTCCGCCGGTCCTGTTCCCGCAACATCTCCAGCTGCGGAAAGACCAGCTGGAACATCGGGTCGTCCGGGACGTCCGACCAGTCGATCAGATGGGACAGGACGTATTCGTTGACTCGGAAGGGAAGGACCCGTGAAACGAGGCGTATGGATTCCTGGAGGTCCGGAGGTATTCCATACCGAGCCGCGATCTCGTCCAGTTGATGCGGTCCCCATGCGCGAAAACGTTCTGTTTCCACGGGGCTGCGGACCATTAGGGACATGAGACCTTCCTCCGGTTTCGTGGCAGGTGTTCTCACATTAGGGCCTGTCCGCGGTTCCGCGCCACAGTTTGCGCACGCCCGCCCAACGGCCGGATTTATACCCTCATAAAAATCCGCTATGGCTCCGCTTGCCGCGCCGCTTGACCCCGGATTACCCGGCGGCAATAACATGAGGGAAAGTCGGGTCCCGTCGCGCTCTCCCGCGATGGATTCCCGCTCCATTCTGTTTCGCCGGCGCCGTTTTCCCGCGGTGCCCGGAGAAGACGGCAGCCGGAGGAGGCGGAGGCGCCAGATGCCGACAACCACCCCGTCCACCATCCCGTCCACGGTGCGGACGGAGCTGCTGGACTGCATTCAGGTCAACCTCGCCGTACTGGCCGACCGGTACCACGGACCGGACAGCCACCTCGTGCTGGGCGCGGTGCTCCGCTTCCGGCCTGGACGGCTCCCGGAGACCGCGCTGCCCACGGTCGAACCGCCCGTGGCGCAGCAGGTCGAGGAGTGCGCCGCCCGGCTCGGTCTGACGGTGCGGGAGGCGGCGACCGACCTGTCCGGCGCCGGGACCGCCGAGCTGGCCGGGGACGGTGGCACGGTGTACGCGGTGGGGGACGCCTACGGGATGCCCTGGCTGCCGTACGCCGGGAAGCGCCACATGGCGCACAGCTTCCTGGTCCGGCGCTCCGGCGACCGGGCCCTGGTCACCGACGCCTACCACAACGAGACGCGCTGGGGGCCGGCCGTTCCGGGCCGGTGGACGGTCGGCTGGGACGAACTGCCCCGCGTGGAGAGCGCGGTGCGCTTCGCCCCGGCGGCCGGCGGCGTGCCGCGGGCCGCCCCCGCCGTCGACATCGAGCCGCCGTCGGCCTACCTGGCCGCCTACGAGCAGTGTCCCGATCCCGGGAGGGCGGTGGAGCAGCTGACCGTGGAGACCTGGCTGCTGGCCCGGTCGCGTGGACTGCACGCCGCGTACCGCGACCGGTCGGGCGGACCGGCCGGGCCGGAGGTCGAGGCGCACGTGCGCCGGTGGAACGAGCTCGCGGTGCAGGCGTTCATCACGCTGCGGCGGCTGCACCGGGGCGGGGCCGGCACCGGTGCGCTGCTGACCCGGCTGGCCGCCGCGCTGGCCGCCGACAGCGAGGTCTTCGGCGGGGCGCGGGCCGCCGCGAACCCGTAGGACCCGGAACCCGCGCAGACCGCAGAAGCCGCCTCTGGGAGGGACTCATCCCCGTGGACCCGAAATTCGTCGAACTGGTCGGTTCCCACCTGCAATTCCTCAACGACCGGCCGCTCACCGCCGACTCACCGCTGCGCGACCTCGGCCTGGACTCCATGAGGTCGATCGACCTGCTGTTCGCCATCGAGGACGTCCTCGGGGTCTCCCTGCCCGACGAGGACCTCAACGACGCCACGTTTGCCACCGCGGGAAGCCTGTGGCGGGCCGTGAGCGCCGCCCGCTCCGCGACCGGTACCGCCCCGGAGACCGCGTGAGCACGGCGGCCGGAAACGGCGTGCGGCCGACCCCTCCGGCGGCGGACCCGGGCCGGGAGGAGTTCGCGGGGGCCCTGGCGGACGTGCTCGGCGCCCTCCCGCGGGACGCGGACGGTCGGCGGGTGTGGGCCGCGCTGGGGTCGGCCGGGCTGCTCCGCGGGGTCTACCGGGCCGGTGATCCGGCGGCGGGAGTGGTACCGGCCCGGCTCGGCGCGCTGCTCGCCGCGGCGGACGCGCACGTCGGCATCGGCTCGACCCTGGCGTCCTGCGTCCAGCTGGCCACCGCCGTACCCCTGCTGGCCGCGGTGCGCGGACCGGGCCCGGTGGGGAGGACGGCCGGGGCCGCTCTCGACGGCGCCCGCACCGTGGCACTCGCCGCGACGGACGAGTCGCCCGGGTGCGACCTCGCCGCGCTGGGCACGCGGGTGAGCCTGGGGGACACCGAGGTGGAGGTCGACGGGGTCAAGCGGTGGATCACCAACGCGACCTGGTGCGAGTACGCCCTGGTGCTCGCCAGGCACCGGCCGGGCCGCCACTTCACCAGCTTCACCTGGGTGCTCGTCCCGGCGGACGCGCCGGGCGTCACCGTCGAGCGGGCCGACACCGACCTGTTCGACGGCTCCGGCACCGGCCACCTCCGGCTGGAGCGGGTCCGGCTGCCGCGCGCCCACCTCGTTGGACGTCCCGGGATGGGCCTGGCCGGCTTCGCCGCGCACATCGCGGTCGAACGGCTGGCGGGCGCGCTGTGGGGAACCGCGCTGTGCGGACGGGTGCTGGCGGACACCAAACGGCGTCTGATGGCCCGGCCGGTGGGCGACGGCTCGCTGTGGCACCTGGAGAGCGTCCGGCAGCGCTTCGCCGCCTGCCTGGTGCAGGTGCGGCAGCTGCACGCGCTCACCGGGGAGCTGGCCGACCGCGTCGCCACGCGGCACGACACCACGGCGGCGGCCCTCCTGAAGAGCAGCGCCGCCGCCACGGTGGAACGGGTGCTCACCGAGTGCGCCCACCTCCAGGGCGCCGAGGGCTTCGCCGTCACGGGGGCGCAGCGGCTGCGGGCACAGGCGGCGCTGTTCGGCATCGGTGGCGGCACCACGGAGGTCGTGCTGTCCGTGGTGGGCGACGCGGCCGACTCCGTCCTGGCGGAACTGGCGATCTGATTCCCGACAGGGACCACCCCGAAAGGAGTCCCCCATGGCCGCGACACGGCACGGCGGCGTCCCGGAACTGAGCTGCTACACCACCAGTCTCGTCGCCTACCTGGACCGGGAGGCGCCGGGCGCCGCCCGGCGCCTGGCCCACGCGGTACGGCTTGCGGTGCGGACCGACCTGCCCGGCGGCCGCCTCGCCTTCACCCACCACCGGCGGATCGACCGGACCGGGGACGGCCGGGAGCTCGGCTACCGCGGCGCCGCCCGGTGGCGGACGGCGCGTGCGGAGCTGGCCCGCGAGCTGGCCGCCCGGGGAGCCGTCCTGGCCGTCGGGAACACCCGTTTCCTGCCCTGGTCGCCGCAGTACGGCCGGGCCGACGTGTCCCACTGGTTGCTGCTGGAGGACCACCGGGAGGGCCGCTGGCTGCTGACGGACCACTTCGACGCCCTGCTCCCGCAGGGCCGGCACCGGCCGTACCGCGGCCGGCTGACCGACGCGGAGCTGCGCGCCGCGCTCAACCCGCCGGCCGGGATCCGGCCCGAGGTGGAGCTGCGCGACGCGCACGCGCTCGGTGTGCCCGTCCCGGTGCCGCCCGCCACCCGCTACCGGTGGCTGGTGCGGCAGGACCGCGCCCCCGCGGCGCCGGTGCCGGGCAGCTGGCTGGACGAGCCGTGCGAGGTCCTGGCGTTCCTGGCGGACCGGCTGACGGACACGTCCGCGCTGGCCGCGCACACCGACGACCTGTGGGCCGCGGCCCGGCACCAGCGGCACCGCATCACCGTCCTGACCGGAGCCGGCCTGCTGCCGGCGGCGGCCGGGCGGGCGGCGTCGGCGAGCTGGGCGGAGCTGCCGCGGGCGTTGCGGTTCGCCGCCATGTCGGCGGAGCGCGGTCGGGCCAGGCCGGAGGTGGTGGCCCGGGCGCTCCACGAGGTGGGCGGGGCGATGTCGCGGCTGTCCTCGCGCCCCGGCGCGAGGACAGCCGCGACCACGCACGACGGGAGGGGCCCCCGGTGAACACGGACGAGCACGGCGCGGCCCCGCCGCACCCCGCCGGCGAGCGCATGCACGAGTTCCTGCTGGCCGCGGCGGCCGTCGTGCCCGGCAACCCGGCGGTCGTCGAGTACGCCGGGCGCGGCGACGTCCGCACGGTCACCTACCGGCAGCTGGCGGAATGTGCCGACGAGTACGCCGGTGCCCTGGCGGAGGCGGGCGTCGGGGTCGGTGACTGCGTGCTCCTGGAGTCGGACACCTCCTCGTCGGCCATCGCGATGCTGGCGGCCTGCTCCTCGCTGGGCGCCGTCTTCGTGCCCGTCAGCCCCGAGACGCCCCCACCGCGGCTGCGGTGGATCGCGCGGACCACGGAGCCGGTGCTGTTCCTGCGGGCGCACGACACGGGGCCGGGGCGGATCCCGCCGGAGGCGTCCGGCACCGGACGGTTCGGCCCGGACGGCGTGGAGCTGGACCGGGCACCGGCACCGCGCGAGGACCGCGGCTGGCGCCGGGGGGTCGAGACCGATCCCGCCTACGTCATCTTCACCTCCGGCACCACCGGCCGGCCCAAGGGCGTGGTGATGAGCCACCGCGCGGTCGTGTCGTTCTATCGCGGCATGGCGGCGTGCGGCATCGTCGGCGGCTCCGACCGGGTCGCCACGACCTCCCCGCTGCAGTTCGACTTCTCCCTGCTGGACATCGGCCTCGCGCTGGGCAGCGGAGCGGCCGTCGTACCGGTGCCGCGCACCCTGCTGCGCTGGCCCCGGCGCTTCGCGGCCGTGCTGCGGGAGACCGGCGCGACCCAGGTCAACGGCGTGCCCTCGATCTGGCGCCAGACACTCCGGAGGGAGCCGGAACTGCTGAGCGGCCTGGACCGGGTGCGCGGCGTGCTGTTCTGCGGGGAGGAGTTCCCGCCGCACGAGCTGCGGAGGCTGCAGGAGCTCCTCCCCGGCGCCCGGATGATCAACTGCTACGGGAGCACGGAATCGATGGCGGCCTCGTTCGCGGAGGTCCCCCGCCCGCTGCCGGAGGACCTGGAGAGGCTGTCGATCGGTACAGCGCACGCCGGGGCGGAACTGATGATCGTCGACGGGGACGGACGCGCCGTCGACGAGCCCGGGGTGCCCGGTGAGCTCCTCCTGCGCGGCCCCACCCTGTTCACCGGCTACTGGAACGATCCGCGGGCCACCGAGGCGGCCCTGGTGCCCGACCCCGTGAACCCGCGTACCGGGCAGCGGGTGCTGCGCACCGGAGACCTCGCCCACCGGGACGAGCACGGGCGGTTCTACTTCCGCGGACGCGCCGACTCCCAGGTCCAGATCCGCGGCAACCGGGTGGAGCTCGGTGAGATCGAGCACCGGCTCAGGGACTTCCCCGGTGTGGCCGGCGCCGCCGCGGTCGTGGTGGAGGAGCCGGACACCGACCCTCTACTGGCCGCCTTCGTCCTTCCGGAACCGGGAGAGCGGGGTCCCGACAGCACGGAGGTGATCGCCTTCTGCCGGACGGCGCTGCCGGAATACATGGTTCCTCAGCGGCTCCGAGTGGTCAGCGAGCTGCCCATCACCGAGAACGGGAAGGTCGACCGCGGAGAACTGGCGGCGCGGTGCCGCGGCGGACGGCCGACGACGGAAAGGTAGACAACGAATGATGCTCGAACGACACATACCGCTGGACGGCCACGAGACCCCCTATCTGTACGGCGTGGACTGCGGCACCGCCCTGGCCGAGGCGCTGGCGGCGAGGACCGGTTCCGCGGACTCCGTCCTCCTGGTCGCCGACCGCAAGGTGGCCGCACACACGGCACCGCTCGCCCGGCAGCTGTCGCACCATGTCAAGGTCGAGACGTTCGGGATCGACGCGTCCGAGACGAACAAGACGATGTCCCTGGTCCAGGGCGTCGCCGAGAGCGCGATCAGCCGGGGCGTCAACCGCAGTTCCCTCGTCATCGGCATGGGCGGGGGAATGGTGGGCAACGTCGCCGGGCTCACCGCGGCGCTGCTGTTCCGCGGGACCGGACTGATCCACCTGCCTACCACACCGGTGGCGGCCTTCGACTCGGTGGTGTCGGTCAAACAGGCCGTCAACCTGCGCGGTGGCAAGAACCTGTGCGGCACCTACTACGCCCCCTCGCTCATCGCCTGCGATCTGCGCTGGCTGTCGACGGTCCCTCACGAGGAACTGTTCACCGGGCTGTCGGAGATGGCCAAGAACGTGCTGGCGGTCCTGCCCGGAGAGGAGGAGACGCTGCGCGGCGCGCTGTCCGCGCTCCCCGGGGAGCGGATCGGTCCGCTGCTCCAGCTCTTCGACATAGGCGTCACCGCCAAGGAGCCCTTCCTGCGCCAGGATCCCAGGGAGCGCCGGGAGGCCCTGATATTCGAGTACGGCCACACCGTCGGCCACGCGCTGGAGTTCATCTCCGGCGGGTCCATGAAGCACGGCGAGGCAGTCGCGTGGGGAATGCTGGTGGCCGCCGAGGTCAGCCACAGCCTGGGGATACTCGGCGGCGAGGATCTGCGCAGCCACTACCGGATCGTCGACTGGCTGCGGCTGCCCGACCCGCGCACCAGGCTCGGCCGCTTCGACCGGGCGGAGCTGCGCGCGAAGCTGGCCACCGACAACAAGCGGGGCTACATACCCTGCGGTCGCGACGAGGTGGCGATGGTGCTCCTGGAGTCGCTCGGTGGCCCGCTGGCCGGGGAGAGCGGATACCCGCTGGTTCCCGTCCCGCAGGAGACGGTGATGGCGGCCCTGGAGACCGTGACCGAACACAGCTGGACGGAATGCGGCGGAACGATCGGGGAGAGGGAGGACGCGCGGTGGAAGACGTCGAACTTGTTGTGAGGACCGTGCTCGCGGACGTGCTCGGCAACGGGGTCGAGGCCGCCGACATCCACCGGGACAGGGACATGGAGGACTACGGCCTCGACTCGCTCAAGGGGGTTTCCCTGCTGCTCGGCATCGAGGACGCCCTGGGCGTGGAGCTGCGGCCCGAACTGCTGGAGACGCGGCCGTGCACCGTGCGGACCGTCTGCGAGCACCTGCTGTCCCTGCCCAGCCGCGGTACCTGACCCGCCCGCGCCCGGCCACTCCGGCTCCCGGCCCGCCGGGCCGGCCCGGCGGGCGGTTGTGCCCCGTGTATGACACGGGTGTATGCCCCGCGTATGACAGCTGTATGGCGGCCTGTGAGGTTTGTCCGTGGAGGCGGGACGCGGCAGGCGCCCCGCACGTGATGTCGCGTGCCATCCGTGGCACGGGGGAGGTGCACCGTGGACACGCCCCAGCTCGAAGCGTTCCTCGCCGTCGTCGACATCGGAAGCTTCACCAGGGCCGCGGCCAGACTGGGACTGTCCCAGCCCACGGTGACCAACCGCATCAAGGCGCTGGAGCAGGCGCTGGGCACCGTGCTGCTGAAGCGGCTGCCCGGCGGGGTCACCCCCACACCCGCCGGCGGGGAACTGCTTCCCTACGCCCGCGAGATCGTCTCGCTCACCAACCGGGCCCGCTGTCTGGTCGAGTCGGGAGGGCAACTGCGCGGACGGGTCGACGTGGGCACCCCCGAGAGCCTGGCCAACCACCGGCTGCTGCCCCTGATCGAGTACGTGTACCTGCGCTATCCCGGGATCGAGATCTCGATGCGCTCCCCGGCGGACGGGGACGTGGTCGCCCAGGTGCGCGCGGGCCGGTTCGACTGCGCGTTCTTCGTGGACCGCCTCCGCGGCCCCGAGGACGCGGAGGCCGACGTGGAGACGGAGGTCCTGTGTCCCGAGCCGCTCGTCCTCGTCGCCGGCCGCGACCACCCGCTCGCGGACCGCACCATGGTCACCGACGAGGACCTGCGCGGCGCGACGCTCGTCCGCTCGGACAACGGCGCCGGGTGCCACCTCGGCCTTGAGAGGCTCCTGGCCTCCTCCCGGGGCAGGGAGCCGGAGAGGCTGAGGGTCTTCGAACTGGACTCGGCCGACGCCGCCAGGCGGAGCGTCGCCAACGGCATCGGCGTGGCCCTGGTGCCGCGGGTCGCCGTCGAGGCCGAACTCGCCAGCGGCGAGCTGCGCCAGGTCGACTGGTCGCCGCCGTTCGAGACGTTCACCCAGGTCGTCCGGCGCCGGAACACCCTGCCCAACCCGGCGCTCGACGCCTTGGTGGAGGCGGCGGCCCAGGTGGTGGAGGAGCAACTGGCGGACTGTCTCCCCGCCCTGCCCGTGCCCGGAGCGGACGCGTCGGGCACGGTCGGAACCCGCCCTTCCCGGCCGTGTCGGCCGACCGCCGGCCACCACGGCTCCCGGCCGTGCGCCGGGGGCCGTACGCCCCCGGCGCGCGCAGCCGTCCCGTAGCACGCGCGGTGGGCGGGCCGGTGCCGTGGCGCACCGGGGGAGCCCTGCGCGCCACATGTACGGAGCACGTACGGCCCCTGTATAGGGGCGGGAAAGCCTCGGGGGGACACGCGGAGGGGCCGGCCACCGGCTCGTGCCGCACATCAGGAGGACCCGACGGGAGGAGGACTCATGGCCATGACACGGCTCCGGACGGCTCGCCTCGCCATCGACGGCGGACCACCGGTGCGCGAGCCGCACACGCCGTGGCCGACCTGGCCGCAGCCGGCCGATGGCGCGGCGGAGGAACTGACAGCCGTACTGCACAGCGGCAGGTGGGCCATCAGCAGCCCCCGCCGCGGAGAGCTGGCCGAGCGCCGGTTCGCGGCGATGTTCGCCGAGTACACCGGCACGCGGCACTGCGTACCCACCGACCACGGATCCAGCGCCCTGGTGATCGCGTTGGAGTCGCTCGGCCTTCCCCACGGGGAGTACGTGATCGTGCCCGCCCTGACCTGGACCGCGACCGCCACGGCGGTGTTCCGGGCCGGACTGGTGCCGGTGCTCGCCGACGTCGACCCGTGGACCGGCTGCCTGCATCCGGACACCCTGGACCCCGATGTGGACGCACGCGCGCTCATCGCCGTCCACTGGGCCTGTGCGATGGCCGACGTACCGGCGCTCTCGGCGGCCGTCGCGCCCCGGGGGGTCACCGTCGTCGAGGACGCCGCACAGGCGCACGGCGCGCGGTGGCAGGGCCGGCCCGCGGGCTCCCTGGGGAGGCTGGGCTGCTTCAGCATGCAGCACAGCAAGGTCCTCACCTCGGGGGAGGGCGGCGCCGTGGTCACCGACGACGACACCCTGGCGCCCGTACTGGAGGAACTGCGCGCGGACTCCCGGCGCTACGGCCCGCACCGGCGCGAGAGGGTTCTCGAACTGGCGGAGACGGCCTCGATGATGGGGTCGAACTTCTGCCTGGGGGAGTTCGCCGCGGCCCTGCTGTGCGCCCAGCTCGGCCTGCTGGACCGCCAGCACGCCGTCCGGAACCGCAACTACGAGCGGTTGTCCGGGCTGCTGGCCGGGATACCGGGCGTACGGCTCCTGCGCCGCCCGCCGGCCCAGGACCGGCTCTCCATGTACGAGGTGCCGATCGTCTTCGACCCGCTGCCGCCGGCCGCGGACAACACCTGGGTGGCCCACGCGCTCAGCGCGGAACTCGGCACCCGCGTCTACACTCCGCGCACGCCGCTGCCGCGCAGCCCGCTGCTGCGCCCGTGGACCAAACCGGCCATAGCGCCGTTGTCGGAGCGGTTCACCGAGGTCCACCGCGGCCGCACCTACCCCGGGGCCGAGTACCTGGCCGGCCACGCCGTCCTGCTGCACCACAGCGCCTTCCTGGGGGACGGGCAGGACATGGACGACATCGCGAACGCCGTGGCCAAGGTCGCGGCGGGACCCCGGCCGTGCGGCGCGCGCACACACCGCACGGCGGACACGGACGGTACGGACCGCGCGGCCTCCGTGGCCTCCGTGGCCCCCGAGGCGGAGACGGACGGACATGACTGACACGACGACGGACACCGCGGACGCCGCGGGCACCCCCCGCGGACAGACCCGCAGGGGCATATCCGTGGTGGTTCCGGTGAAGGGCAGGGTCGAGCTCATGGGCAGGCTGCTGGAGAGTCTCGCCACAGCGGTCTCCCGCTGCACCGAACCGGCCGAGGTCATCGTGGTGGACGACTCGCCGCAGCCCGAGGCGGACCGCCACCGGGAGAACTGCCGCCGCCACGGGGCCAGGTATGTCGAGGGGCCGGCGCACGTCGGTACCAAGCGCAACTTCGGCACCCGGCTCGCACAGTACGACCTCGTGTGCTTCGTCGACTCCGACTGCCGGGCGGACCCCGAACTCCTCGACCGGCACGTCAAGGCGCTGCGCGACGCCCCGCCGCAGGTGGCCGCCATCGCGGGACCGGGCATCCTGGCAGAGGGGGACACCGCGGTGTTCCGCGTCATGCGGCGGTCGTGGCTGCTCAACGGCCACCACGAGGACCCCGTCCGGTACGAACGGCTCACCAGCGGCGCGACCTGCAACCTCGCCGTGCGGCGCGAGGTGTTCGAGAAGGTCGGCGGCTTCCCGGAGGACTCCCCCCACCCGACCGGCGGCGAGGACATCGAGCTGGGCCTCCGGCTGACCGCCGGCGGCTACGTCACCGCCTGTGAGGCCGGGGCCGTGGTGCTGCACGACAGCGTCGGCACCGACACCCTGGGGGCTGTCTGCCGGCGGCTGCTGAGCTACGGGCTCTCCGAGCAGTGGCTGAGCGTGACCCATCCGGAGCGGCGGCGCTTCATGCTCAACAAGATCAGTGTGGTTGCCGCCGCCTCCCTGGCCGCCCTCGCCGCACGGCGCCGCTCCCGCGGGCGCAGCCTGCTCGCCGTGCCCGCGGTGGCGGGCCTCCTGCTCGCCCGCCAGGTAGGGCCGCTGCTGGGAGACGACCGGACGCCGCGCGCGCTGGCCGACTCCGTCGCCTGCGCCCTCCTGGAGTGGCTCTTCGACGCCGGAGCGGTGGCCGGGGCCGTCAGGTACCGCAGTCCCGCCCTGCTCTTCGGCGGTTTCGAGTGGCCCGACGACAGCACCTACCTGCGGAGCGAGGAGAAGTGACACACCACGCAGCGACACACCACGCAGCGACACACCGGGCGGCGGCGCGGGGCGGGGCGGGGGCGGCGTACACGCGGCCGGGCCGCGCCGAGGAGCGGCTGCCGCTGGCACCCGGCCAGGAGACGCTGTGGGAGCTGATGAGGGGACTGGCCCCGCATGACCCCGGCGCCGCGCTGATGCCGGTGGTGGACTTCCGCCGGCTGGACGGCGAGGTGGATCCGGCGGTCCTGGAACAGGCTCTGCGGGACGTGACGCTCCGCCACCACGTCCTCCGTACGGTGTTCGAGACCACCGGTGACGAGCCGCTGCTGAGCGTCCGCCCGGACACGGAGCCCTCCTTCGCCCTCGTGGACCTCTCCGGGCTGCCCGCCCGGGAACGGGACCGGCGGCTCGCCGCCCTGGTGCACGGCGAGCAGTTCGCCGCCTTCGACCTCCGCTCCGGCCCGCTGTGGCGGGTGCGCCTGGTGCGCACGGCGCCGCGCGAGCACCTTCTGACGGTCGGCTTCTTCCATGTCGTCTCCGACGGCTGGGCCTGCCGGGTGTTCGTGGAGGACCTGCTGCACGCCTACCGGGTGCGGCTCGGGCGGGCCGCCCCGCAGGAGCCGCTGGACGTCTCGTTCCGGGATGTCGCCTCCTGGCAGCGGGCGGCCCTCCCCGAGGACGGCACGCGCGACGACTACTGGCGGCGGCACCTTCTGCCGCTCCCGCCCGAACCGGTCTTCCCCGCGCTCGGCACCCCGCGCGGTCCGGACCTGACCGCCGAGGTCGCCCATCGGTTCACCTTCGACGACGGGAGTGTCCGGGCGATGCGGACGGTGGCCTGGCGCGCCAAGAGCACGGCGTTCCTGTCCCTGATGGCCGCCTACCACGTGCTGATGTGCCGCCTCACCGGGCAGAACCGGCTGATCGGCGGCACCACCACGCTGGGTCGTGCCACTCCCGCCTCCCGGCAGGTGATCGGCCAGTTCACCAACAACGTCTACCTGGAACTGCGGGCCGGCCCCGGCGACTGCTTCCTGGACGTGATCCGGGCGGTGCACACGACGATGGCGGAGGCCGTCGCCCACAACAGCTCGTTCAACCGCGTCGCGCGTGCGGTGCGCCCGGACTTCGACGCGCACCGGCCGTGGCCGTTCGTCTGGCTGTTCCACTACTGGTTCCAGTCGGCCGCGCCCGCCGCACCCGTCCTGGAGTACCCGGAGCTGAGCGTCCGGCAGGTGTCGCCCCGGGGGGAGGAAGCCCTGGGGGACGGCCCGCCGCTGCTGGCGCTGGGGGACGTCGCGGAGGAGCTGCTGCCGGTGTGGGCCCAGCGCGGTGTGCCGGGGATCGTCCTCGACGACGACCGCCGGGGCGGGGTGATGGTCTACAACCGCGACCTGTACGACGGCGCGCTGGTCGCGGATGTCGTGGCGGAGTACCGGTCGGTGGTCGCGGCGCTCCTCGCCGCCCCGGACCGACCGGTCCGGGAGGTGCTCCCCGCCCGGCGTCCCGTCCTTCCGGCCCCGGCCGGGGAGTGAGGACCGGTGCTCCCGGCCGCCGCGGACCTCAGCCTGACGGTCCGGCCCGGCGGGAACCTGCGGGCCGTGGACCACGCCGGCGGAGTGCACCTGGCCGTGGCCCGCGCCGCCGCGCTCGTCCGGGTGCCCCCCTTCCCGGCCGACCGCCGCGCCGCCGGGCACCTGCCCGCCTGGCGCGCCGAGCGGTACCTGGCCGCCCGCGCCCTGCTGCGGAGCCTGCTGGCGGAGGCGGTGGGCGCGGACACGGCGCGGGAGCCGCTGGCCGCCCGCCCGGGCGGCCGGCCGTACCTGCCCGGCAGCCCCGGCACGGCCGTCAGCCTGTCGGGATCCGAGGGGTGGGTCGCCGCGGCGGTGCTCCACGCCCCGGGGGGTGCCCGCGCCGTCGTCGGCGTCGACGTCCAGTCGCCCTACCGGCCCAGCGCCGGACTGGTGCGGCGGTGCTGCCGGGGAGAGGCACCCGGGCTGCTGGCGTCGCTGCCGGAATCCGTCCGGGCCCGGGAGTTCGCCTGGATCTGGACGGTTCAGGAGGCGTGCGTCAAAGCGGAGGGCACCGGGCTGGCCGGCCGCCCCTGGACGGTGCCGGTCGCCCCGGGCGCACGCCACGGGCAGTGGCGGGGGCTGTGCTGGCGGTCGTTGCGGGCCGTCTCACCCGTGCCGCTCTCCTACGCCCGTGGCCCTGCCGGTCCCGCGCCCGCCGCCGACCGCCCGGTGCCTCACCGTTCCACCCCAGACGCGAAGGGAGACCTCCCATGACCCGGGTCCTCACCCCGGACGGCACGCTGTACACCTGGTTCAGCCGTACCGCACGGCGCCTCCCCGGCGCGCCGGCCCTGGAGGCCGCCGGCCACACGATGACCTACGAGGAGCTGCACCGGCTCGCGGAACGGACGGCCACCGCCCTGGTCCGGGCCGCGGGCGGCCGTCCGGCGTCCGTCGGGCTGCTCGCCTCCCGGAGCCCGGCCGCGTACGCCGGCTATCTGGCCGCCCTGCGGCTGGGGGCGGCGGTCGTGCCGCTCAACCCCGCCTTCCCCGCCGCGCGGAACACCGTCGTCGCGCGGGCCGCGGCGGTGGAGGCGGTGGTGTCGGACGACGCGGGCGCGCCGTACGCGCAGGACGTGGCCGACGCCGCCGGGGCCGCCGCCGTCCGGCTGGCGGACACCGGTCCCGGCGGCCCGCTCGCCGGACTGCCGGCGGATCCCTGGAGCGAGCCCTACCGCGGGCGGCCGGAGGACATCGCCTACATCCTGTTCACCTCGGGCTCGACCGGTGAGCCCAAGGGCGTCCCCATCCGGCACCGCAACCTCGGCGGCTATCTGGCCTCCCGGGCCGAACGCTACCGGGTCGGACCCGGCAGCCGACTCTCCCAGACCTTCGACCTGACCTTTGATCCCTCGGTCTTCGACATGTTCACCGCCTGGACGGCGGGGGCCGCACTGGTGGTGCCCCGGCGGGAGGAGATCCTGCGTCCGGCGGAGTTCGTCACCTCCCGCCGTATCACCCACTGGTTCTCCGTCCCCTCGGTGATCTCCCTCGCCCGTCGGCTGCGCGCCCTCCCTCCGGGAGGCATGCCCGGTCTGCGCCACAGCCTGTTCGCCGGGGAACAGCTCACCCTCGACCAGGCAGCCGCCTGGGCACAGGCGGCCCCCGGCAGCACCGTGGAGAACCTGTACGGGCCCACGGAACTGACCGTCACCTGCACCGGATACCGGCTGCCGGCCGTCCCCCGGGACTGGCCGTGCACCTCCAACGGCACCGTGCCGATCGGCCGCCCGCACCCCGGTCTGGAGGCCGTCCTGCTCACCGCGGAGGGGACCGGGGGCACCGAGGGCGAGCTGTGCGTCCGCGGCCCGCAGCGCTTCGACGGCTACCTCGACCCCCGGCACAACAGCGGAGCCTTCGTGCGGCTGGCCGCGGGCCGCGCCACCGCCGTGACGGACGCGCCCGGCCCGGAGTGTCACTACCGCACCGGGGACCGGGTGCGGTACGAGGACGGTGAGCTGACGCACCTCGGGCGGCTCGACGACCAGGTGAAGATCCGCGGGCACCGGGTCGAGCTGGGCGAGATCGAGGCGGTGCTCCGCCGGCATCCGCGGGTGAGGGAGGCGGTCGTGCTGGCGGTCCCCGGCCGCGGCGAGACCGGGCTGCACGCGTTCTACGTGGCCGACGGGGCGGAGGAGCCCGACCTGTCCGACTGGGTGGCCGCCGCGCTGCCGCCCTACATGGTCCCCGAGCGGTTCTCCTCCGTCACCGGCTTCCCGGTGAACGCGAACGGCAAGACGGACCGCCGCCTGCTGGCGCGGATGGCGTCCGGGGTCCCCTGACCGGAGGACCGGGCGAGCGGGACACCCGTACCGCCCGCACCCCACGAGAGAGGGTGCGGGCGGTACGGCGTGCCCGGGCCGCGGCCGGGCACGGTCTCACGGAGTGGAGACGCGGCCGGACAGCGCCACGGCGCCCAGTGCCGCGACCACGAGGGTGACCAGCGCGATCCGCAGGCTCAGCAGGCCGGCGACGGCACCGATGACGGGAGGTGCCAGCAGGAAGCCGGGCCACTGCCCGATGACGGTCACCGAAACGCCCTCCCCGGAGGAGAGGCCGGGCTGCTTGCCGGCGAGCCCGAAGACCGTGGGGGTCATGCAGGCGATGCCGGCGCCGACGACGGCGAAGCCGGCCATCGCCGCGACGGGGTGCGGCCAAGTCACGGTGATGCCCGCGCCGAGCGCAGCGGTCAGCGCGGACAGTCGCAGCAGGCGCCGGTGGCCCAGACGCAGGGCCAGCCGGTCGCCCAGGAGGCGGGCCGTGGCGATGGTGACGGTGAAACCGGTGTAGGTGGCCGCGGCCAGGGCGGCGCCGGCGCCGAGGGAGTCGGCGGCGTAGATGGCGCTCCACTGGCCTGCGGCGCCCTCGATGAAGGAGGAGAGGAAGGCGATGGAACCCAGCAGGACGAGCTGCGGGGTGAACCTGTTGCGCAGCCGCTTGCGCAGGGGGGTCCGGTCGCGGATGCGGGTGACCTCGTCGGGCAGCGACCTGCCGGCCACTGCCAGCAGGGTGCCCAGGAGCACGCTGGTGGCGGCCAGCTGGAGATTGGGCGGGACGCCGAGGGCGGCGGCCAGCGTGCCCAGCAGACCGCCGCCGAGCAGGCCGAAGCTGAAGCAGGCGTGGAAGGTGGACAGCAGCGGCCGGCCGTACCGGCGTTCGACCTCGATGGCCTGGGCGTTCATGGGGGTAGAGAGCAGACTCGCGGCGAAACCCCAGGTCAGCAGGCCGACGACGAGCGCGACGGTGGTCGATGAGCTGGCCAGCAGAGGCGCGTTGAGCAGGATCAGGGCGGCGCCCACCAGGCTGAGCAGGCGGATGCTGACCCGTCCGATGAGGAGGGTCACCACCACGAGGGCCACCAGGTCGCCGGCGGTGGACGCGGTGTTGGCCACGCCCCAGGCGGCGTCACCCAGGCCGACCGTGCGCTTGATCTCGGGGATGCGCGCGGACCAGCCGCCCATGGTCGACCCCATGATGACGAAGACCAGGGAGACGGCCAGCCGGGCCCGCACCGCCCCCCGGGAGGGGGATGGCGCGGTGGCGCCGTCCCCTTCCCGCATGCCGGGCGGGCTCACCAAGACTGCCTCCCGGAGTCGGCACCGGCCCGGTCGGCCGGGCGACTGCGGTTCACGGGGCGGTTCATGACAGCGCCGTGGTGGGAAGGGCGCTGGTCTCCCGACCCTCCGGAGACGCGCGCGTAGGCGCGACACAACCTCGGCATCCGGTGGCCTCCCCGGGGGGACGCCTCCGCCAGGGGAACGAGGAAGTGGTGCCGGACCAGCTCCTCCAGAACGCGGTCGGCGACCGGCTCCGACAGGGCGAGCCGGTCGCGGAGCGTGCGAAGGGTGACCGTCGGAGGGCCGTCGGCGGCCAGTCGCCGGAAGACCGAGCGCGTCACCGGGTCGAGCGTGCGGTAGCTCTGCGCGATCCGTGGGGAGACGGACAGGTCGCCCAGCGTCAGTTCGTCCAGCCGGCCCGGCTCGTTCTCCAGCCGCCGTGCCATGGCCGCCAGCGGGGAGGTGGGCTGGGCCGCCAGCCTGCCTCCGGCAATCCGCAGCGCCAGGGGCAGCCGCTCGCACGCCTCGGCGATCCTGGCGGCCGCGCCGGGCTCGGCCTCCACCCTGGCCCGGCCGACCAGGTCGGCCAGCAACTGCAGGGACTGGCCGTTGCTCAAGGGGGACAAACACAGCCGCCGGTCGACATCGAGGTCGACCAGCGGGGGGCGGCTGGTGACCAGGACGGCGCAGCGTCCGGCGCCGGGGATGAGCGGACGGACCTGCGCGGCGTCGGCCACGTCGTCCAGCACGACGAGTATGCGCCGTCCGGCGATCACCGCCCGGTACAGCGCCTCCCGTTGGTAGTCGCCGGACGGGATGGCCTGCTGCGGCACGCCCAGGGCGCCGAGCAGTTCCACCATCACCTCGCCGGTCCGGCGCGGTGTGCCGGTCATCGCGCCGAAGGTGGCGAAGAGCTGGGCGTCGGGAAACAGCTGGCGCATCCCGTAGGCCGCGGCCACCGCGGTGGCCGTCTTGCCCACGCCGACCGGGCCGGAGACGGCGACGACGGCCACGCTGGCCTGGTCGTCGACGGAGGCGCTCTGCCGCTCGCCCAGTCGGCGCAGTTCGTCCAGCACGTCCTCGCGTCCGACCAGCGTCGGTAGCCGGGGCGGCAGGTCGCAGGAGGCCCGGACGGGCTGTGCCGCCGGGGGGAGAGGCGTGCCCGGGACGGCGCCGGGGGCGGCGCGGTGCGGCGGAGCCGGAGGCGCGGAGTCCAGGGACCGGCCCTCGAGGACGGCGGAGTGGAGCCGCCTCAGCTCCGCTCCGGGCTCGACGGCGATCTCGTCCACCAGGACCCGGCGGGCCTGCTGGTAGGCCGCCAGTGCCTCGGCGGTCCGCCCGGCACTGCCCAGCGCCGTCATGAGCTGGGCCCAGGTGTGTTCGCACAGGGGGCGCCGGGCAGCCGTCTCGCGGAGCATGGGGATCACCTGCTCGTGCCGTCCGAGGGCCAGCTGGGCATCGATCCAGGCCGAGGTGGCGGACCAGTGCTCCTCCTCCAGGCAGGCCAGCATCGCCGCGACCGACTGGCCGAACTCCAGCCCCTCCGCCGGCCGTCCCCGCCAGGTCCGCACGGCGCGGCCGAAGCACTCGGCGGCGCCGTGGTGGTCGCCGTGCCGCATGACGCGGTGCCCGGCGGTGACGAGGGCGCGGAAGTTGAACAGGTCCAGCTCCCCGGCTCCCACGGTCAGCCGGTAGCCGCCCGGATGACTGGTCAGCCGGTCCTCGGCGTCGTCGAAGAGCTGGAGTTGGCGCCGTAATTCATAGACGTAGGTACGGATGTTCGCCAGTGCCGAGTTGGGCTGTCCGTCGGGCCACACCGCCTGGGTGAGGCTCCCCACGGGAACCACCCGGCCGGCATGGAGAAGCAGAGTCGTGAGGAGCGCCCGGCGGCGGCTGCCCCGGATGGGCAGTAACCGGCCGGCCCCCCGTACTTCCAACGAACCTAGCACCCGGAATTCCATGGTTCTCCCTTGAAAGATCACCCATCTGGGGCCGAGGCGACTGTGAGGGACGGAGACGGCGGGTGGACCCTGCGGGTCCGGGGCGCGCCGCGTCCGCTGTGGACGGCGGATGGGAGCGGATGAGGTCACGAAGCGGGTCCTCCGTATATCCGGGTGGAATCCGTTCAAACGGCCTTCTCCCCGCCCGGTGGGCGGGCCGGCGGGAATCCGGGAGTCGGAGCCTCGGCGCCGGGCGCGGACGTGTATGGGCCGCGTAGCCCGCGTGTATCTCCCCGGGCCAGGCTTGGTGACCGGACCCGGAAGAACCGGCGGTCCGGGGTCCGCCTCCGGAGGGGCGGACCGATCTGTCCAGGTAGGCGGTGGACCGAGGTCCCGCACCCGGAAGGGTTCCAGATGGCTGTCTCCATCAGTTCCTTCACCGAGGCCATGAGCAGGGTGCCCGCTCCGGTGACGGTCGCCACGACCGTCACACCGGACGGCCGCTCGTGGGGGTTCACCGCGAGCTCCTTCTGCTCACTGTCCCTGCGGCCGCCGCTGATCCTGCTCTGTCTGGCGAAGGAGGCGGAGTCACACCTCGCCTTCACCCGGGCCGGTTCCTTCCTGATCAACGTGCTGGCCGCGGAACACGCCCCGGTGGCCCTCCACTTCGCCCGGCGCAGCCACCGCAAAGTGGCCACCAGCGGTTTCGTCCCCTGCGAGAAGGGGCTTCCGGGGCTGCCGGAGGCGACCGCACGGGTCGCCTGCTCCACCCACAGCGTGGTGGCGGGCGGCGATCACAGCATCATCGTCGGCCTGGTCGAGAGCACGTACGTCAGTGACCGGATCCCCCTGTCCTACTGCGACCGGGCGTTCGCCCGGCCGACCCCCCTCGGACCCGACGACGCCGGGCCCCGAAAGGAGCACGATGACCCTCACAGTCAAGGGACCGCAGACCTGGCTCGGCGAGACCGACTGCGATCTCGCTGACTTCCGCGCGCACGTCGGGCGGACCACCGTCCCGGCGGACTGCCCCACCGCAGCCGACATCGTGCGGAACGTCCCCCTGTACGACGCCGAGCACCTCTGCCGGCTGGCGGCCGACCCCCGGGGCAGGCGCGCGGTCCAGGCGGAACTCGCCCGGGTCCTGCTGGACGGTCCGGGCATCGTGGTGTTCAAACGGGCCTACCCCGACCCCTCGGTCCTCGACCGGGCCGGCGCGGTGTTCGACGCGCTGATCGAGGAGGAGCGGGCGGCGGGTACGGCACGCGGCGACCACTACGCGCAGCCCGGCACCAACGACCGGGTGTGGAACGCGGTGGAGAAGCTGGCCGTACGCGCCCCGGAGGTCTTCACCGAGTACCACGCCGACGAGATGACCGCGCTCGTCTGCGAGGCCTGGCTCGGGCCCGGCTACCAGCTCACCTCCCAGGTCAACGTCGTCAACCCGGGGGCCCTGGCGCAGTGTGTCCACCGCGACTACCACTTCGGCTTCCTGACCGACGAGCACGCCGCGGCCTTCCCCGCCCACATGCACAGGGCGGCGCCCGTCCTGACCCTCCAGGGCGCGGTGGCGCACTGCGACATGCCCGTCGAGACCGGTCCGACGATGTACCTGCCGCACTCCCAGACCTACGAACCCGGTTATCTGGCCTGGCGGCGGCCCGAGTTCCGCGCCTACTTCGAGGAGCACCACGTACAACTGCCGCTGGACAAGGGCGACGCCGTCTTCTTCAGCCCGGCTCTCTTCCACGCGGCCGGGCACAACAGCACCGCGGACGTGCGGCGCATGGCGAACCTGCTGCAGATCTCCTCGCCGTTCGGCCGTTCGATGGAGACCGTGGACCGCGAGCGGATGGTGAACGCCGTGTTCCCGGTGCTGCTGCGGCGCAGGGCCGAGGGCGCTCCCGAGCGGTGGCTGCGGAACGTGGTGGCCGCCTGCGCCGAGGGGTACTCCTTCCCCACCAACCTGGATCTGGACGCCCCGGTCGGCGGGCTGGCCCCGCCCGCCCCGGCCGAACTGGTCTGGCGGGCCCTGGAGCGCGGAGCCTCCCCCGGGGAACTGCGCCGGGAACTGCGGGCCGCGGCCGAACGGCGGCTCAGCCGGGGGCAGGTGACGGACGCCGGGGGTGCCACGCCCTGAGACGGCCGCCCGGGATCCGGGACTCCGGGGGCAGCCCTCCGCGCACCGTTCCCCGCCCCGGCCGGGCCGGGCGGCCCGTCGACGAGTGCGAAGGCCCGTCTCGAAGGCGCCCTCGCCGATCCGCTCCCGGCTGGGCGGGGGTACGTGGCGCGCCACGGACCACGCCCTCGAGGGCTCGTCCGGTGTCCGCCACTCGGTAACCGGTGATGCCGGTTTAGATGCCGGTTCAACAGGCGTGGATCTGGAACTGTCCGGGGAACGGGCCGCCGTACGGCGGGTGGCCGAGGAGTTCGCCGACCGGGGTCTCCGCCTTCCCGGCTGCCCCGGGACCTCCCGGGGCACCGCCTCCGCCGCTAAGCGGCTGCTCAGCAATCGATGTATGGTGTTCGACCGGTCGACTGAGCGCGGCGAGGTGCGGATGACAGGGGATGCGGAGCCCGGGGCCGTGGACGAGTCCCCGGGCGGTGCGGCGGACGGCGGCCCGGACGACTCCTGGGCGGAGGTGTCTCCCGAGGCGGCCCGCCGGCTGCTGCTGGCGGCGGTGGAGGCGTTCGCCGAACGCGGTTTCCACGCCACCACGACCCGGGACATCGCCTCCCGTGCGGGGATGAGCCCGGCGGCGCTCTACATCCACTACCGCACCAAGGAGGAGCTGCTCTACCAGATCAGCCGGGTCGGCCACGAACGCTCGGTCCGCATCCTGACCGAGGCCGACGACAGCGTCGCGGGCGCCCCCGGCCGGCTCGCGGCGGCGGTGCGCGCCTTCGTGCGCTGGCACGCAGAGCGCCACACCACGGCCCGGGTGGTGCAGTACGAACTGGGCGCGCTCGCCGAGGACCACTACGCGGAGATCGTCGCCCTGCGGCGGCGCAGCGAGGAGATCCTGCGCGGCATCCTGGCCGACGGTGTGGCCACCGGGGAGTTCACGGTCGAGGACATCCGGGGCACGGCGCTGGCGGTGCTCTCACTCTGCGTCGACGTGGCCCGCTGGTTCCGCTCCGGCGGCCCCCGCACCCCCGAGGAGATCGGCGAGCTCTACGCCGGCCTCGTGCTGCGGATGGTCGGTTCCCCGGCCGCCCCGGAGAGCGGGACGGCCGCGGGCGGCCGCGGATAGTCAGCGGTAGTAGCGGACGATGCTCTCCGCGGCGCACACCGGCTTTCCGCCGCCCTCGCGCTCGACCGTCACGCCCGCCGTGAGCTGGACGCAGTCCTCGGCCACCGCGGTGACCTCCGCGATCCGGGCGGTGGCGCGCACCCGTGAGCCGACCGGCACGGGGGCGGGGAAGCGGACCTTGTTGAGGCCGTAGTTGACGCCCATGCGCACCCCTTCCACCCGGAGCAGCTGCGGTACCAGCACCGGCAGCAGCGAGAGGGTCAGATAGCCGTGCGCGATGGTGGTGCCGAACGGTCCGGCGGCGGCCTTCTCCGGGTCGACGTGGATCCACTGGTGGTCGCCCGTCGCGTCCGCGAACAGGTCGATCCGCCGCTGGTCGATCTCCAGCCAGTCGCTGGTGCCCAGCTGCTCGCCGACCGCCGCCCGCAGTTCGCCGACCGACGTGAAAACCCGGGGCTCCGCCATCAGGGCTCGCCTCCCCAACCTCGTGACCGTGACACCGTTCGCGACCAAGCGCTTGCTCAGCATGCTGGGGAGGGGCGGCACTGTCAACGGAAGACACCTTCGGCCGGGGTTCGGGGACATCCGTACGGCGCACGGCGTGCGACGGCGGGTTCCCGGTGCCGTGCGGGAACCCGCCGTGCCGCCCCGTGACCGCTCCGTTCCGTCGTGTCCCGCCACGGCCCGCAGGCTCCGTGGCCGGTCCCGGGAGGGCCCGTGTCCGCCGGCCGCGCCCGTGCGCCGTCAGTGGCTGACGGCCACCCTTCCGGCCGGGCGCCGCCCGGCCGCCTCGTGCGCGGCCCGCGCCGCCGCACAGCGCGCCTCGCGTGCCTCCGCCTCGCGCACCAGGCGGCGCAGCACCTCCGCCAGCGGCGCGGGCGGAGCGGCCTCGGGGTTCTTGACGGGCAGCAGCTGACGGCCTCCCCAGCTGCGACGGTGCCAGTCGTCGGCTCCCGGCGGCTGCCGGATGCCGTCGTACTTCTGCCGCCTCCGCCGCAGGGCGAAGGCACGTTCGTATGCCAGCCACACCTCCCTGGCCTCCTCCAGCTCCTCCAGGGCGGCCACCAGCCGTTCCGGATCGGGACGGCGGTCGTCCGGAGAGATGCCCGCGCGGGCGCACAGATGGTGCCAGGTGGCACGGTGCCCGTACGGCGCGAATCGCTCCAGACACTTGCGCAGTGCCTGACGGCGCTGGGAAGGATCTCTGTCAGGATCACGTACCTGTTCGGCAAGGGCATTGAAACCGGCCAACGCGTACCACCTCCGACGGAGTCGCCGAGTCGTCATCGTTGGGACGTACCGGACCCTCTGTGGGATCCGTGTGCCCCGAAATCTTCCGATGCCACATATCGGCTGCTCAGTGTCTGTGGAGATCCGGTGGAATCCGGGCCGACGCGGCGGTCGTCCCGGCCTCGGCAGCGGGCGCCCCGGGCCGGCCGGGAACACCGTCCCGTGACGCGGGTCAGCGGGGCACGGCGGCCACGGCCAGCTCCGCGGTCTCCTCGGGAGTGCCGTCGATGGGGACCACTGCGCCCTGCTCGTCCAGTTCCAGCGGTTCCAGTGTCTCGATCTGGGACCGCAACAGGTCGGGCGGCATGAAATGGCCCTTGCGCCCGTCCAGCCGGGCGGAGATCAGTTCCGCGGAACCGTCGAGATGGAGGAAGAACAGCTCCGGCGCGGCCCTGCGCAGCCGGTCGCGGTAGCTCCGCTTGAGGGCGGAACAGGTCACCACGCCGCCCTCCCCGTCCTGGCCCTTGAGCCAGGCGGCGATCGAGTCCAGCCAGGGGCGGCGGTCCTCGTCGTCCAGCGGGACGCCCGAGGCCATCTTCGCCACGTTCTCCGGCGGGTGGAAGTCGTCGGCCTCCGCGTACGGCACTCCCAGCCGCTCGGCCAGGGACGTGCCCACCGTCGTCTTGCCGGAACCGGACACCCCCATCACCACGACAAGCGGATTCGTCATAGCAGCACCACCACCCCAGAGATCGGCAACGCCAGCGTACAGGCGGTCGCGGTCACCGCCACCGCGGTGCCCAGCGGACCGGGCCGGGCCGCGGCCAGGGCCCGGGAGCGCCGGTGGGCCGCGCCCAGGAACACCAGCCAGGCCAATGCCCCGAACGCCGCGGCGCATGCCGCGGCCGCCCCGCCGCCGTGGACCGCCCGGCGCAGTGCCAGCACCACCACGACCGCGAAGGCCAGCGCAGTGCGCCGCCACGCCAGCCGGGTGCGCTCCGGCTGCGCCGCGGGGTCCCGTACGGCCGCCCCGTCCGCGGCCCCGCCCCCCGTCCGGCTCACCGTCCGAACCGCCCCAGCACCACGGCGCCCACCACCAGCAGCGCGGCCAGCGCCGTACCCAGGGCCAGTAGCACGGGGAAGCGCGACAGCGGCAGGTCCTCGCCGCGCCGCATCGCCCGCTCGGTGCGCAGCCAGTGGTTGACCGCCCGCACCGCGCACAGCGCGCCGCCCGCCAGCAGTACGACGGCGATCGCCGTGCGCGCCCCCGGCGGCAGGCCGGTCAGGAGCTGGTCCACCACGATCCCGCCCGCGACCAGCGCCAGCGCGGTGCGGATCCAGGCCAGGAAGGTCCGCTCGTTGGCCAGGGAGAAGCGGTAGTCGGGCGTCTCGCCCTCCTCGTGCAGCCGCCCCGGCGCCCACCACAGCCGCGCCGCCGTCCGGAACCTGTCGATCACGGTTCCGACCCTACGCGTGACCGGTGCCCCGCGATTCCGGGGCACCCTCCCGCGGATCTGCCCTTTGAGTTGGCCGCGGGGGATACGGCCGCGCGAAGAGCGGGGTTACTCTCCAGTCACCAGCGTGACCGAACCGGGATGGGTGGGCGAATGGTGTACGACGCCGATGTGATCGTGATCGGAGCAGGGCTGGCCGGCCTCGCAGCCACCGCCGAGCTGGCCGAGGCCGGACGGAAGGTGATCCTGCTGGACCAGGAGCCACCCGGTTCGCTCGGCGGCCAGGCGCACTGGTCCTTCGGCGGGCTGTTCCTCGTCGACTCCCCCGAGCAGCGCCGGCTGCGCATCCGCGACAGCCGCGAACTGGCCTGGCAGGACTGGCTCGGCACGGCAGGCTTCGACCGGGAGGAGGACGCCTGGCCGCGCCGCTGGGCCGAGGCGTACGTCGACTTCGCCGCGGGCGAGAAGCGGTCCTGGCTGCGTGCCCAGGGGCTGCGGCTGTTCCCCGTCGTCGGCTGGGCCGAGCGCGGCGGCTACGACGCGACGGGCCACGGCAACTCCGTGCCGCGCTTCCACATCACCTGGGGCACCGGGCCGGGCCTCGTCGAGCCCTTCGAACGGCGGGTGCGCGAGGGCGTGGCACGCGGCCGGGTGGAGCTGCGCTTCCGGCACCGCGTCACCGCCCTGGCCCGTAGCGCGGGCGCGGTGGACACCGTCACCGGCGAGGTGCTGGCCCCCAGCGACACCGAACGCGGCACGGCCAGCAACCGGGACGTGACCGGTGCCTTCGAACTGCGTGCCCAGGCCGTGATCGTCGCCTCCGGCGGCATCGGCGGCAACCACGACCTGGTGCGCGCCAACTGGCCGGAGCGGCTGGGAACCCCGCCCCGGCGCATGCTTTCCGGAGTGCCCGCGCATGTCGACGGGGCGATGCTGGGCATCGCGGAGAAGGCCGGCGGCCGGATCGTCAACCGCGACCGGATGTGGCACTACACCGAGGGCATCGAGAACTGGAACCCGATCTGGAACAATCACGGCATCCGCATCCTGCCCGGCCCGTCCTCGCTCTGGCTGGACGCGACGGGCAAGCGGCTGCCGGTGCCGCTCTTCCCCGGCTTCGACACCCTGGGCACCCTCGAACACATCATGCGGACCGGGCACGAGTACACCTGGTTCGTCCTGACACAGAAGATCATCGAGAAGGAGTTCACGCTCTCCGGCTCCGAGCAGAACCCCGACCTCACCGGCCGCAGTGTCCGCCAGGTCCTCGGCCGCGCCCGCTCCGGCACTTCCGGACCGGTGCGGGCCTTCATGGAGCGGGGGGCCGACTTCGTCGTCGAGCGCGACCTGTCCGCCCTGGTGCGCGGCATGAACGCGCTCACCGGTGACGACCTGATCGACGAGAGCGCCCTGCGGCGCGAGATCGCCGCCCGTGACCGCGAGGTCGGCAACCCCTTCACCAAGGACCTCCAGCTCACCGCGGTCCGCGGGGCGCGCTCCTATCTGGGCGACAGGCTGACCCGGGTGGTCCCGCCGCACCGTCTGCTGGACCCGGCGGCGGGCCCGCTGATCGCCGTCCGGCTGAACATCCTCACCCGCAAGACCCTCGGCGGCCTGGAGACCGACCTGTCCTCGCGGGTGCTCACCGCCGGCGGTGAGCCGCTCCCCGGCCTCTACGCGGCCGGCGAGGCCGCCGGGTTCGGCGGCGGGGGCATGCACGGCTACCGCTCCCTGGAGGGCACCTTCCTGGGCGGCTGCCTGTTCTCGGGCCGCACCGCGGGCCGGGCGGCGGCGAGGGCGGTGGACTGAGCGCGGTCCGGGGCGGGCGCACCCGCCGTGTGCGGTAGGGCGGGGCGCGCCGGTGCCCCCGGCAGTCTCCTCCCCCCCCCCCGGGGCACCGATGTCCGCGCGGTCAGCCGGGACGGGTGAACAGGTGCCGTCTGCTGGGGACCCCGACCTTGCCCAGCACACTGCTCACGTAGTTCTTGACGGTCTGCCGGGCCAGTCGCAGTTCCCGCGCTATCTCGTCGTTCGTGTAGCGCTGGACCAGCAGGGACAGTATCTCCTTCTCCCGGTCGGTCATCATCGTGCCGAGTTCCTCGGGGGCGGCGGCCGAGGCGTCCTCGTCTCCGTAGTCGTCACCGAGCCACCAGGTACGACGTCCCTCGGTGCACCTCTCCAGGGCTTCGAGGAGCTTGCCCGGCGGTACGGACTTGTGCACGAAGGAGTCCACGCCGACCGCCACCGAGTCGGCGACGGTCCGCGGGGTGTTGTCCGTGGTGAAGACCACCACGCGCGGGGAGCAGGGAAGGTCCTTCATCGCCCGGCACAGGGCCAGGCCCCGCGGTGGCGTCGGCAGGCACAGTTCCTGCAGGACCACGTCGGGCCGGTACTGCCGGGCCAGCTCCACGGACGAGTCGAAGTCGCTGGCCACGCCCACGACCGACACGGACTCGCTCGTGCTGAGAACCTGTTCCACGGCGAAGGAGAGGATTGGGAAGTTTTCGACGATCAATACTTTCTCTCGCATTTTCCCCCGACCTCCTGGCTACCGGGACGGTGCGTGGGGCGCGGTCGTGGCGCGAGTGGTGGAAGCGGTCGTCATGGCGTGTTCCCCCGTGTTCTGGCTCATGGTCCGTGCTGTTGTCCTGCGTCTGCCCGGGTTTTTCCGGTGGATGCGACCGGAGAGCCGCTCGATCGGATGGGGCGGGCGTTATCGGATTGGGCGGGCAGTGATGCCGGGCGTGTGACCCGGCTCCGGTGAAAGTGCCGGCGATCCCCATAAGGGACGTCTCCCTCATGTCCTGACTTGCGGTGTGTCGGCGCCGGATTGTGGAAACCGGTCCCTGGCCGTGGCGTCCCCGACGTCCCCGTGCCGCCGACGGAAGCACTCTAACCCGGGTCAGGGCCGCTGGGTGGAATCCATCCGCACGGCCGGGAATTCTTCACCTCCGCGAAACTTCGCCGGGCGGTGGAGGAAGACGCCGGAAGAGGCTCTTCCGTGTCCCGCGTGACGGTGTGAAGACCGTTTTCCGGGAAGCGGGGAAAACGGGGGCCTTTCCGCGGGCGGCGGTCCGCGCCGCGGTGTCGCCGCGTACGGCCGGGGGCGTCCCCGGGCCGGAACCGGCGGATCCCGCCGCCGTGCGGTGCCCCGTGTACCGCCGGGTCCGGTACCACCGGTCCCGGAGCACCGGGTCCGGGCGGTACCGCCGGTGGGATCCGCCGGTTCCGGTTCGGCCGTAGCGTCGGGGTACCGGCGCCGCCGCGCGGTCCGGACGCCCAGCCCACGGCACCCCGAACCGGACGGAGTTGACCAGCCGATGGCCGAGAGCCCGACGGTCCAGCGGGTCGACCGCGTGCTGCTGGTGACCATCGACCGCCCGCACCGGCGCAACGCCATCGACCAGCCGACCGCCGAGGGCATCGCCGCGGCGATGGAGTTGCTGGACGGTGACCCGCGGCTGTGCGCCGGTGTGCTGACCGGGGCGGGCGGCTGGTTCTCCGCGGGGATGGATCTGGCCGAGTTCGCCGCCGGGAGACCCTGCCGGGTCCCCGGACGCGGCTTCGCCGGTCTGGCCGAGCGCCCGCCGGCCAAGCCCCTGCTGGCCGCGGTCGAGGGCGGTGCCTGGGGCGGCGGGCTGGAACTGCTGCTCTGCTGCGACCTGGTGGTGGCCGCCCGGGACGCGCGTTTCGCACTGCCCGAGGTGAGACGGGGCCTGCTGCCGGCCGCCGGGGGCCTGCTCAGGCTGTCCTCCCGTGTTCCGCACCAGATCGCCATGGAGATGCTGCTGACCGGCGATCCCCTGGACGCGGCGCGTGCCGAGCGGTACGGACTGGTGAACACGGTGTGTGAGCCCGGGGAGTCCCGGGCACTCGCCCTGCGGATGTCGCACCGTATCGCCGAGGCGGCGCCGCTGGCCGTCCGGGCCGCGAAACGGATCGGCACCCTGGCGCGCGACTGGCCGGCGGCCGAGGGCTTCGAGCGGCAGCGGGCCCTGGTGGACGAGGTGCGCCGCTCCCGGGACGCCAGGGAGGGGGCTCGCGCCTTCCTGGAGCGACGTACCCCCGAGTGGAGCGGTACCTGAGGTACCCCGGGCCGGGCGGATGCCGGGACCGGCACCGCGACGGCCGGACAGCCGAAACCGGACAGTCGGAAGAGGAAAGCGGCAGATGACCGAGATGACGCCGCACACGATGGCGGCCTCCGGAACGTCGATCCACTACTGGACCGCCGGGCCGAGAGACGGCCCGCTGGTGATGTGCACACACGGGCTCTCCATGGACCACCGGATGTTCGACGCACAGGTGGAGCCCCTCACCGAGGCCGGTTACCGGGTGCTGACCTGGGACGTCCAGGGGCACGGCCGGTCGAAGCCGCTGCCCGGGAGGTTCTCGGTGACGGCGGCCTCCGAGCATCTGCACGCCCTCATGCGGGAGGTGGGCCGGGAGAGTGCGGTCCTGCTGGGGCACTCGCTGGGCGGTTTCATCTCCCAGGAACTGCTGTACCGCCGTCCGGAGGCGGTGCGCGCGCTCGTCGTGGTGGGGAACAACAGCCTCACCATGCCCCTCTCGGCCTCGCGGAAGATTCTCTTCCGGTTATCCCCGATCCTGTTCCTGCTGACCAGCGACAAATGGCGCAGGAAGGTGGTCAGCGAGGGAACGGCGACGGAACCGGAGAGCCGGCGGTACGCCTATGACGCCACCAGTCGGCTCCGCAAGAAGGAGTTCTTCCGGGTGTGGTCCGGGCTGTCCCGGTGCATGCGGCCCGATCCCGAGTACCGAATACCGTGCCCGGCGCTTCTCGCCCGCGGTGAGAACGACTCGGCCGGCTCCGTCAAAAAGGACTTCCGGACCTGGGTGGAAAGGGAGCCCAACGGCGAGCCCGTGGTCGTTCCGAACGCGGGCCACAATGCCAACCAGGACAACCCGGAGTTCTTCAACCGCCGACTGCTGGAATTTCTTTCCGCCCAGGTCGGTGAGGGATCGGCAAGGCCCTCATCCGACCGGTTCGGCTGAACAGGCCGGAGGCCGCCGCACCGGAATTCCCCGGTAGTTTCCCGGAGACCCCCGCGTCATGGCCGGCCGCCCGGGTGCCGCGGCCGGGAGGCCCGCGGCACCCGGGCGGCCGACGGGGTCACTCCGCCACGTAGGTACGGGTGACCCACTCGAACACCCTGAGCGTCCCCGCCTGGTGCTCCAGCGTCTCGTCGGTCGGCCGGAAGTGCTCGTAGGCGTGGCCGACCGGCAGTTTGTAGGTGTCCCGGACGTCGCGTACATACCGGACCCGCTTGTGGTCGCAGTGGTCGGGCCCACCGCGCAGGAAGGCGTTCGGTGCCGAAGCGGACATGCGGTCTCCTTCTCGGTGAATCACTGCGGTCCCGTCAGGCGAGCAGCCTGGCGGAGTTGTCGTGCAGCCAGTCCTCGGCCACCCCGGGCGGCAGCCGGAGCGCCCGCACCTCCTCGGCGAGTTGCGGCACGTCCACGGGATGGACCCACGGACCGCCGGTGCCGAACAGCACCTTGTGCCGCACCGTCGTGGCGCCGTAGGCCAGCAGCGGCTCGAAGCCCGAACCGGGGCGGGACATCCGCCGCGGCCGGTGGGTGGACAGGTCGACATAGACACCCGGCTGCCGCTGCGCGACGGCCATGGTCTCCAGCATCCAGGGCCAGCCGGCGTGGCCGGCGACGAGCACCAGGTCCGGATGGCGCCCCGCCAGGCGGTCCAGGTCCCGCCAGGTGCACAGGTCCATGGGCTGGTCCGCGCGGAAGTTGTTCCCGCAGTGCACCCACACCGGCAGCCCGCGCTCGGCCGCGGCGGCGAACACCGGGGCGGCGCGGCCGTCGAGGGGCGGGACCCCCTCGTAGAACGGGGCCACGTTGATGCCGGTGAACCCGGCTCGGACGCACCGGTCGATCTCGGCGACCGCCTCGTCGGGGTCGAGCAGGGTGATGCCCGCCCAGGGCCGCACCCGCCCGGCGGCCGCGCCGAGCCGAGCCACCATGGCGGCCAGCCGCTCGTTGACGGTCTCGCCACCGGGCAGCCGGCCCGGCATCCCGTGCACGACCTCGGTGACCACCCCGGCCGCGTCGAGTCCCGCCAGATGGCCGGCCGGGTCGCCGTCCACCGGATGACGGCGGACCAGCACCTCGATGGCCGCGTCGGCACCGTGCTCCGCGAGCGCCCCGCGGTACTCGCCGGGGTCGGCGCCGAAGCCCCCGGCCATGAGCAGGCCGAAACGTTCGAGATAGGCGGGCGCGACACCGGCGAGCCTCCGCAGGAAGAAGCGCCAGCAGTCCCGGTCGAACCAGAGCGAGCAGATGTCGATGACGGGTTGTGCCACGGAGGCTCCTCACGATCGTGCCGGACGGGCGGCCGGCCGGGCCGCGGTCGTCACCGGTCGGGCTGCCGGCCGAACCGCGTCCGCCCGACGCGGACGCCCGCGGCCTCCCGGTCCCAGGTGTCCCCGGTGACACCCGCCTCCCGCAGGAGGTGCTTGCGGACCTTGTTGCTGGGGGTGTACGGCAGGCGCGCCACGGTGCGGACATAGCGGGGCACCATGAAGTGGGCCGTGCGCGGCCGCAGGAACTCGAGCAGACCGGCGGGATCCAGCTCGGCACCGGGCGCCGGGACGACGGCCACGAGCACGTCCTCCTCGCCGTGCCGGCTGGGGACGCCCACCGCCGCCGCCTCGGCGACGTCCGGGTGCTCCAGCACGGCGTTCTCCACCTCGAAGGAGGAGATGTTCTCGCCGCGGCGGCGGATGGCGTCCTTGGCCCGGTCGACGAAGAAGTAGTCGCCGTCCTCGGTGGCGCGGAAGCAGTCGCCGGTGTGGAACCACCCGTTGCGCCAGGCCCGCGCGGTGGCCTCGGGCATCCCCGCGTACCCGTGGCTGAGCGCCCACGGGCGGGCGGCGCGCACCACGAGCTCCCCGGTCTCGCCCACGGGCACCTCCCGGTCGTGCTCGTCCACCAGGCGGAGCTCCACGCCGGGACGTGCCCGGCCGCAGAAGCCCGGCAGACCGGAGTGCGGGCCGGAGATCAGGGGGGCGCAGATCTCGGTCATGTTGTAGGTGGTGTAGACGGTGTCCACCCGGTAGCGCTTCTGCAGGAGCGCGCCCTCGGGCACGGACGGGACGAGGCAGATCGTGCGCAGCGGGTTGTCCGCCTCGTCCGGCTCCTCGGGCCGTCCGGCCAGGAAACCGGCCATGGCCCCCAGGAGGGTGCAGACGGTCACCCCCATCCGGCGCACGAGGGGGAGGAACGTCCCGGTCTCGAAGCCGTGCACCACCGCGACGGAGCCGCCGTGCAGCATCATGCAGTAGGAGGCGATCATGCCCGCGCCGTGGAACAGCGGGAGGTTGACCAGGTAGCGGTCGTCCGGGCCGTGGTAACCGTGCACATCGGCACCGGCGGTCGAGTACAGGTGCACGTACGAGCTGAGCACGCCCTTGGACGGCCCCGTGGTGCCCGAGGTGAAGACCATGGACTGGGTGTCCCAGGGCGCGACCGCCACCTCGTCGAGATCACCGGCCCGGGAGCGGACGAGCAGCTCCGCGGTGTGGTGCCGGGGTCCCGCCGGGCCCGGGTAGCCGCCGTCGTCCCCGGCCGGTTCCCCGACGACCACCAGATGCTCCAGCCGCCCGAGGTCGAGGCCGGCCAGCCGGGGCAGCAGCTCGGCGTGGACCACCAGCACCCGGGCCCCGGACAGGCCGATGACGTGTTCCAGCAGCGCGCCCCGGTAGGCCGTGTTCACCGGCGTGTACACGGCGCCGAGCAGGTTGGCCCCGAACCAGCAGCGCAGGATGTCCGGCCCGTTCGGCAGCCAGACCAGCAGCGGGTCGCCGTGTCCCAGGCCCAGCTCGCGCAGCCCCGTGGCGGCGCGCTCGGCGGCCTCCAGCGTGGCGGCGTACGTCCACCGGCCGCCGTCGTCGAAGAGGGCGTACAGCCGGTCGGGGTGCTGCCGGGCCCGGGCGCGCAGCACGGGACCCAGTACGCACTGCTCGGCGGTGGGAACGGCCGGGTCGGCGGCGTCCAGCAACGTGTGCATCCGTCCTCGCTCCTCGTGGTGTCCCGGTCTCAGCCGGCCGGGCTCGGCGCGTTCCGGCCGGCGGTGCCGTTCTCCAGGGGCTCCCGGGATTCCAGGGGGGCCTCCCACGGCTGCCGCGCCCCGCCGAGCAGCCGCTGCCAGACGGTGTCCAGCGCGGCGCGGTCGCTCGTCGGGTAGACGGGGATGACCGGGCCGACGCTGACCCTGGCCGGCAGGGTCACCGCCCAGCGCACCACCTGGGCGAACTCGTCCGCGCTGACGAGCAGTTCCTCGTCCACCCCGACCTGCTCCGGCTCCAGGGCCATCTCGGTGCGCACCCAGCCGGGGCACAGGCACAGGGCGCGCACGCCGGCCGGGCGGTTCTCCAGGTCCAGCAGCTCCGTCAGATAGTGCAGCGCGTGCTTGCTGACCGAGTAGGGCCCGGCACCGGGCAGGGGCCGCAGCCCGCCGACGGAGCCGATGTTGACCACCCAGCCGTGCCCGCGCTCCCGCATGGCGGGCAGCAGGGCGTTGGCGAGCTGGAACGGCACGGTCAGGTTCATCCGCAGCGCCAGGTCCCAGTGGCGGGGCGCGACCTGGTGCATCGGGCCGGAGCGCGCCACCGCGGCGTTGTTCACCAGGATGTCCACGTCCCGCCCGGCGGCCTCGCGCACCCGCTCCACCAGACGGGAGGGCGCGTCGGGGACGGAGAGGTCCATGGGCACGGCGTGTCCGGCGACCTGTTCGTCGAGCACCCGCCGCCGGACCTGTGCCAGCAGGTTCTCGCGGCGTCCCACGAGGGCGACGTCGGCGCCGGCCCGGGCCAGCTCGACGGCGGTGCTCGCGCCGATGCCCGAGGAGGCCCCGGTGATCAGGGCCAGCCGGCCGGCGAGGGGACGGTCGCCGCCGTCCTTCGCCGGCTCTGCGGCCGCCGTTTCCGCCCGGTCGTCCGTCCTGTCGTCCGTCATGCGCCTCACCCGTCCGCCTTCCGCTCGTCTCCGCCGGGCGCCGCTCCGCCGCCGGGGTGGTCGTGCAGGGGGACCAGCTCCGGCAGCGGGCGCAGGGTGCCCACCCCGCCGCAGATGCGCAGCTGCGTCCCCGTCAGATAGTCCGAGACCGGTGCGGCCAGGTAGGACACCAGCGCCGCCACCTCCTCGACGGTGCTGAACCGGCCGCTGGGCACCCGCCGCATCGACGCCTCGACGAAGGCGGGGTCCGCGGCCTCCTTCATCGGAGTGGTGACCCCGGCCGGCAGCACGGTGTTGACCCGGATCCCGTGCCTGGCCACCGTCATCGCCAGATGCGAGGAGAACCAGGAGACCGCGGCCTTGCCGGCGCCGTAGTTCTGCACGTGCGGCACGGGAGTGATCTGCGCCGAGACGGATCCGATGGGCACGATCACGCCCCGCACACCGCCGCGGGCCCATCCGGCGGTCAGCTCCTCCGCCAGCTCGACGAGGGAGAAGAGGTTGAGCCGGTAGAGCCGCTCCCGCGCGGCCCGGCCGGTGCCCGGGCCGTCCAGCCCCAGCACGCCGGCGGCGTGGACGAGTCCGTCGACCGGGCCGGCGACCCGCTCGGCCTCGCGGAGCAGGGCCTCCCCGGCGCCGGGCTCGGCCAGGTCCGCGGGGACCGCGTGCGCGGACCGCCCGGTGGTGTCCGTGATCCGTGCGGCGAGCTGTGCCAGCCGGTCGGCCCGGCGGGCGGCCAGCACCGTGTCGGCGCCCAGCCGGGCCAGCTCCCCGGCGCAGGCGGCGCCGATCCCGCTGCTCGCGCCCGTGACGAGGAAGCGCCGGCCGCGCAGCGACCAGGGGTCGGGGCCGGCCGGGGGCCCGTGACGGGAACCGCCGGTGCCGCCGAAGGGCACCACCACCCGCTCCAGCCCGCCGTCCAGCGGGACCGTCTCGCCGACGACGTTGCCGGCGGAACGGGACAGCAGCATGCTCAGCGCCCCGGCCAGGTCCTCCGGCGCCACGGGGCGGCGCACGGCCTGGCAGCGCAGGAGGTCGGCCTCCCGGCCGGCGGACAGCCGGTGGCCGAGGAACGGCGCGTAGCCGATCCGCACCGTGTTGGCGGCGACGCCCCGGCCGGCCACCCGGGCCGCCAGCTCGTTCCACCAGTGCAGGTCGGCGGCCTGGTCGGCGGCGGTCTCCGGCTCGACGCCCAGGGCCGGCCAGCGGCCGGCGTCGGTCACCAGGACCAGGCGCCCGCCGCCCGCGGCGCACATCCGCTCGGCCGCGGCCAGCACCGCCGTCCGGTCCAGCGGTCCGTCCGCCCCGCCGCCGGGCGGGGCGCCGAACCACGGGCTGGCGATCCGCACCGCGCAGTAGGCACCCGGCGGTTCCCCCTGTGCCTTCGGGCCGGTACCGCCGGTGCCGTCGGTGACGACCCGCAGGCCCAGGGAGCGCAGTGCCTCGCGGACGCCGCGGTACCCCGGGGTGTCCCCGGGCGGGACCGCGACGGTGCGGGAGTACGGCTCCGGCGCCCCGGGGGACACGGCGGGCGGGCCGGACAGGGTGCGGTGGAGTGTGTTCATCGCAGGCGCTCCAGGAGGATCGCGCTGGAGACCATGCCGCTGCCGTAGTTCAGCGAGACGGCGTGGTCGACGGCCGCCTCGCGCGGCTTGCCGTCGGCGACCGGATCGAACTCGCAGGCGGGATCGGGCTCCTCGCACCCGGCGGTGTGGCAGATCACCCCGTGCTCCATCATCAGCGTGACGGCCGCGACGCCCATCGGGCCCAGCGGGGACCCGCTGTGCCCGAAGCACGCCTCCTGCACGCTGACCGGCAGTTCGCGCACCCGGTCGCCGAACACGGCGCGCAGCGCGGTGGACTCCATCGAGTGGAAGACCGGTGACCCCTCGGCGCCGCCGCTGACGTAGTCGACCTCCTCCGGGGCGAGGTGCCCGGCCAGGCACCGCTCGATGGCGAGCGACACGCCCACGCCCTCCTGGTCGATGGCCATGGTGCTGCGCACCGGGCTGCGCCGGGTGCTCTGGCTGACCAGCACGGCACCGGCCCGGTCCAGCCGCCCGGTGGCCTCGACGCGCTCCCGGCTCTCCAGGACGATCGTGGCGGCGCCGTCACCGACGTTCAGACCGCCGGTGCGGCGGTCGTAGGGACGCATCATCCGATGGGTGACCCCCACGCTGTCGGAGAGGTCCAGGCCCTCGACCGCCCTGGCCGCGACCGCGTCGAAGTCGGCGCGGCGGCCGGAGTCGTACTGGTCGGCGCCGGTGACGAGCACCAGATCGGCCTCCCCGGCGGCGATCATGCGCTGGGCGATGCCGAACAGGACGCCGCCGGAGGCGCAGGACGTGGACACGGTGTAGCTGGGGCCGGTGTTGCGCAGCGCGGAGACCTGGGCGAGCGTGGTGTCGTTGAGCTGCCCGCCGATCATGCTGCGGGCCACCAGACCGCGCGCCTCGGGCGGAGTGGTCGTCTCCAGGTCGGCGGTCAGGGCCCGCTGCTGCACCAGGAAGTTCGCGTCCAGGCAGTGCCGGGCGTTGAGCAGCCCGGCCTCCGCCAGGTCGCCGTCCTCGATGCCCAGCCCGCTGTCCCGGCACGCCTCCGCGACGGAGATCAGGCCGTAGAGCTGGACCGGCGAGTAGTTGGCCAGATACCTCTGTGACACCCCGGGCAGCCGGGCGGCGGCCTCGGCGAGCAGGTCGGCCTCGATGACGCCGGCGTACCGGTCGCCGCGGTCGATCAGGAGACTGCCGGTGGAGATGACGTCCCAGAAGTCCTCCCGGGCGGCGCAGAGACCGCCGGTTCCGGGGAGGCAGAATCCCATCCCCGTCACCAGGGTGTCGCGCGGCCTGCCCATGTGCGGCTCCTTCGTGGTCTGTGCCCGCCGGCCCGTGCGGGCGCGGCGAGTGCGGCAAGGTGGGCGGAACGGCGGCGGTGCGCGGTCACAGGCGGTACAGCAGCCCGCCGTGGCACCACACGCCACCGCCGAGCGACACCGACAGGACGAGGTCGCCGCGCTTGACGACGCCCTTCTCCAGGTTCTCGGAGAGGGTGGTGGGGATGGAGGCGCTGGAGGTGTTGCCCCGCTCGGCGAGGTTGTTGAGGATCCTGGCGCGGTCGATGCCGAGGTCCGCCTCGAAGCCCCGGTTGAACGGCTCGGTCGCGGCGTGCGGCACCACCCAGTCGACGTCCCCGGCACGGAGCCCGTTGCGCTCCAGCAGCTCCTGCGCCGCGCCGACGACGTACTTGACGGCGACCTCGTTGAGTTCGGGCTGGCTGCGCACCCAGCCGTTGCCGGGGTGCACCGTGGTCATGTGGGACAGCGTGCCGTCGCTGCGCATGATGGAGTCGATCAGCCCGGGCGCGTCACCTCCGTCACCTCCGCCGTTCCCGTCGCCGGTACGGCGGAGCACCACGGCGCCGGCGCCGTCCCCGACCACCATCTCGCCCTTGGAACCGGGCCGCACCCGGCGGGAGAAGCGCTCCGAGCACACCACGACCGCCGTGCGGTAGTGGGCGGGACCGGCCAGGTACATCGCCGCGGTGTGCACGCCGTGGACGAATCCGGCGCAGCCGGTGCAGATGTCGAAGCCCATGGCGTGCCGGGCGCCGATCCCGGTGGCGACCTGGGCGCCCCACTCCGGGGCGCACCACCGGTCGGTCCAGTTGCTGAGGATCAGCACGTCCACCTCGGAGCCGTCGATGCCGGCGTCCGCGAGCGCCGCACCGGCCGCCGCGGTGGCCATGTAGCCGATGTCCTCGTCCTCCGCGGCCCGGTGGTGGGTGCGCACCCCGCCGGAACCGAGCACCTTCTGCTCGATCTCCGTGGTGTGCCGGGCCTCGGCCCCCTCGTTGGACAGCAGTTCCCGGGGGAAGTACCGGCCGAAGCCGGAGAACTGGATGCCGCTGGTCTTCCAGATCTCTCCGTCGAGCATTGCCTGTGCCTCCTGGGGGTGAATGGTTCGGAGCCTATGGACGGGCGCCGCGGGTGTCCGCGGCCCGCGGGTACCGACTGCGGAAGCCGGATGTGACCCGGGGTACCGGTACCGGTCCCCGCGGCCGGTCAGCCGGCCGCACCGGCCACGTCCCACTCGGCGAGCACCTCCGCGCCGTGCTCGCCCGGTACGGGCGGCCGGCCCGGTACCGCGGCGGGGGTCCCGGAGAACCGGGGCGCGGGCGCGGGCTGCGGTACGCCGCCGACGGTGGTGAAGGTCTCCCGGGCGGTCAGGTGCGGGTCCGCCAGGGCCTCCTGGAAGGACAGCACCGGGGCCACGCACGCGTCGGTCCCCGCGAACACCTCCGTCCACTCCCGCCGGGTCCGGGTGCGGAACGCCTCGGCGAAGAGCTTGCGCAGCTGCGGCCAGACCGACGGCTCGCGGTGCGGCGGCACCTGGTCCCGGACACCCAGCAGACGCACGAACTCGGCGTAGAACCGGGGCTCCAGGGCGCCGACGCCCATGTGCCCGCCGTCGGCGGTCTCGTAGACGTCGTAGTAGGGCACCCCGGAGTCCAGCAGGTTCACCCCCCGCTCGTCCCGCCACCGCCCGGCGGCGAGCATGCCGTACAGGATGGTGGTGAGGTGGCTGGCGCCGTCGACGATCGCGGCGTCCACGACCTGGCCGGCGCCGTCCTGCCGGGCGCGGAGCAGCGCTCCGAGCACCCCGACGGCCAGGTACATGCCGCCGCCGCCGAAGTCGCCCACCAGGTTCAGCGGGACGCGGGGGGCCTCACCGGCCCGTCCGATCGCGTGCAGCGCGCCGGTCAGCGCGATGTAGCCGATGTCGTGCCCGGCCGAGTGGGCCAGCGGTCCGTCCTGGCCCCAGCCGGTCATCCGGCCGTAGACCAGGGCCGGGTTGCGGTCGTGGCACTGGCGCGGGCCCACTCCGAGGCGTTCGGCCACACCGGGACGGAACCCCTCGATCAGCACGTCGGCCCGGGCCGCGAGGCCGAGCACCGTACGCCGGCCCGCGGGGTCCTTCAGGTCCGCGACGACGGAGCGCTTGCCCCGGTTCAGCAGGTTGTGGCGGGCCAGGTCCTCGTCGGTGGGGCCGGGGCGGTCGACGACGACCACGTCGGCGCCCAGATCGGCCAGCAGCATGCCGCAGAACGGGGCCGGGCCGAGGCCGGCCAGTTCCACGACCCGCACGCCGGCCAGCGGGCCCGCCCCGGCCGGTGTGCGGCGGCTCTCCTGATGGCTCACGCGTCGCTCCTCCTGCTCGTGTCCTGCGGTCCGTGTTCTGAGTCCGTGTCCTGCCGGCGGTCCGCCCGCGGCTTCGCGGGGCAGGGCCCGGGAGGGGGCCCGCGCTCACCGGACGCGGCCCGGGAAGCCCCCGCCGTCGACGTCGAGCACCGTCCCGGTCAGATAGCTGTTGCGCACCGCGTAGAGGGCGGTCTCGGCGACCTCCGACTCGTCCGCGAACCTGCCCAGCGGCACCTGTGCGCGCAGCCGGTCCATGAACGCCGCGTGCGCCGGTACGGACGCGCACTTCTCGCGCAGCGCCGCGCCGTCGACCACGCCCGGCGCGATCGCCACGACGCGGATGCCGTACTCGCCCAGCTCCAGCGCCCAGCTGCGGGTCAGCGACACCACCCCCGCCTTCGCCGCGGCGTACGCGGACTGCCCCCACGAGCCCCGCCAGGTGCAGCTGACGATCGGCACGATGACGCCGCCGCGCCCGGCGGCGGCCATCGCCGCCGCCGCGGCCCTGCCCACCAGGAAGGTCCCGGTCAGGCACAGGTCGACGATGTCCCGCCAGTCCTGTTCGCCGTGCGTGCGCCAGGTCAGCGAACCGTCGCGGGGCGGTGCGACCAGCCTCCGGGACAGGTTGCGTCCGGCGGCGTTGACACAGACGTCGACGCCGCCGCTCCCGGTGAGCGCGGCGAACAGGCCGTCCACGCTCTCCGCCGAGCGCACGTCCACCCGGTGGACCGTCAGCCGGAGCCCCCGCTCGCGCGCGTGGTCGCGCAGTCCGTCCAGCTGCTCCGGGTCGCGCGCGGCCACCGCGGTGTCCAGCCCCTCCGCGGCGAACCGGAGGGCGATGGCCGCCCCGATGCCCCGGCTCCCGCCGACCACGACGGCCCTGCGCGGCTCCCGCTCCGGTGGCCGCCGCTCCGGTGGCCGGGCTCCGGGTGCCGGTGTCGTCATGTGGTGCCTCCCCGCCTCTCGTCGTGCCGTTCCGGCGCGGTCGCCGTCACAGCCGGAACAGCAGCGCGCCGTGGTACCAGCCGGAGCCGATGGCCGGGGCCAGCACCAGATGGCCCGGCCGGAACAGCCCGGCCTCGACGAACTCGGACAGGACGGTGGGGATCGACGCGCTGGCGGTGTTGGCCCGGTCGTGGAAGTTGAACGCGAACCGTTCGTGCGGCACGCCCAGGGACGCCCGCAGCCGCTCGTGCACGAGGTCGGTGCCGGGGTGCGGCACCCACCAGTCGATGTCCTCGGGGGTGAGCCCGTTGCGGTCCAGCAGCTCCTCGCAGGCCCGCAGCAGACCGGAGGCGGCGTGCTCGGGCAGGTCGGGCTTGCTGGTGATCCACGCCTCCGGCATCCGCACGGTCACCAGCTCACTGCGGCTGCCGTCGCTGGCGAGCACGGAGTCCAGCAGCCCGGTCCCCGTCCGGCCCGAGCGCTCCAGGACGACGGCGCCGGCCGCGTCCCCGCAGACCAGCTCGCCCTTGCTGCCCGGGCGGGCGCGCCTGCTGAACTGCTCGGCCGCGACCACCACGGCGGTGCGGATCTCCGGCATGGCCACGAAGTGGCCGGCCGCCAGCTGGACGCCGTGCACGAATCCCGCGCAGGCGGCGGACACGTCGAAGGCCAGACAGGCGCCGGCCCCGATCCGGTCGGCCACCTGGGGCGCGTACTCGGGCATGTACGGCGGGGTCGTCCAGTTGCTCAGGATCAGCAGGTCGACGTCGGCGGGCCGGAGCCCGGCGTGCCGCAGCGCCCCGGTGACCGCGGCGGAGGCCATGAAGGGAACGCTCTCCTGCTCGTCGCTGACGTGCCGGGACCGCACCGCCACCCGTCCGAGCACCGCGGCGCTGGCGGCGCTGCCCTGCCTGCTCAGCTCCGCGCTGTCGTTGCGCACCAGGCGGCGCGGGTAGTAGTGACCGGTACCGGTGATCGCCAGGCCGTGCCGTGCCCAGCGGGGTCCGGGGCTCCGCACGGCGGGACCGGAGGGGCGGTGGTCGTCCTGGAAGGCGTCGCTCACGGGTGTTCGTCTCCTGAGGGCTGCGGGGCGGGGGCGGCGGTGCCGCGGGTCCGGTGCCGCGGCGACCCGTAGCTGAAGACCATCGCGCCCGTGCTGAACCCGCGTCCGATGGCCATGCTCAGCACCCGGTCGCCGCGGCGGATCGTGCCGTCGTGGACGTACTCGGACAGGCAGCCGGGCACGCTGACGCTGGAGGTGTTGCCCCGGCGGCCGATGTTGAGGAGCGTCCGGTCCTCGGGGAGGCCGAGCAGGCCGGCCACGTCCCGGATCAGGTTGATGTTCCCCTGGTGCGGAATGACCCAGTCGATGTCGTCGAGGCCCAGGCCGGACCGGGTCAGCGCCTCGTCGGTGACCTTGCGCAGCAGGGGCGGGGCGGTGTCGCCGACGACCTTGCCCTTCATCACCATCTTGTCCTGGTCGTCGATGTCGAAGGCGTCGTAGTACGAGGCGTCCGAGTGCAGGGCCAGGGCCTGGATGCCGTCGGTGCCGTCCGCACTGACCCGCCAGACGCCGGCGGCGGCACCGCCGCCGAAGAGAACGCAGTTGCGGTAGGAGAAGTTGAGGATCGGTCTGGGGTTCTCCGCGCACACCACCAGGGCGGTCCGGGTGGAGGTGGCGGCGAGCAGTCCCTTGGCGACCGCGCTGGCGTTGAGGAAGCCGGCGCACGCCACTCCGGTCACGTCCAGGCAGAACGCGTTGACCGCGTGCAGCCTGCGCTGTACGGGCAGCGCCACGTCCATGTAGCGGTTGCCCGGCGAGGTGGGGTTGACCCGGGGCCGGGCGGTGGCGCTGGTGCCGATGATCACATCGACGTCCCCGGGTTCCAGCCCCGCGTCCCGGAGCGCCTGCCGTGCCGCCCGCTCGGCCGGGTCGACCGGCCGCTGGTCCTCGGGCACCCAGTGCCGGGTGGCGACGCCCGTGTGCCGGCGTATCCACGCGTCGTCCACGTCCAGGCCCGGCAGGTTCTCGAAGTAGTCGTTCCCGACGGGCTCGCCGGGGAAGTCGTGGCCGACCCCGGCCAGGACCACGGGCGCACCCGGCACCGCCCGGCCGGACGCTGGCCGCTCGGTGCGCGGCCTCGTCGGTGTCTTCATCGGTACACCCCTTCGGGGTCCAGGGCCCGCAGCCTGTCGAGCTCCCCGGCCGTGACGGCGTCCTCGGTCGGGAGTTCCCGGGCGACGAGCGGTTTCCAGCTGGTGAGGTCCTCGATCGCGGACCGCGGTGTGCCGCCGGAGCCGGGTGGCGGGCTCCACGACGTCAGGGTGAACGGCTCGGCGGCGTGCTCCCTGGTGAAGGCGCCGAACTCGGCCACCGCACAGCGGACGTTGTGCCCGGGGCTGGTGACGAAGTCCACCGCCGGCACGTAGCGGCGCGGCGAGGCCGGGGCCACGACGACCGTGTCCACGTGTGAGGCGATGTCGTTGGCGCCCCCGGAGCCGACGAGGAACCGCCCGTCACCGCGCCGGCTGGTGTTCAGCGCCCCGGCGGCGTCGATCTGCGCGGTGGACAGCACGCCCAGGGTGCGGCCCGCGCCGCCGCCGGCCAGGCCGCCCAGGACGTCGAGGATTCCGCCGGTCCGCCGGCAGCGGGCGACATGCCGCTGGGAGAACAGGAAGGTGTCGCCGGGTTCGGGGGAGAAGTCGATCATTCCGAGCTCCGCGCAGACCTGGAGGCGCACCCCGCGCTCCGCGAGCAGATGGGCGGCGAGCCAGGTCGCGATGTGCGCGGTGCCGATGCCCGCCAGGGCGGTCCGGTAGCCCCGGTCCAGCACCCGCCGTGCGATCGCGCGCGCGGCGAGGACGATGTGCCGCTCCCGCGGTGTCGGCTGGCCCGTCCGCTCCGGGGCGGCGGCGGGTACGGCCCGGGCCGCGGGTGCCGCGGGTGCCGTCCGTCCGGCCGCCGGGTCCACTCCGGTCTCCCGCGGGTCCGCTCCGTCCAGCCGGAGGCCGGCCAGCCGCCGCGGTCCGAGCCGGGCGAGGTGGTCGGCGTGGCCGGTCACCTCGCCCACCCAGCGCCGGAACCACCGCTCGGTGTCCCGCGGGGTCCGGCAGGCCGCCGCGAGGTCGGCGAGGAAGCCGTAGTCGTCCAGGTAGCCGGCCACCCCGGCGGACCGCAGAGGCGCCAGCCCCTGCGGGTGGGCGCCCCAGGGGCACACGGCCAGTGAGAGCACCCGGTCGGCCGGTATCGAGCAGTCCGCTCCGGCGGGCGGTTCGTCCACCACCCGCTCCACCGTGGCGAGCACCCCCCTGCGGGCGGCCAGCGCGCCCCACGGCCCCTCGCCCAGCGGACCGGCGAGGTACAGGTTTCCCAGCCGGTCGGCGCACTGGGCGTGCAGCAGGGTGACGTCCGGCCGCAGCGGGGGGATCAGCAGCCCGGGCCGGACGTCCCCGTCCGGCGGGCCGGCCTGCGCCGGTACCGCGTCTCCCGCCGGGGCCGGCGTCCGGACGGGTGCCACGGACGCGCCGCGGGGCAGGTCCGAACCGGCCAGCGAGGAGGTGACCGCGGCCGGCAGGCCGGTGGCCCCGGCGACGAGCCGCTGGACCAGCGACAGCAGGCTCCACTCCTCCACGGTGAAGGGGCGGCCCTCGGCGAGGTCCCGGTAGAGCCGGTTGGGCGCGGAGTACGGCACGGTGTCGCCGGCGAAGCCGGTGACGGCATGCCGTACGGCACCGGCCATCGTCAGCGCGTGCACACCGGCGTGCAGCGCGTTGCTGCTCACCGTGAACCGGCCGCGGGCGCCGAACACCCGGGCCACGGCCAGCACCAGGACGTTCGGCCGGGACATGGTCGAGGCGATGTGGAGGTGGTCGCCCGGTTCGAGGAACTCCGCGCACAGCTCGTCGGGGCCGGGCACCCGGTGCGCCCCGGTCTCGCACGGGCCGTTCACGGGGCACCGCCCTCCTCCGGGGTCCCGGCCGCGGGCCCCGCCCGCCCGGCGTGGTCGCGCGGGGTCACTCGGCGGCCTCCAGCAGGACCGAGGAGCTCTGGCTGCCGATGGCGAAGGCCAGCGACACGGCCGAGCGCAGCCGGACGGGGCGGGCGCCCTCCGCCACGTGGTCGTGGGCGCACTCCGGGTCCGGTTCCTCGCTGTTGATCGTGGGGGCCAGGCACTGCCGCCACAGCATCAGGGCGACCGCGGCGCAGTTCAGGAGGCCCGCGCCGCCGAGCAGGTGCCCGAAGATCGGCTTGTTCGATCCGATCGGCGGCCAGAGCGACCGCTTCTCGCCGTAGAGGTGGGACAGCGCCCGGCTCTCGCAGACGTCGTTGTAGCGGGTCGCGGTGCCGTGGCCGCAGATGTAGTCGACGGCCCCGGGACGCCGGCCGGCCGTGTCGAGCAGTTCCGCCATCATCCGGGCGGTGCTGCGTCCGGAGAGGTCCATCCGTGTCGCGTGCGCGGCCTCGTTGATGCTGTGCGCCGCCCGCAGCGCGGCGTATCCGGCGGTGCCGCGGGCCCGCGCGTGGGCCTCGCTCTCCAGGACCACCACGACCGCCCCCTCGCCGAGGGCGAAGCCGTCCCGGTCCTTGTGGTACGGCTTGACCGCGCGCCGCGCGTCCCGCTCCTGGCTCAGCACCGTGCTGCCCGGGGCCGAGTAGACCTGGAGCACCGAGGGGACCAGCGGCAGGTCGTAGCCGATGACGTACATCACGTCGGCCGCGCCGCGCTCGATCTGGTCGGCGGCCAGCGCCAGTGCCTGGTGGCCGCCGACACAGGCGTTGCTCACGGTGGTCACCAGGCCCTGTGCGCCGATCCGGATGGCGCTCAGCGTGGCGGGGGTGCCCGGCAGCGAGGCGAAGATCGCCCGGTCCGGGGCGACGGTCGGCCAGGTGGTGCCCAGGTCGTGGCCCGACGCCGCCTGGTACCACCACTCGGCCGGCCCCCGCGCGCTGGAGGCGACCACTCCCATGCGGTCCGGGGCGACGGCGCCGGCGCTGTCGAGCCCGGCGTCGGACCGGGCGTTCTCGACCGCGGACATCACCAGGAGGATGTCCCGGCTGTAGCGCTTGGTGAAGTTGTCCGGAAGGTCGGTGAGGTAGTCGCGGTGGTCGAAACCGGTGACCCGGCCGGCGGAGAACACCCCGGTCGTGCCGCCGAGTTCGGCGGGGACGGGGCCGAGCTGCGAGTTCCCCTCCGACAGATGACGCCAGGCCGCCGCCACGGTGTCCGCCCCCGGGAGCAGGAATCCCAGCCCGGTTATCCGGACGGCTTCATACTTGGTGGCGGCGTTTTTCGCGGTGTTTTCCATGCACCCTGCCCCTATTGCTCGGAATTCTGATCCGCTCGGGTGGACGACTTCGCTCTCGCGGCACATCCGTTCTGTTCTCATCCGCATCGGCAGCTCCTTCGAGGAAATCGCAGAAACGCGGTACGGAACAGGGTTTCCGGGTACCCGGGCCGTCGGCCGGCATGGGACGCCGGGTACCGGTACTCCGGATATCTGCTGGTCAGAGGCTCACGGCAGACGCAGCGGCGGAAGTCCGGCCAGGCCGAAACCCCCGTCGGCACGTACGGCGGTTCCGGTGACATATCCGGCGGCGTCGCTCACCAGATAACTGATCCAGGACGCGACCTCCTCGGCCGTGCCGACCCGGCCCAGTGGAATTCTGGACAGCCAGCACCGCTCGAACCCGGTGCTCACGATCGACGACATCGGCGTGCGGATCAGACCGGGCGCCACATGATTGACGCGAATGCCGTACCGTCCCGCGGTGGCCGCCAGGCAGCGTGTGTAGTGCGCCATGGCCGCCTTGCTCGCCCCGTAGCTCTCCATGTGTCGCACCAGCGCCGCCGACGCGCCGACGGAGCTCACGCCCACGACCGAGCCGGGTATGCCCTGTTCGATCCAGTACCGCACGAGTTCCTCGGCGAACGCCGCGTACCCGTGGAGGTTGAGCGCGAGGGAGCGGTCCCGCACGTCCGCCCCCGACTCCGGCCGGTCGAGCGCGAAGAGCCCCGTCGCGTACACCAGGGCGTCGACACGTCCCGCGGCGGCGACCGCGTCCCGCACCGTGCGGGGCACCGACTCCGTCCGCGAGACGTCGAGGGGCAGCACCCGGTGCCGGGGCGCCGCCCCGGCCGGTGCGGGTCCGGAACCCAGCTCGTCCGCCAGCTCCGCCAGTTCCGCGCGGCGGCGGGCCACCAGGACCGTGCTCGCACCGCGCCGGGCCGCGCTCACCGCCGCCGCCCGGCCGATGCCGCTGGAGGCGCCGACGACGAGCACGGTCCGGCCGCGCAGGTCGAAACCCCGCGCCGCGGGCTCCCCGGCCGCCGCGGGCTCCCCGGCCCTCCCGGCGCCCCCGGGAGGGCCGCCCGGAGCGGCCGGCGGGATCATGCCCAGTCCCATCCCGCCGTCGACATGGAGCGTGTCACCGACGGTGTAGGAGCACTCCGCGGCGATCAGCTGCCGCACCGCCGCGGAGAGGTCCTCGGGCCGGGCGGCGCGCCGGAGCGCGAGATGCCGCAGCACCTCCGCCCGCCGCACCGGGCCGTCCGGGCCGCACGGGCCGTCCGGGCCGTCCAGAAACGGGGCGACACCGAGGCGGAGCTGGTTGAGCAGGACCCCCCTGGGGGCCAGCCGGGCGGCGAGATGGCGCCAGAAGGCGAGATCGCCGGCGCGGTCGGCCGCGTGACCGGGATCGGTGGCGGCGTGCACCTCCGGGCCGAAGTCGGTGACCAGCAGCATGCGTCCGGTACCCCGCTCGGCCATGGCCCGGGCCGTCTCCGCCACCGCCCGCCGGTCCAGCGGACGGCTGTCCCCCCGGCGCCCGCCGTGCCCGAGGACCCGCTCCCCGGTCAGCATCGCGCAGCAGACACCCGGGGTGCCGGGTCCGGTGCCGCCGGGACCGGTCACCCGGAGCCCGGCCGAGCGCAGGGCGTCCTCGACGATGTCCGCGCCGGGCGCCTCGCGGTTCAGCACGAGGGCCGGGCCCCCGTGGGGCGCCGGGGCGCCGGGCCCGGGCGCGGTGCGGGGGCCGGCCGCGGTGCCGGCCGGGTGCGTGGTCACATCGCCCCCGCGTCGACGTCGACCGCGCTGCCCGTCACTCCGGAGGAGAGGTCGGACAGCAGGCAGAGGATCTGCTGCGTCACCTCGGGAACCAGCAGAAGACGCCCCAGCGCGGTGCCCCGGACCGAGCGGCGCACATAACGCTCCCAGGTCAGGTCGGCGGGACCGTGGTGGCGGCGCAGGCTGGCCATGAAGTCGCGGCCGTACCGGTCCTCGTCGTGGACGGCGGGGGTGTCGGTCAGTCCCGGGCACACGGAGTTGACCCGGACGCCGAACGGGCCGAGTTCCTGGGCCAGCGCCCGCATGAAGCCGATGATGCCGGACTTCGCGGCGCAGTACGCGGTGTTGGACGACAGGCCGCGCTTGCCCGCGGTGGAGGACAGCAGCACGATCGAGCCCCGGCGGCGCTCCATCATGCCGGGGACCACGAGCCGGCACAGCCGGAACGTGCCGGTCAGATTGATGTCCAGGGTGCGCTGCCAGTCCGCCTCGTCCTGCTCGCACAGGAAGACCTGCCGTGTCGCGTGCACGACGCTGTTGACGAGGAAGTCGGCCGGTCCCAGCTCGGTCTCGCAGCGGCGCACGGCCGCCGCCAGCGCCGGGCCGTCGGCCAGGTCCGCCGGTGCCACGACCGCCTGTCCGCCCGCCTCCGCGACCGACGCCGCCACCTTCTCCATGGCCGCTCCGTCGCGGCTCACCAGCCCCACCCGGGCGCCGTACCGGCCGAGTTCGAGGGCGACCGCCGCGCCGATGCCGCTGCTGGCCCCGGCGACCAGGGCGGTACGGCCCGCGAACAGCGCGGGGTCGAAGCCGGGGCGCGGGAGGATGTCCGGGTGGTTCTCCGGGGCGGGCGGGGCCGCCGGCTCACGGGTGGGCGCGGTCTCGTCGTGCACGGGTCTCCTCGTCTGGGGGTGCCGGGCGGCCGGGCGGCCGGGATCTCCGGGGCGGCTCACCTTCCGGTGAACCTGGGCGGACGGCGCTCCAGATAGGCGTGCGGACCCTCCCGGCCGTCGTGGTATCCGTCCAGGCACTTGGCGTGGTAGGCGTCCTGCAGCCGGAGCCCGAACTCCGCGGGCGCCTGCCAGGCACGGTCCCGCAGCTCCTTGAACATGCCGAAGGCCCTGGTGGGGCCGCTGCCGAGGGCGGCGGCGAGGTTCTCCAGCTCGCTCGCGAAGTCCTCCGCCGGCACCACGCGGTCCACCAGGCCGATCCGTTCCGCCTCCGCCGCCCCGACCAGCCGGCCCGTCAGGAAGATCTCGGTCGCCCGCGCGGGGCCCACCACCCGGGGCAGCAGCACGGCGTTGCCGACGTGCCCGAGGCGGCTCAGACAGCTGCCGATCCTCGCCTCGGACGAGGCGAGCCGGTAGTCCGCCGCGCAGGCGATCTCCGTGCCGGCGCCGACCGCCGCGCCGTTGAGGCCGGCGATCACCGGCTTGGGGGCCCGCAGGATCTCCTCGCAGACGCGCAGGTAGTAGGAGTCCCGGCTGCCCGGGAAGGAGGCCGCCCGCGCGTGGTTGCCCGCCATCAGCTCCCGGAGGGACTCGATGTCGTCCCCGGCGCAGAACGCCGGGCCGCTGCCGGTCAGGACGATGACGCGGACCGTGTCGTCGCGTGCCGCGTCGACGACCGCGCGCAGCAGCTCCGCTCCCAGCTCCTGGTTGATCCCGTTGCGCCGGTCCGGGCGGTTCAGCGTCAGCTTCGCGATGCCCTCGTGCGTCTCGACGGTCAGTGGGCCACTGCGCACCGACGGCTCCGCGGCGGTCTGCGTCACGCCTTCACACCCCTCACGGCTCTCATCCGGGACGTCCGGTGGTGTCCGGATATCGGAGCCCAGGCTAGGAGCGGTGCGTCGCGGCCACATGTGCCCCGGAGTACTGGTTTCCGTACCGCTCCCGTACCGGAGGGACCTGCCGTCCGGGGAACCGCGCGGGCGGCCGGGGAAAACCGAGACGGTGCCGACCGGGAACCGGCCGACACCGTCGGTGGATGCAGCGTGTGTGTCCGGAGGGGGACTTGAACCCCCACGCCCGATAAAGGGCACTAGCACCTCAAGCTAGCGCGTCTGCCATTCCGCCACCCGGACAGGATGTGAGCCGTCGGCCGCAGCCGTGGCGACGTGTAAACCATAGCACTGGCCGGAGGCCGGCCGATCACCCCTGCCGCTGTGCCGCGGCCGGTGGAAGCGGGAGGATGGGGCGGACCCCGCTACAGGAGGAGGCAGTGTGAGCGGCAGTGTGAACGAGCCGAACGCGACCGCGGCGGAGGCCGGCCGCGGTGAGGCCGTCCGCGGCGAGGAGGAGGTCGTCGGCCTGTGCCGCGACCTCATCAGGATCGACACCAGCAACCACGGCGACCACTCCGGGCCGGGGGAGCGGGCCGCGGCCGAGTACGTGGCGGAGAAGCTCGCGGAGGTGGGGCTGGAGCCGAGGATCCTGGAGTCCCACCGGGGGCGCGCCTCGACCGTGGCCCGGATCGAGGGCGAGGACTCCTCGCGGCCCGCCCTCCTGATCCACGGGCACCTCGACGTCGTCCCGGCGAACGCGGACGACTGGACCCACCACCCGTTCTCCGGCGAGATCGCCGACGGCTGCGTGTGGGGCCGCGGGGCCGTCGACATGAAGGACATGGACGCGATGACCCTGGCGGTCGTGCGCGACATGCTCCGCTCCGGCCGCAGGCCGCCGCGCGACGTCGTGCTGGCCTTCCTCGCCGACGAGGAGGCGGGCGGCACCTACGGGGCGCGCTTCCTGGTGGACCGGCACCCGGAGCTGTTCGAGGGGGTGACCGAGGCGATCGGCGAGGTCGGCGGCTTCTCCTTCACCGTCGACGAGAACCTGCGGCTGTACCTGGTGGAGACCGCCCAGAAGGGCATGCACTGGATGCGGCTCACCGTCGAGGGCACCGCCGGGCACGGCTCGATGACCAACACGGACAACGCGATCACCGAACTGTGCGAGGCGGTCGGACGGCTGGGGCGGCACCGCTTCCCGGTACGGATGACCAAGACGGTCCGCTCCTTCCTCGACGAGCTCTCCGACGCCCTGGGCGTCGAACTGGATCCGGAGGACATGGACGGGACGCTGGCGAGGCTGGGCGGTATCGCCAAGATCATCGGGGCGACCCTGCGGAACACCGCCAATCCCACGATGCTCGGTTCGGGGTACAAGGTCAACGTCATCCCCGGCCAGGCCACCGCCCATGTCGACGGGCGCTTCCTGCCCGGGTACGAGGAGGAGTTCCTGGCCGACCTCGACCGGATCCTGGGGCCGCGGGTGCGGCGCGAGGACGTGCACGCCGACAAGGCGGTGGAGACCACCTTCGACGGGGCGCTGGTGGACGCCATGCAGTCCGCGCTGCGGGCCGAGGACCCGATCGCGCGGGCCGTGCCCTACATGCTCTCCGGGGGCACCGACGCCAAGTCCTTCGACGACCTGGGCATCCGGTGCTTCGGTTTCGCCCCGCTGAAGCTGCCGCCGGAACTGGACTTCGCCGGCATGTTCCACGGTGTGGACGAGCGGGTGCCGGTGGACGGCCTGCGCTTCGGCGTACGGGTGCTGGACCGCTTCATCGCCCAGTCCTGACCGGCACCGTCCGGTGCCGGCCTCCGCTCCCGGTGCCGGCCGTCCTGGCGGCCGGCACCGGGAGCGATCCCGTTCGCCACTGTGTACGACCGTCCCCGGGTCGGGTGAAAGCCCTCACGGACCGTAGCTCCTCTCCTCCGGTGTCGTTACAGGGGGTGCGGTCCGCGGCTGGGACCGCGTTGCCAACGAGGAGGAACCAATGATCAAGAAGGTTGCCGCTGTCGCGGCCGCCGCCGGCGGTCTGGCGTTCGCGGGCGCCGGCGCGGCCATGGCCGGCGCCGGCGCCGAGGGTGCCGCCGTCGGCTCCGGGGGGATCGGCTCCGGCAATGTCGTCCAGGTGCCCGTCGACGGCCCGGCGAACGCCTGTGGCAACACGGTCAACGTGATCGGGCTGATGAACTCCGCCTTCGGCAACTCCTGCGTCAACCACTGACGTCGCGACCGGGCCCGCGCGGGTCCGGCGCACGGCGGCCCCGGAGTGCGCGCCATGCGCCCCGGGGCCGCCGTTTCGGGCGGAGCGGCCGGCAGACGCCTTCCGCCCGCCATCCCACACACCACCACGCACCGTAGAAGGCAAGGGGAAGTACACATGCGACAGGTCACCAGGAAGGGCCTGATCACCATCGCGGCGGCCGGCGGAGTGCTGGCCATCTCGGGCGGGCACGCTCACGCCGACGCCGGCGCCGAGGGCGCCGCCATCGGCTCCTCGGGCGTGCTGTCCGGCAACACCGTCCAGGCGCCGGTGCACGGCCCGGCGAACATCTGCGGCAACACCGTGTCCGCGGTCGGCGCGCTCAACTCCGCGTACGGCAACGAGTGCGCCAACCTGGGCCACGGGCAGCGCACCGAGAGCCACCGCCACGACGGGGGGCACCGCCACGACGGGGGCCACCGCCACGCCGAGGGCGCCGGGCACACCGAGGGCGCGACGGCCCGGGGGGTGGCCAGGGGCTCCGACGGGCTGCTGGACATCGGCTCCGGCAATGTCGTCCAGGCCCCCGTGAAGGGCCCGGCGAACATCTGCGGCAACTCCGTCACCGCCGGCGGCGGGCTCAACTCGGCCTTCGGCAACGACTGCGTCAACGAGGGCTCCGCGCCCGCGCCGGTCACCGAGAAGCCGAAGGCCCCGGAGAAGCCCGAGAAGCCGCAGGAGCAGGACTGCGAGGAGGAGCCCGGGAACAAGGGCAAGCCGGGGCACGAGGACCGCGAGGACAAGGAGAAGGGCAGGGACAAGCCGGCGGACAAGGAGCGGGAGCAGGAGCAGGACGAGGAGCGCGAGCCCGCCGCCGAGGCCCCCGGCCGGGACGACGACTCCCGGGACGACGTCCAGGTGCCCGTCGAAGGCCGCCTGGCGGAGACCGGCGCGCCCGCGCTGGGCACGATCCTGCCGGTCAGCGCCGGTGCGCTGCTCGGCGGCGCCGTGCTCTACCGGCGTGCCCGCGCGGCGCGGAGCTGACCCCGCGCTCCGTGCCGCACCCCGCGCACGACGAGGAGCGGACCCCGCCCCCTGCCGGGGCCGGGGTCCGCTCCCGTGTGAGCCGCGTCACCAGGTGGCGCGCAGCTGGCGGATGACCCGCCGCCGCAGCCGCACCTGACGGCTGCCGTCGGAGTTGAGCCTCAGGCGGTCCAGTTCCCAGTGCCCGTACTCGGCATGGTCGGTCAGCAGACGTGTCGCGGCCTTGCGGGAGACCCCGCGCGGGACGTACACATCACGAAATTCGTATTCCGGCATCACATCTATTGTGCGTGCGGGGCCCGAGTACGGATAGCGTCTGCACTATGTCTGATGCTGCGCAGCCCAGTGCTGCCGAGGTACGAGCCGCCGCCGAAGCGTTGAAGACCGCGCTGGACCGTCACCTCGAAGCCGTCGAACGACGGTCTGCCGAGGGAGCCACGGACGCCGAGGCCGCCCGGGCCGACGCCGCCGTCCACGCCGCCTTCGACGAACTCGCCGCGGCGGGCGAGGCGTACGACGAGCTGTTGTACGACGTCTACGACGAGGTCACCCCCTTCGAGGTTCCCGGGGGCGACACCATGCCCGCCTACACCGGACCGGAGGAGCCCGCCGCCCTCACCGTCCTGATCCGCCGCGACTACACCGTGGTCGAACCGCAGCGGCTGATGGCCCAGGCACAGCGTGTCACCGAGCTCGACCCCGACTCGGCGGACACCGACGCGGAGGCGCTGGAGGGCCCCTTCGCCGGAAGCGGGGCGCACGCCGCGCTCGGAGTGCTGTTCGGCGAGTACGAACCGGACGAGATCGCCACCCGGCACAAGGAGTTCGGCCTGGAGGAGGGCGACTCCACGATGTGGGTGATCGCGAGCGAGGAGCCCGCCGAACCGGGGGAGTGGCTGAGCGCGCCCTTCGAGTCGGCCGACGCCGAGCGGGTCGTCTGCCGCTTCGACGTCAGCGCCGTCTTCGACGAGGACGACTTCTACGTCGGGGGCGCCGCCGCCGACGCCGAGGAGGAGGCCGACGACGGGGACGACGAGGACCTCGAGGAACTGGAGGACCTCGAAGAGCTCGACGACACCGACAGCCCCGACGACACCGGCCTCGGGGACACCACGCGCCGCGGGAGGGCCTAACCCGCCGCGTCCGGTGCCCGGTCCGCCCCCGGCTGCGCGCGCAGCAGCGTACGCAGCCGGGTCGTACGCTCCGGAGCCGGGATCCGGGCCACCGCCTCGGGCAGCGCCCGCTCCACGCCGTGCACCACGGACAGATGCCGCTCACCGCGGCTGAACGCCGTGTAGACCCAGGCCCGGTTCAGCGCCGGGACCGCGTCGCCCGGCAGCACCACCACGGCCGCCGGCCAGCGGGTGCCGACGGCCTGGTGGGCGGTGAGCGCCCAGCCGTGCCGTACGGTCACCGCCACCCGCTCGCGGGGGACGGTGACCGTACGGCCGTCGCACTCCAGGCGCAGCCCCTCGGTGTCTCCGGAGACCACCGTGCCCGGTACGGCGCGGCCCGGGGCGGGGGAGTGGACCACCCGGTCGCCCGGGTCGAAGCCGCCGAACCGTCCGGGGCCGGGGTTGAGCCGTTCCTTGAGCGCGGCGTTGAGCACCCGGGTGCCCGCGGCGCCGCCGTGGCCGGGCGTGATCACCTGGGTCCGCGCGGCGGGCACCCCGAGCGCGCGCGGCACCGAGTCGGCCACCAGCTGCACGGTGCGGTGCACCGCCTCCCCGGCGTCGCGCACCGGGACGATCACCACCTCCCGGCCGGGCGCGGCCACCTCGTTCAGCTCCCCGATCGCGATGCCCGAGACCAGTTCGCCGACCGGGCCGGGATCCGGGGTCCGGGAGACGACGTGCGGGCAGACCCGCGCCGCCAGCAGGTCGGCCAGCACCCGACCCGGTCCGGCCGCCCCGAGCAGGTGCGGATCCCCGCTGAGGACCAGCCGTGCCCCGTCCGGCAGGGACTCCACCAGCGCCGCCGCCCGTTCGGCGTCGAGCTGGGGGGCGTCCAGGACGACGAGCAGGTCCAGCGCGTACGCGCCCTCCTCGTCCCGCCCGGGGCCCTCCCGCCCGGCCAGCAGGCCGTCCACGGTCACCGCCGCCGGAGCCGCCTCCGCGCCCGCGGAGCCGCCGTCCGCGGTGCCGTCCCCGCCGTCCTGCCCGCCGCCGTCCGCGAGCAGCTCCGCCAGCCGCCGCCGGCCGTCCTCGCCGTGCGCCGCCGCGTACGCCCGCAGCCCCAGGGAGCGGGCCGCGGCGACCAGGGCCGCGGGCTCGGCGCGCGCGGCCTCGCCACCGGTGTGGGCGACCAGGCCGCTGTGCGCGGCCGCGCGGAGCAGTTCCGCCGCCGACGGGGTGGGCGCCTGCGCCGCGGCCTCGGCCCAGCGCCGCGCGTCCTCCTCGTCGGGCGGAGTGAACGTGCTGGTCAGCCGGGCCAGACCATCGGCCAGGCTCTCCTCGGCGAGGGCGTACCGGTCCAGGCCGAGCAGCAGCCGTACGGGCCGCTCGGTCTCCTCCCCGGCCTCCCCGGCCCCCTGGTGGCCCGGACCGCCGTCCGACCCCTCCGCGCCACCGGGGGCGGCCCCGGAGGGCCCGGAGGTCTCCTCGGCGTCCTCGAAGACCAGCACCGTGCCCGAGTCGACCGCCTCGCCCACCGCACCGTCCGGATCCGGCACGGTGTACCGGGCCAGCTCCCCGGCGAGGGCACGGGGGGACAGCACCGTGTGCCCGGCCAGCGCCGCCCGCTCCAGCAGCCACACCACGAGCGCCCGGGTGCGCCGCTCGTCCCCCGGACCGGCCTGGCCGCCCAGCAGCGCCCGGGCGAAGCCGTCCGCCTGCTCCGGCCGTACGCCGGGGACGGCCAGCAGCTGCCACGGGTCGGCGCGCAGCACCTCCTCGGCCCCCTCGCCGAGCACCGCGGCGGCCCGGGGGGCCAGTTCCCCGGGCACCCCGCCGCCGGTGAGCAGTGCGGTCAGCTCCTCGGGGACCGCCACCGGAGTGCCCTCGGCCGGGGAGGCGCCGGGAGCGGGGACGGGGCGGGAGGCCGGTGCCGCGCGCCGGGGTGCGGGCTTCGGTTCGGCGAAGAACTCGGCGGCGGACCGCTCGCCGCTCTCCACGGCGCGGACGGCCGCCATGAGCTCGGCGGCCCGGCCGCCGGCGTCCTTGGTGTCGTCCCCGGTGCCACCCGGGATGTCGGCGCTGTCGGCACTGTCGGTACCGGAGGCGGTCAAAGCGTGCTCCAGTCGTGATCGGGATAGCGGTGCACCGGGGCCGACACGTCGTCCAGCGCCCGGCAGATCTCGTCCGGAAGCGTAAGGCCCTCCACTGACAGCGCCTCGTCGAGCTGCCGCGCCGTCCGCGCGCCGACGACCGGCGCGGCCACTCCGGGCCGGTCCCGCACCCAGGCCAGTGCCACCTGGAGCGGGGTGACGGCCAGTCCGTCGGCCGCGGTGGCGACCGCGTCCACGATCCGGGCCGCCGCCTCGTCGAGGTAGGGCGAGACGAAGGGGGCCAGCCGCTCCGAGGCGCCCCGCGAGTCCGGCGGGGCGCCCCCGCGGTACTTGCCGGTGAGCACCCCCCGGCCCAGCGGCGAGGAGGGCAGCAGCCCGACCCCCAGGTCCAGCGCGGCGGGCAGCACCTCCCGCTCCACCCCGCGCTGCAGCAGCGAGTACTCCAGCTGGGTGGCGGCCAGCGGGGCGCGGGTGCCGGGCGCGGCGAGCTGCCAGGCGGCGGCCTTGGCCAGCTGCCAGCCGCAGAAGCCCGCCACCCCGGCGTAGCGGGCCCGGCCGCTGCGCACCGCGGTGTCGACCGCCTGGAGGGTCTCCTCCAGCGGGGTGACGGGGTCGTAGGAGTGGATCTGCCACAGGTCCACGTAGTCGGTGCCCAGCCGCTCCAGCGAGGCGTCCAGGGCGGCCAGCAGATGGCCGCGCGAGCAGTCGACGCGGCGGTCGGGGTCCGGCACGCTGCCCGCCTTGGTGGCGATCACCACATCCCGGCGCGGCACCAGGTCGCCCAGCAGCCGGCCCAGCAGGTGCTCGGCGCCCCCGTCGGCGTACACGTCGGCGGTGTCCACCAGCGTCCCGCCCGCCTCCCAGAAGGCCTTCAGCAGGTCGGCCGCCTCCCGCTCCCCGACGTCCCTCGCCCAGGTGAGCGTGCCGAGGCCGATCCGGGATACGCGGAGGCCGGTGCGGCCCACGTGCCTGTGCTCCATGGCCGTTGAGCGTACTTGCGGGGCCGCGCTAGAGTCCCGGGGACAGGAACGTTACTGATCGGTAAGGGGAGCGCGATGCGGCTCGGGATCAACCTCGGCTACTGGGGCGCCGGGATGGACGCGGACAACCTCGCGGTCGCCCAGGAGGCCGACCGTCTCGGCTACTCCGTCTGCTGGGCCGCGGAGGCCTACGGCTCGGACGCCGCCACCGTGCTGGCCTGGGTCGCGGCCCGGACCGAGCGGATCGACGTCGGCTCGGCGATCTTCCAGATCCCCGCCCGCGCCCCCGCCATGACGGCGATGACCGCCGCCACCCTCGACACCCTGAGCGGCGGCCGCTTCCGGCTGGGCCTGGGCGTCTCCGGACCGCAGGTCTCCGAGGGCTGGTACGGGGTGCGGTTCGACAAGCCGCTCGCCCGCACCCGCGAGTACGTGGAGATCATCCGCAAGGCGATGTCCCGGGAGCGCCTGACCCACTCCGGCGAGCACTGGACGCTGCCGCTGCCCGACGGCCCGGGCAAGCCGCTCAAGCTCACCGTGCACCCCGTCCGCGAGCACATCCCGGTCTACATCGCCGCCATCGGCCCGAAGAACCTCGAGCAGACCGGCGAGATCGCCGACGGCGCCCTGCTGATCCTCTACTCGCCCGAGCACGCCGAGGAGACCACCCTCGGCGCGCTGCGCGCCGGACGGGAGAAGGCCGGGAGGACGATGGAGGGCTTCGACGTGGTGCCCACCGTGCCGCTGGCCGTCGGCGACGACCTCGACGCCCTGGCCGACACCTTCCGCCCGTACACCGCGCTGTACGTCGGCGGCATGGGCAGCCGCAGGCAGAACTTCTACAACCGGCTGGCCCAGCGCATGGGTTACGAGAAGGAGGCCGCCGAGATCCAGGACCGGTACCTGGCCGGCGACAAGGACGGCGCCGCGGCGGCCGTGCCCCGGCGGCTCATCGACTCCACCACCCTGATCGGCCCCGTCGAGCGGATCGCCGACCGGATGCGGGCCTACGCCGAGGCCGGGGTGACCACCCTGACGCTCGCGCCCGCCGGCTTCACCCTGGACGAGCGGCTCGCCTCGCTGCGCGCCGGGGTGGCGGCACTGGAGCGGTCCGGGCTCGCCTGACGGCGGACGGCGCGCCCGGACCGGCGCCGGAGAGGTCCGCGGCCGTGGTGGGGGCTCGGGGTCATCCCCGCCACGGCCGTCCCGGGCACAACGGCCCGCGGCCCGGAGGGTTACGCGCGGCGGCGGCGGACCCTCCGTTCGGCCCATGCGGCGGCCCCAGCTGTTGCCGCCGAGGCGGCGCGCCGCTTGACTCGGTTCCGGTGGAGACGATCCGTTGGACACGTCCGTGGAGGTACCGGTCATGCGCTGGACGGCGGGTCTGTTCGAGGGCCTGTACGAGGAGGCCCTCCGGAACGACGCGGCCTTCGCGCTGCTGTGTTCGCTGACCGCCGCCGCCGAGGCCCGCAACGGCCGGGAGAACCGGCGGATCGCCGTGCTCGTCCCCCGCGGGCAGCGCGACCTGGCGCCCGGTCTGGCCGGACACGGCGAGCAGCAGGGCCGGCACGCCCGGCTGCTCGCCGGACTGCCCGCGACACGCGGACTGTCCCCGGTCGAGGTGCCTCCCGAGACGGACCACGCGCGGTCGCTGGACCTGCTGCTGGAGCGGCGGGGCGGTTGCCCGGCGCACGGCCGGCTGCGCCGCGGGGAGCCGCTGAAGGAACGGGACGTCATCGCCCACCTCGCCCACGGCTACGTCGCCGAGACCCGGGCCGCGGCCTGGCTGGCCCGGCTCGCCGGGCACTGCGCGGGCCGTCTCGAACTCGCCCGCCCGCTGGCGGAGGTCCTCCGGGCCAAGGGGGCGCACCTCGAACACTGCCGGCAGGGTCTGCTGCGCTTCGTCCGCGCCGGGCACGGTGCCGCCGTCCGGTGGCTGCTGCGGGAGAACGCGCTGGCGGAGAGCCGCGTCCACCGGGACACCGGCCTCGCCGTACTGGCCCGGCTGGGAGGGCTGCTGGACTGGAGCATGACGAGGTCGGTGGCGCTGGAGACGTGGACGAAGGGCCGGTACGCGTACGAGCGGCTCACCGGCGTGCGCGACGCCTGGTGCCGTCTGCCGTCCGGCGGCCTCCCCGTCGCCGTCGTCCCGTCTCCGCCGCCGTCCCGGCCGGCCGCCGTCCTGCCGGGGACCCCGCCCGCCGTCCCGCCCGCCGACCGGGCGCCTACAGCCAGCCCCGGCGTCTGAACGTCCGGTACAGCCCGGTGCACACACCGGCGATCAGGAGCAGCACCGCCGGATAGCCCCACGGCCGGTCCAGCTCGGGGAGGTGGGCGAAGTTCATGCCGTAGACCCCGGTGATCATGGTGGGGGCGGCGGCCATGGCCGCCCAGGCCGAGATCTTGCGCATGTCGCTGTTCTGCCGGACGCTCACCTGCGTCAGACAGGCCGAGAGGATGTCGGACAGCAGCCGGTCCATCGCCTCGGTCTGGTCGTTCACCCGGATCAGATGGTCGCCGACGTCGCGGAAGAACGGACGCGAGCGGTCGGGGACGAACGGCACCCCGGCCCCCGTCAGCCGTTCCATCGGCTCCACCGCCGGGCCGGCCGCCCGGCGGAACTCCAGCACCTGACGCTTGAAGGCGTAGATCTCGCGGGCGCCGGCGCTCCCGCGCCCGCCCCCGGCGGCGGGCGCGGGAGCGAGGACCCGTTCCTCCAGTTCGTCGAGGTCCGTGCGCAGCAGCGCGGCCACGTCCAGGTACCCGTCCACCACCGCGTCGCTCACCGCGTACAGCACGGCGGCCGGGCCGTGCCGGAGCACCTCCGGCTCCCGCTCCAGCCGCTCGCGCACCTCGCACAGCGGATCGATGCCGCCGTGCCGCACGGTGACCACGAAGGAGTCGCCGACGAACAGCATCAACTCCCCGGTGCGCACGGCGCCCGCCGCCTCGTCGTACGCCACGGGCCGGAGCACCAGGAACAGCGAGCCGTCGTAGGTCTCCAGCTTCGGGCGCTGCCGCGCAGACAACGCGTCCTCCACCGCCAGCGGGTGCAGTCCGAACGCCTCGGCGACCGCGGCGAGCTCCTCCTCACCGGGGTCGGACAGCCCGACCCACACGAAGTCGCCGGCGGCACCCCGGACGGCCTCGACCGCCCCGGGGAGGTCTCCGGAGTCCTCGGTGCGGTGCCCGTCCCGGTAGACGGCGCGGTCCACGATCACATCCGCCATTCTTCCCCGGGCCGCCCGGTGCGACCCTGCACCCGGGACACCCGGAGCGGTGCCGTCCGGGCCCTCGCCTACGCTGGCTGCCATGCCCACGCTGCTCCTCGTCCGGCACGGCCGGTCCACCGCCAACACCTCCGGGGTGCTCGCCGGCCGCACCCCCGGCGTCCTCCTGGACGAGCACGGCGCCGCCCAGGCCGCCGCGCTCCCGGCCCGGCTCGCCCCGATCCCGCTGGCCGCCGCCGTCCACAGCCCGCTGGAACGCTGCCGGCAGACCCTGGAACCGCTGGCCCGGGCCAGACCGGAGCTGCCGCTGCACACCGAGGAGCGGATCAGCGAGTGCGACTACGGCGACTGGACCGGCCGCAAGCTCGCCGAGCTGGGCGAGGAACCGCTGATGGCCACCGTCCAGCAGCACCCCTCCGCGGTGGCCTTCCCCGGCGGGGAGACGATGCGCGGCATGCAGGCCAGGGCGGTGGACGCGGTACGGGAGTGGAACGAGCGCATCGAACGGGAGCACGGCGCCGACGCCACCTATCTGATGTGCTCGCACGGCGACATCATCAAGGCGCTGGTCGCCGACGCCCTCGGACTGCACCTCGACCTCTTCCAGCGCCTGCACGCCGAGCCCTGTTCGGTCACCGCCGTCCGCTACACCCCGCGGCGGCCCTTCCTGCTGCGGCTGGGCGAGACCGGCGACCTCTCCTCGCTGGCCCCGCGCGAGGAGGACGCCGCGCAGGGGGTGCCCGAGGCCGGGGGCGACGGGCGGGCCGCCGTCGGCGGCGGAGCCTGAGACGGGAGCGGGGGCCGCGCGGACAGCGGGGCCGGGGCCGGTACGGCGCCCGGGGCCCGGCGGCCGGTACGGTGATCAGCGCACGGTGGTCGGCACGGTGATCGCCGCGCGCAGTAGGGTGCCAGTGACCCAGCAGTCGACCCGTTGGAGCAGGACGTGTCCCGTCAGGTGTTCCTCTACGACCACCCGGAACGCTTCGTGGCCGGTACGGTCGGGCTGCCTGGCCGCCGCACCTTCTACCTCCAGGCGTCCACGGCCGGCCGCACCACCAGCGTCGCCCTGGAGAAGGCGCAGGTCGAGGCGCTCGCCGAACGCATCGACGAACTTCTGGACGAGGTCGTGCGGCGCACCGGCGGCAGCGCCCCGGTCCCGGCCGTCGCACCCGCCGAGGCGACCGACACCGCGCCGCTGGAGACCCCGGTGGACGAGGAGTTCCGGGTCGGCACGATGGCGCTCGCCTGGGACGGCGAGGACGAGTGCGTGGTGGTGGAGGCGCAGGCCCTGGTCGAGCTGGAGGTCGAGTCCGAGGAGGAACTGGCCGACGCCGAGGAGCGGCTGCTGCGGGACGACGAGAACGGTCCGCCGGTCCTGCGGGTGCGGATCAGCGGCACCACGGCCCGGTCCTTCGCCAAACGCGCCATGGAGGTCGTCAGGGCGGGCCGCCCGCCGTGCCCGCTGTGCAGCCTGCCGCTCGATCCGGAGGGACACGTATGTCCGCGCCAGAACGGATACCGCCGCCAGCCGTGACACCCGGCCCGCCGGTGACCGAACTGCTGGCCCGCGGTGAGCTGACGGTGCGCGGGCGGCTGGCCGGGGCGTCCAACGCGGTGCTGTACTGCACGGCCGCCCGTGCCGGACACGAGGTGCCCTGCGTCTACAAGCCGGTGCGCGGGGAGCGCCCGCTGTGGGACTTCCCCGACGGCGACCTGGCCCGGCGCGAGGTGGCGGCGTACGAGGTCTCCGAGGCGCTGGGCTGGCGGCTGGTGCCGCCGACCGTGCTGCGCGACGGCCCGTACGGCGAGGGCATGTGCCAGCTGTGGATCGGACCGGCCCCCGACGGCTCCGGGGAGCACGGCGCCTCCGGCAACCCCGGCGCCTCCGACGGGCCGGAGGGCTCCCTCGCCGGAGGGCTGCTCGCGCTGGTGCCGGGTGAGGAGGCGGGGGAGGGCTGGAAGCCCATCGGACTGGTCGAGGTGGACGAGGACCGCACCGCGCTGCTGGTGCACGCCGACGACGCGCGGCTGCGGCGGCTCGCCGTCCTCGACGCGGTGATCAACAACGCCGACCGCAAGGGCGGGCACCTGCTGACCACCCCCGACGGGCGGCTGTACGGCATCGATCACGGGGTCACCTTCCACACCGACGACAAGCTGCGCACCCTGCTGTGGGGCTGGGCGGGCGAACCGCTGCCCGCCGAGGCGGTGGCGGCGCTGCGGCGGCTGTCCGCGGCGCTGGCCGGCGACCGTCCCCTCGCCACCCGGCTGGCCGCCCTGATCACCCCCGCCGAGCTGGACGCCCTGCGCAGGCGGACCGGCGACCTGATCGACACCGGCCGCCACCCGCTGCCCGGCGGGGACTGGCCCGCCATCCCCTGGCCCCCCGTGTGACCGGTCCGCCCGGCAGCCCGCACCGGCCGCCCGCGGCGGCTCCGCCCTTCCCGTGACCGGCGGGCCGGACGGACGGCGGGTCCCGGCCATGGCGCGGATCCCCACTCGTGGGCACCACCAATCGCCGGTTACGCTCATGACCATGCATGCCTGGCCCGCTTCCGAGGTGCCCGCCCTGCCAGGTCAGGGCCGCGACCTCAGCCTCCACGACACCGCGACCGGGGGACGTGTGACCCTCGCCCCCGGCCCCGTCGCCCGCCTCTACGTGTGCGGCATCACGCCGTACGACGCCACCCACATCGGGCACGCGGCGACCTACAACGCGTTCGACCTCGTACAGCGCGTATGGCTCGACACCAAGCGGCAGGTCCACTACGTGCAGAACGTCACCGACATCGACGATCCGCTGCTGGAGCGGGCCGTCGCCAACGGTGACGACTGGACCGTGCTCGCCGAGCGTGAGACGGCCCTCTTCCGCGAGGACATGACCGCCCTGCGGATGCTCCCCCCGAAGCACTACATCGGCGCGGTGGAGTCCATACCCCGGATCGTCCCGATCATCGAGCGGCTGCGCGACGCCGGCGCCACCTACGAACTCGACGGCGACGTCTACTTCTCCGTCTCCAGCGACCCCCACTTCGGCGAGGTGTCCCGGCTGGACGCCGAGACGATGCGGCACCTGTCGGCCGAGCGCGGCGGCGATCCCGGCCGCGCAGGCAAGAAGAACCCGCTCGACCCGGTGCTGTGGCTGGCCGCCCGCGACGGCGAGCCCTCGTGGGACGGCGGCTCCCTCGGACCGGGCCGCCCCGGCTGGCACATCGAGTGCGTCGCCATCGCCCTCGAGCACCTGGGCATGGGCTTCGACGTCCAGGGCGGCGGCTCCGACCTGGCCTTCCCCCACCACGAGATGGGTGCCTCGCACGCCCAGGCACTCACCGGGCAGCACCCCTTCGCCAGGACGTACGTGCACGCCGGAATGGTCGCCCTCGACGGCGAGAAGATGTCGAAGTCCAAGGGGAACCTGGTCTTCGTCAGCCGGCTGCGCCGGGCCGGGGTCGACCCGGCCGCCATCCGCCTCACCCTGCTGGCCCACCACTACCGTTCGGACTGGGAGTGGACGGACGCCGTCCTCGACGAGGCGGTCGAACGGCTCGGCCGCTGGCGTGCCGCGGTCTCCCGTCCCGACGGGCCGCCCGCCGGGGAACTGGTCGCGGAGATCCGCGCGGCCCTCGCCGACGACCTCGACGCGCCCGCCGCGCTGGCCGCCGTCGACCGCTGGGCCGGACGCCAGGAGACGGACGGCGGCACGGACACCGGCGCGCCCGGGCTGGTCTCCCGGGCCGTGGACGCCCTGCTGGGCATCGCTCTCTGACCGCTCTCTGACCGCTTTCCGACCGCCCTGTGACCGGCGGTCCCGTCCGCGCCCGGCCGGAGCACCGGCGACCGGCGCGGACGGGACCGGTCAGCCGTCGTCCCGCCCGCCGGAGGCGTCCGGCCCCTCCCGGCCCTCGGAGCCGTCCCGGTTCTCCGGGTCGTCCTGCCGCTCCGGAGCGCCTCCGCCCTCCTGGGACTCCTCCGCCTGCTCCCGCGGCTCCGCCTGCTCCCGCGGCTCCTGCGGCCGCGCTGGGCGGCCCGGACCGCCGGAGGTCTCGCGCAGGTACGAACCGCCCTCAGTGGCCGTCGTACCGCCGGAGGCATGGCCGCCGGGCTGGCCCGGCTGGCCGTCGCGCCTGCGCAGGTAGCGCTCGAACTCCTTGGCGATGGCCTCGCCCGACGCCTCCGGCAGCTCCGCGGTGTCCCGGGCCTCCTCCAGGGACTGCACGTACTCGGCCACCTCGCTGTCCTCGGCGGCGAGTTGGTCCACGCCCAGCTGCCACGCCCGGGCGTCCTCGGGCAGCTCGCCCAGCGGGATCCGCATGTCCAGCAGGTCCTCCAGCCGGTTGAGCAGGGCGAGCGTCGCCTTGGGGTTGGGCGGCTGCGAGACGTAGTGCGGCACCGCCGCCCACAGACTCACCGCCGGCACGCCCGCGTGGCCGCACGCCTCCTGGAGGACGCCGACGATGCCGGTGGGGCCCTCGTAGCGGGACTCCTCCAGATCCATGGTGCGGGCCAGGTCGGCGTCGGAGGTGGTGCCGGTCACCGGGACCGGCCGGGTGTGCGGGGTGTCGCCGAGCAGCGCGCCGAGCACCACCACCATCTCCACCCCGAGTTCGTGGGCGAAGCCCAGCAGTTCGTTGCAGAAGGACCGCCAGCGCATGCTCGGCTCGATGCCGCGCACCAGCACCAGGTCGCGGGCCCGGCCCCGGCCGCCGGTCTCGCCGACGCGCACCACCGACAGCCGGGTCGTGGGCCAGGTGATTCTGCGCACGCCGCCCTCCAGCCACACCTGGGGGCGGTTGACCTGGAAGTCGTAGTAGTCCTCGGCGTCCAGCGCCGCGAACACCTCGCCCTTCCACTCCCGCTCCAGATGGGCGACCGCGGCGGAGGCGGCGTCGCCGGCGTCGTTCCAGCCTTCGAACGCGGCCACCATGACCGGGTCGACCAGCTCGGGCACCCCCTCGAGCTCGATCACCCAGTGCCTCCTTCCGGCCGACCGGAGCGCCACGCTCCGTACCGGCTGACGTTCCCTTGCCCTGCGTACTGTGCGGCCCCCAGCCTACGGCGTCACCGTGCCCGGCCCGCAGCCCCCGCAAGCGTTTCCGGCGCGAGTCGGAACGGAGCGGAGGAGAAGAGTCCGAATACCGCCGCGAGTGTCCGGACACCACCTTCCGGGAGCACGCCGGTCCCCGGAACCGATCACCCGGACCGGCCTTCGGACCGCCGGCGGGCGGGACCGCGGCGGTCCTTCGCGCGAGTTCTTCCGGCTCCCGCGGGAATGGTCGTCATGCGCGCAGGGCGACGGCCGGGGACGGGACGGCCGGAACCGGAAGACGGCGGAGGACGGGAGAGGACCATGACGCGACCGGACGGCACACGGGAACTGGGCGGCAGCGGGGTGCGGGTGCCCCCGCTCGGCCTCGGCTGCGCCCCCCTCGGCAACTTCCACCGCACCGTCGGCGAGGAACAGGCCCGCGCGGTCGTCGACGCCGCGCTGGCGGAGGGCCTGGCCTATCTGGACACCGCGCCGCACTACGGCGTCGGCCTCTCCGAGGAGCGCCTCGGCCGTGCGCTGGCCGGCCGGGACCGCGGCTCGTACGTGATCTCCACCAAGGTCGGCCGGCGGCTGCGCCCGCTCGAGCCCGGCGAGGAACCGCCCGACCCGGAGGGCTTCCTGGACACCCCGCCGCGCGCCCGGGTGTGGGACCTGAGCCGGGACGGCATCCGGGCCACCGTCGAGGCATCCCTGGAGCGGCTGGGCACCGACCGGGTGGAGATCGTGCTGCTGCACGACGTGGAGGACCACGTCCGCGAGGTGTACGAGACCGGTTTCCCGGCCCTGGCCGAGCTGCGCGCGGAGGGAGCGGTGGGCGCGATCGGCTTCGGCATGAACCACAGCGACCACCTGGCCCGCTTCGTCGCCGACCTCGACGTCGACGTGGTGCTGTGCGCCGGCCGCTGGACCCTGCTGGACCACCGGGCGGCCTTCGACCTGCTGCCGGTCTGCGCCCGGCGCGGCACCTCCGTGATCGTGGGCGGGGTCTACAACTCCGGGCTGCTGGCCGACCCGCGCACCGGCGCCGAGTACAACTACCGTCCGGTGCCGCCGGACGTGCTGGAGCGGGCCCGGCGGATCCAGGCGGTGTGCGAGGAGTTCGGGGTGCCGCTGCGGGCGGCCGCGCTGCGCTTCCCGTTCGGCCACCCGGCGGTGGCCTCGGTGGTCGTCGGCGCGGCCACCGGGGCGGAGGTGCGGGACAATGCCCGGATGTTCGCGCGGCCCGTGCCGGACGGGCTGTGGCACGCGCTGGTCGAGGCCGGGCTGCTCGGGGAGGACCTCCCGCTGCCGGCGGGCTGACCGGCGGATGTCAGCGGGTCACGTCGTGGAGGTGGTGGACGGGGTCGTGGATCATGTACCGGGCGAGGGTCTCCACGGTGAAGCGGGAGCCGTCGCTCCGGTCGCCGGTACGCAGCCACTGCTCGCCCGCCACCGCCTCGAACCGGGCGGCCAGCGCCTCGCCCGCCGCCGCCAGCTCGTCGGCCACCCGGCGCGGGTCCTGCTCGCGGTAGCGCTCGGCGACGGCGGTGGCGTCCTGGTCCCAGTCGGGGAAGGCCGGGCCGTCCTCGGCGAGCATCAGCCGCAGCCGTTCGTCGAAGACCCGGAAGACGTCCCGGACGTGGCAGCCGTACTCCAGCGGTGACCAGACGTCCGGCGCGGGGCGCTCGCGCGCGTCGGCGCGCTCCAGCACCGGCCGCCAGGCCGCGGCGTTCGCGCGGATCAGACCGGCTACGTCCGTGCCCCGGACCGGCCGGGTGTCGAAGCCGCACTCGGGGCAGGGGCGGTCCAGCACCCAGGTCCAGTTCTTGGTGTCGGGGGTGATCATGCCGGCCAGCATCCCGCAGCCGGCCTTTCAGCACCAGCGAGTGTTCCTTCACCGGACGGTTCAGCACTCCTTAACGGCGTGGGGCCGGCGCCACGGGTGCCGGAACCGTCCACGTCTCGGAACGCTCCCGGCCCCGGCCGTCCCGCCCGATACCCTGACCGGGTGCGCTTCCGTACGGAAGGCGCATAGCCGACAGCCGTCGCACTCCAGGGAGCCCTTCATGGCAGCCTCGCCCACTCCGTCCGACCTCACGTCCACTCCGGTGTCCGCCTCCGCCCCGCCCCCGGGACCGTCCCGGGAGTCCAGGGCCGCCGCTCTT
>NZ_JAZDCX010000029.1:0-77768 GCF_036323805.1 Streptomyces rubellus
CGCGGGTGGGTGGCGGCCGGCCGCGCCGCGCCGGTCTCAGGCGGCGGCGCGGCCGGCGGAGAAGGGGCCGTCGGCGAAGGCCAGGGCGGCGAAGCGCTCGCCGATGCGGCGGTGGGCGGCGGCGTCCGGGTGGAGCCCGTCGGGCAGCGGCAGCTCGGCGAAGTCGGCCTCGCCGTAGAGGTCGAGACCGTCGAGGTAGTGCAGATGGGGGTCCTCGGCCGCCCGCTGCCGCACGATCCGGGCCAGTTCCTCCCGGATGACGCGCAGGGTCAGCTTCCCGGCGGCGCGCTCGGCGGGATCGCCGGTGGCCCGGAACCGCAGCTTCCCCTCGCCGAGCGCGTCGAGATCGAAGGCGAGCGGGCCCGGGGTGTCCTCGTGGAGCGGGCAGTGGACGGGCGAGACGACCAGCAGCGGCGCGGTGGGATGGCCCTCGCGGAGGGTGTCGAGGAAGCCGTGTACGGCCGGGGTGAAGGCGCGCAGCCGCATCACGTCGCCGTTGACCAGGTTGATGCCGATCTTGACGCTGATCAGGTCGGCGGGGGTGTCGCGCATCGCGCGGGCGGTGAACGGGTCGAGCAGGGCACTGCCGCCCAGACCGAGGTTGACCAGCTCCACCCCGCCGCGGGCGGCGGCGAGCGCGGGCCAGGTGGCGGTGGGGCTCGCGGCGTCGGAGCCGTGGCTGATCGAACTGCCGTGGTGCAGCCACACCCGGCGGCCCCGGTCCGGCGCGGGCTCGACGGGGGCGTCGGTGCGCAGGGCGAGAAGCTCGGTGGTCTCGTTGTGCGGCAGCCAGATCTCGACGTCCTTGTCGCCGCCGGGCAGATCGGTGAAGCGCAGGGTGCCGGCCGGGCCGGGGCGGTGCTCGACGGCTCCGGTGGCCATGTCGACGGTCACGGTGTCGCCGCCGGAGACGGTGGCCTGGCCGGTCAGGCGGCCGTCGACGAGCAGGTCGTACACGCCGTCGGGGCGGGGCGGGGCGCCGGCGTAGACCCGCTTGGTGGGCCGGGTGTCCAGCTCGACGGCGGTGGCCCGGGTGCGGAAGGCCAGCCGTACGCCGGAGGGCTGGGACTCGGCCATGGCGAGCTGCCCGTCGGCGCACTGGGCGCGGGCCCTGGCGGGCAGCCGGTGCGGCAGCAGACCGTGCTCGGTGCGCTCCAGGTCGAGGGCGCCGCGCAGGAGTCCGGCGGTGATGGGCGTGGTGATCCAGTGGTGCTCGGGGTGCATGGTCCCAACCTGTCGATGAGGTGTCGGTCGCTGGGGGCGGGCCGCCCGGTCCCGTCCGCGCGGGGCCGGCGGGGTGCCGGTGCGGGTCAGGGCGCGGGCCAGTTCCGCAGCAGGGCGTCGAGGGCGTCCAGGATCCGTGTCCAGGTCTCCTGGGTGTCGGGCGCGCTGTGGCTGAACCCGCCGCCCAGTTCCAGGCTGACGTAGCCGTGGAAGACGCTGCCCAGCAGCCGGACCGCGTGCGTCTGGTCCGGTTCGGCCAGGTCGTAGCCGCGCAGGAGGGCCCGCGTCATCCGCGCGTGCCGGACGCCGGCGCTGGTGGCCGCCGTCTCGGGGTCGAGCCGGAGCTGGGCCGCGGCGTAGCGGCCGGGGTGCTCCCGGGCGTAGTCGCGGTAGACGTTCGCCAGGGCGGTCAGGGCGTCCTTGCCGGCCCGCCCGGCCAGGGCGTCGGCGGCCCGGTCGGCGAGCTCCTCCAGGGCGAGCAGGGCGATCCTGGTCCGCAGGTCATGGGAGCTTCTCAGGTGCGAGTACAGGCTCGCGACCTTGACGTCGAACCGTCTGGCGAGCGCCGAGACGGTCACCTGGTCGAAGCCGACCTCGTCGGCCAGTTCCGCTCCCGCCCGGGTCAGACGTTCCGCGGTCAGTCCCGCGCGTGTCATGGCCGTCCTCTCGTTCGCCTTACCTGATTATGCATTTACCTAAAAGTGTTAGGCAAATCGGTGTGACTCTTCGCCGGATCGTTTGTGGTTGTGGAGAGGAAGCAGAGACGGCCCGCGCCGAGCGGGGCCGGCGGGCCGCCACCGCGTCCTGCCGCCGAAACGCCGAGGCCCGGCGCTCGCGCGCCGGGCCGCAAACGTTTGCGGTCCGGGTGCCGGAGGCGACCGGGCATGAGCGCTCCCGCCGACTCCGGCGACCGGCTCCGGACCCTCGGGAGCGGGAAGGATCCCCTGGGCGCTCCGGCGGGCCGCGACGGCCGAGCCGCCCATGAACCCGGCGCAAGCCCTTGCTGCGGCGGAACCGGCTCGTTAGCTTCCGCTTTGTCGCTTCGGCCCTCGTGCGACGCGGGGGCCGTCCCCACAGGCGAGGGATGCACGCATGACACGGATACGGAGAAGGATCTCCGACGCCCTGACGACGGCGTTCTCGTCGGCCGGCCCGCGGCCCGGCGGCGGCGCGGCGACGGCCGACGCGCCGGACGCGCACCCGCCCGATGACACGGACACCGTCCCGGACACGCCCGGCTTCGAGTCACCGGGCGTCACCGGCGACGGCCTCCCGGCCTGCCACGAGCGGCTCAGAGCCGAGCTGACCTTCCCGCTCGCCTGGGGCACCTCCCCGATCCGCGACTTCCGCACCTGGCGCCAGGTCGCCCGCACCAAGGTGGAGGAGCACCTCTTCCAGCCGAGGGACGACACCCCCTTCCACGCGGAGGTGCTCGACGAGCGGGTGGCGGAGGGCGTCCGCCACCGGATCGTCCTGTTCAACGTGACCCGCTTCAGCCGGGTACGGGCGACGGTGCTGCTGCCGCGGGGGAGGGGGCCGTTCCCGGCAGTGCTCCTGCTGCACGACCACGGTTCGAGGTTCGACATCGGCAAGGAGAAACTCGTACGGCCCTGGTACGACGAGACGCGGCTGTCCTCGGCACGGGACTGGGCGGAGAAACGCTTCGGCGGGCGCTTCGTGGGCGACGAACTCGCCCGGCGGGGCTACGCGGTCCTCGCCGTCGACGCCCCGGGCTGGGGCGACCGCTGCGGCCTGGCCTACGAGGGGCAGCAGGCGCTGGCGGCCAACCTGTTCCACCTCGGCGCCTCACCGGCCGGCCTGCTGGCCCGCGAGGACGAGCGCGCGGCGGCCTTCCTCGCCCGTCTCCCCGAGGTGGACGGCGAGCGCGTCGCGGCGCTGGGCTTCTCGATGGGCGCCTACCGGGCCTGGCAGGTGGCCGCGCTCTCGGACCATGTCGGCGCGGCGGTGGCCGCCTGCTGGATGACGGGCCTGAAGGAGCTGACGGTGCCGGGGAGCAACACCCTGCGCGGCCAGTCCGCCTACTTCATGCTCCACCCCGGTCTCCCGCGCCATCTGGACATCCCCGACGTGGCGAGCATCGCCGCCCCCGGACCGATGCTGTTCCTGGCCGGGGAGCGGGACCCGCTGTTCACACCCGAGGGAGTGGAGACGGCGTACCGGAAGCTGCGCGCCGTCTGGCGCTCCCAGAACGCGGACGAGCGGCTGCGGACGGAGCTCTGGCCGGGCCTCGGCCATGTCTTCGCCGCGGCGATGCAGGACGCGGCGTTCGCCTGGCTGGACGAGTGGGTGGGCAGGACCGCCCCCGGCCCGGGACCGCGGCGGTGAGCAGGCGGGCGGAGGAGCCCGGGGAGTCCGGGGACTGCCCGGACTCCCCGGCGGGGCCCGGCGCGCGGGGAGGACGCCCGGGGCCCGGCACCGGTCCGCCCGTACCGCGCCGCGCTACGGGCGGGGGCCGACGGAGAACGCGTAGAACGTCCTGCTCGAGTCGGCCCCGCGGACCCGGGCGTAGCCGTTGCCCCAGTAGACCGTCCCGCCGGTGACCGCCGGGCCGGACATGGAGGCGCCCTCGCCCTCGAAGTCCCACAGCAGTTCGCCGGTGGCGGCGTCGAACGCGTACATGTGGTTGTTCAGGGACCCGGCGTACAGGACGCCGTTGGCCACGCTCACCGCCGCGATCGCGGTACCCCCGTGCGGTTCGGGCACCTGCCAGATCACCTCTCCGGTGGCCGGGTCGAGCGCGCCGAAGGAGCTGTGGTCGATGACCTCCCCGCTCGGCAGCTCGTGCTCCATGCCGTTCACGTTGCTCTCGGCGAAGTAGATGCGCTCACCGTCGCTCGCGGTGCCCCACTGGATCCCGCCCAGTTCCGAACCCGGGCCGACGGCCGAGCTCCACAGCACCTCGCCGGTGGTCGCGTCGAGCATCCAGTACTCGCCGCTCTTCTGCCCGGCGCCGACGGCCTTGCGCGCCTCGCCGTGCGCGCCGCCGGAGAGGGTGAACAGATGGGCGCCGTCGGCGAAGTCGTGGTCCGGGCCCGGGATCGGGCAGTTGTCCGGCGGGAAGCCCGGCAGGCAGTTGATGTTCCAGGAGTCGAAGCGGTCCTGACCGGTGGACCACTTGATCTCACCGGTCTTCATGTCCAGGGCGATGAAGGAGTTGATCCGGTTCTCCGGCGGCAGGCACTCGGACGGCTTGCCGCCCGCCTCCTGGCACTCGGTCACGCTCCGCGGGACGGTGTAGTTGTTGCCCGAGGTGACGTAGACCGTCCCGCTCTCCGGGTCGACCGCCGGGCTCCCGCTCCAGATCGCCGCGCCGCTGAAGCCGTCGGCCGGGTCCTCCTGCTCGGGGATGGCGTACGTCTTCCACAGCACCTCGCCGGTCCCGGCGTCGGCGGCCACCACGTTGCCCCGGAAGGTGCAGCACGGGTAGTCGGGGTCCGCCGCGGCGGGTTCCTCGTCGGAGGAGACGCTCTGGTACACCACTCCGCCGTACACCGTCGGCGACTGGGTGAGGATCGCGCGCGGGTGGTCGTCCACCGGGGTGCTCCAGCGCAGGTCGCCGGTGGCCGTGTCGACGGCGAGGAGCCGGGCGCCCTGCTGGGTGCCGAGGTAGACGGTGTCGCCGACGACGGCGGGGCTGCTGCGCGAGACGGCGCCCTCGATGCCGGTGTACTCGGCGACGCTGCGGGACCAGATCACTTCCCCGGTCTCCGCGTCGACCTTCCAGAACCTCCCGCCCCAGTCGGGGTAGTAGACCGCGCCGTCCACCACGGCGGGTGTCGCGGAGACGTCGCCCTCGGTGGTCGCGGTCCACTTCACCGCGAGGTCACCGGCGTTCGACGGCTTCAGGTGCCGCTCGAACGGGTTGGAGCGCGAGTTGGCGAGGTCGTGTCCGCCCATCGGCCACTGGTCCGGCCCGCCGGGGCGGCCGGGGTCGGCGGCGGTCGCCCCGTCCGGCGCGGTGTCCGGGGGCGCTGCGGCGGCGGCGGGCGAGCCCGCCGTACCGACCAGGACCGCCAGGAACAGGGACAGAGCCGGGGATAACAGGCACCTTTTGCGTCGCATGGTCACCGTCCTGCCCCCTCCGACGGGGGCGCGAGATACCGATACTGACGACTACTGACGACTACTGACGACTTCCGACGGCGGGGAAGCTAGTGCGGAAGGGGGGAGTCCACAACGGCCGGTCCGCCGGTCAAGGCGCGCCGCGGCCATTCCCGGCGGGCCGCGCCCGGGCGCTCCCGCCGCCGGGACCGCGGGCCGTGGACCAGCGCGGACCCCGCGGCGGTACGGAGGACGCCCGCCGTCCCCGCGCGCCGGGCATCCTGGCGGTGTGGCCGACACCCCGCCGTAACCCCGAAGCCGCCCGCCCGCCGCCGGGGCGTCACCCCCGGCGGCTCCCGCCCGTTCCGCCCCGCCCCGAAACTGGCCGGGTGCCGCCCGTCGCCGTACCGCGCCCGGTACGGCGACGGGCGGCACCCGGCCCTACGGGTGTCCCGTGACCAGAGCCGCACGGCCACCACGCGGTCGCCGCACAGCTCGCGCATGTCGTCCTCGTCGGAGGCGAAGACGGTGACCGGTCCGGGCTGCCGCAGGGCGACGGCGGCGTCGATGGCGTACTTGTGACCGTGCAGGCCCGTCTCCTTGAGCAGTTCGACGGCCCCCTTGGCGAGGTCTTCGGGCGCCGGCTCGATGTGGATGCGGGACAGTGCCCACTGCCAGGCGGGTTTGTGTCGTGTCGGGTCGTACGCCTCGATCATGGTCATGGAGGTGGTCATCACCCGGATGCCTTGACGTTCGGCTTTCTTGATCCGCAGACCCGTGCGACGGTCGCCGCGCACCCACTGGGACAGGCCCTCGCTGTCGAGCAGGTGGGCATGCTCTCTGACCGTGGTCATGCGGCATCCTGATCCAGGTGGGGTGCCTGTCCGGCATCGGCCTGTCGTTCGCGGGCCAGCTCGGCGTGTTTGCGCTCGATCTCCCGGTACTCGGCTTCGGCCTCGGCCATCAAAGATGAAAGATCACCCTATTGGGTGCGCCCTGTTGCCGACGCCCGTGTGGCGGCCGCGCCCCGGCCCGCTCCCGGACCCGTCGGACCCCGGCAGGACACACCTTCACCCGGCCGTTCACAGCTCCAGCAGCATCCCGTCCGCGGCCACCTCGGCGCCCGCCCGCTCCACGGCCCGCCGCTGCGGGGAGTCCTCCACCAGGACCGGGTTGGTGTTGTTGAGATGGGTGTACAGCCAGCGGGCGGACGGATACGCCGCGCGCCGCGCCAGGCTGTCGGAGATCGGCAGATGCCCCATGGCCAGGGCCGTGGGACCGGCGCCGGTCCGCTCGGTCATCTCGTCGTCGGTGAAGAACGAGCCGTCCAGCAGGACGCAGCCGGCCCCCTCGGCCGCCGCCGCGAGCGCGGGCGACCAGGCGGCCAGACACGGTGCGTAGACGAGCACCCCGCCGGTGCGGGGGTCGGTGAGGCGGTACGCCACCACCCAGTCGCCGGCGTCCGGCGCTCCGGCGGCGTACCGGGGCCGCTTGCGGCCCACGGGGACCGCCCGGACGGTCAGCCCGCCCGCCAGCTCCAGCTCCGTGTTCCCGACCGGGCTCCACCGGAAGCCGCCGTACGGGTCGATGACGCCGCGCACCGGCAGCGCCTCCAGCACGGCCGCCGTGCCGTGCACCGTGAAGTCCCGCGCCTCCCGCAGCGCGGCCAGCCCCAGGGTGTGGTCGAGCTCGGCGCTGGTGAGGAGGGCGCCGCGCAGGGGCGTCCGCCGCCGGGCCGGGCCGGGCACCAGCTCGGGCGCGGCGAGAATCTGGCTACGGATGTCCGGCGAGGCGTTGACCAGCCACCACGCCGTGCCGTCGCCGCTGACGGCGAGGCAGTCCTGGGTGCGCCCGGTGGCGGCGGCCCGTGCCGCGCCGCACACCTCGCAGGCGCAGTTCCACTGCGGCAGCCCGCCCCCGGCCGCCGTACCGAGCACCCGTACCCGCATGTCAGCCGCCACCGCCCGGACGGCGCGGCACCGGGCGACGGGCCCCGTCACCGGTGCGGGCCTCGGTGAGCGCCGCCGCCACCAGGCCGTGGTGCGGCGACAGTTCGCACACCGGGTCGGTGGCCGCCGCGTCGCCGGTGAGCTGGAACGCCTGGCAGCGGCAGCCGCCGAGGTCCTCCTCCTTCAGCGGGCAGCTCCGGCACGGCTCCCGCATCCACCCCGTGCCCCGGAAGCGGTCGAACGCCTCCGACCGGTACCAGGCGTCCGCCAGCGAACCGGTGCGCACACCGGGCGGCTCCAGGCCCGGGAGCTGCGCTGCGGCCAGACACGGCAGGACGTCGCCGTTCGGCGCGATCACGAACATCCGGCTGCCCCAACCCGCCATGCACGCCTTCGGCCGGGCCAGATGGTGGTCCGGGACGACGTAGACGATCTGCATCCGGTCGCCGTACCGCTCCCGGGCCTCGGCGGCGTCGCGCTCCGCGGTGGCGATCTGCTCCTCGGTGGGCATCAGCACCGCGCGGTTGCGCAGTCCCCAGCCGTAGTACTGGGTGTGCGCGAGTTCCAGGCGGTCGGCGCCCAGTTCCGCGGCCAGCCGGGTGATGTCGAGCAGCCGGGTGACGTTCCCGCGGTGCAGCACCGCGTTGACGGTCAGCGGCAGGCCCGCGGCGGTGACCGCGGCGGCCACCTCCGTCTTGCGCGTGTGCGCCGGCATGCCGGCGACGGCGTCGGCCGGACCGGCCACCGCGTCCTGGAAGGAGAGCTGGACGTGGTCCAGCCCGGCGGCGGCCAGCTCGGCCAGCCGCCCGGCGTCCATCGGGATGCCGCTGGTGACCAGGTTCGTGTAGGCGCCCAGCCGGTGCGCCTCGCCGACGAGGTCCGCCAGATCGCGGCGGAGCGCGGGCTCGCCGCCGGAGAAGTGCACCTGGAGCACTCCCAGGCTGCGGGCCTCGCCGAGCACGCGGAGCCAGTCGCCGGTGCCGAGCTCGTCGCGGTAGGGGCGCATGTCGACCGGGTTGGAGCAGTACGGGCAGTGCAGCGGGCACCGGTACGTCAGCTCGGCCACCATGCCGATCGGGGCCGGATCCGGCGGTGGGTCCGGCGGCGGCCCGCCCGCCGGGGCGCCCGCTCCGGCGGGCGGAGCGACCGGTACGGGCGCCGGCGGGTCGAAGTCCACCAGGTGCCGGCCGGCGACCTCCGCCACCACCGCCGCGACGTCCCCGGCGGCGACCCCGTCGTACTCGGCGGCCAGATCACCGGCGATGGCGTCGACCGTCCGGGTGCCGTCGCACCGGGTGAGCACCGCGGCGGCCGACTCGTTGAGCAGCAGCACGCCCTCGGGGTAGAGCAGCGCCGGCCGGCCGCGCACCCCGTCGTACGCCAGGCGCACCCCGCGGCCCAGCGCCGGGCGGCCGCCGGGCGGGACCGGCACCGGCGGCGTCACCGTACGCCCGCCGGCCGGCCCGCCGCGTACTCGACGGCGTCCAGCACGCCGCGCAGCACGTCGCACTTGAAGCCGAGCGCGGCGACGGCGCGGTCCTGCTGCTCGCGGGTGGCGCAGTGGTCCAGCACCAGGCCGAGGGTGTACTCGGCGTCCCCCTCCACCACCGGGATCCGGGTGGCGAAGTAGGCGTAGCCCTCGGGTTTGATCCAGGGGTAGTGGCGCTGCCAGGCGGCGATCCGGTCCGCCATGTGGCCGGGGGCGAACAGTTCCGTCAGACCGGCCGCGACGCCCTCGATCCACGGCCGCGTCCGGCAGAAGTGGACGTAGGAGTCGACGGCGAACCGCACCCCGGGCAGTACGTGCCGCTCCTCGCGGACCTCCTCCCGGGACAGGCCGACGGCCTCGGCGAGGACGAGCCAGTCCTCCAGCCCGCCCTCACCGTCGTCGCGGCCGTCCTGGAACAGGATGCGTTCCGCCCACCGCCGCCGCACCGCGGGAAGCGGGCAGTTGGCGATGATCGCCCCGTTCTTCTGTGACAGGCACCGCTGGTAGTACCAGCGGTTGGCGACCCAGGAGCGGACCTCGTCCTGGGTGCACCGGCCCTCGTGCAGCCGGAGCTGGAACGGGTGGGTGTCCCAGTACCGCACGGACAGCCCGCGCAGGGCCGCCGTGAAGCCGGCCCGGGTCAGCGCTTCGGCCACGCGGGACGGGCCCCGGCGTAGGCGGTCACCTCGGCGCGCACCTCGCGGCACTCGACCACCGGGGGCTGCCAGGTGCGGCGGGCGGTGGCGGGCGGCGGCGCGGTGGCCGGCTTCTCGGTGCTCACGGGGATGTTCATGGGGGTCACCTTCCGATGCTCGGCGGAGTTCTCCGCACGCCGGTGGATCCGGAATACGGAAACCGTTGCGGGTTTGACGGAGTCAGCTGCGCGTCAAGCGTTCGGCACGTGCCGAATGGGAACGTATGTTTCCGCTGATCCACCGTCAAGGTCGAGAATCGGCCGCCGGGCGCCGGGGCTTCCCGGCCGGGCGGCGGGCGCCCTCCGGGCCTGCCCGGCCTACTTGGACTCGATCCGTCCGAGCGGGTCCGGGTCGGCCGCCAGCGCCTCGCGGGCCGTCCGCCAGGCGGGGTCCCCGGGGTGGAGCGCGCTGCGGAGGTAGGCCCAGGTGAGCCGCTGGACCACGGCCACCCGCTCGGGGTTCTCGTCCGTGGTCTCGGCGACGTCGTAGCCGGAGACGCCGCCGAGCCCGTGCTCCGCGCCGAACAGGGTGAGCAGGGACTTGGGACCGGGGGAGAGGACGTACGGGTCGGCGTGCCAGTCCGGGCCGCTGACCGTCAGATGGGCGGAGGCGTCCTTGTCGCCGGCGACCACGAGCGTGGGGGCCGTCATCGTGGAGAAGTCGGTGCTCAGGAGGAAGGGACAGCTCTCGGCCATGGCCGGGACGAGGGCGTCGCCGCCCCTGCCGGTCGAGGCGAGCAGCACACCCGCCGTGATCCGGGGCTCGGTGAGGTCGACTTCCGTTCCGTCGTGCGGATCGGTGAGCCGGGCGCCCAGCAGCAGGCTCGCGGTGTGCCCGCCCATCGAGTGCCCGGCCACGGCGATCCTGCCGTGGTCCAGGCGCCCGGCGAGCCCGGGGACGGCGGCCTCGATCTCGTCGAGCCGGTCGAGGACGCGCCTCATGTCCTCGGCCCGTGACCGCCAGTGCTGCGGCGCACCGGCGGCGCCGGTGGCCGGGACGAGCGTCCTCAGCGTCGCCGAGTCCAGATGGGTGGGCTGGATCACGACGAAGCCGTGCGCCGCCCAGAAGTCGGCGAGCGGGGCGTAACCGTGCAGCGAGGAGAGGTGGTTGGAGAGCCCCAGCCCGTGGGAGAGGAGGACGACGGGCAGGCCGCTCCCGGCCACGGGTGCGGAGACCTTCACCTCCAGGTCCACGGCGCGGTCGGGGGCCGGCAGCACCACCGGGCCGACCGAGAGGACGGGAGTGGGCGCACCGGCGGTGCCGGCTGCGGGAGTCGATTCGCTCATGGTGAGTGCTTTCCTTCGAGGAGTTTCCGCCACCGGCTCCACCAGGGCGGCAACCGGACGGAGGTCGGACGGCAGTCGGCCGGGACCGGCGGCGGACGGGGCGGTCGGGAACGCCCGGTTTCGGCCGCGCCGAAAGCGGAACGTCGTTCCGATCAACATACGGATCAGTGTTCCGTTTTGTCAAAGGGTGTCGGCGGGGCGGCGCGGCACCCGCCGCGGGCCGGGAGAACAGGGGGTGCCGGAACGAGAACCGGCGCTGGGCCGCCCGTGTGCGCGAGAGCGCTCTGATCTGGCCTCAAGCGGTGGTGCATACGGCGATTCACGCGGGGGCGGAGCCCGCGGCGGCCGGGACGGCCACCGGCCGCGGGGAGGCCCGGGGCGCCGGCCGGGTCCCTGCCCCGGCGGTCCGGAAGGAGGCGCGGGAACCGTCCCGCCGACCGGCGGTCGGCGGGCACGTCAAGGGCGCGTCAGCGGGGCGGGAGCGACACGGGAGGGCGCGGGAAGCTCACAGCCGGGTGGCCGTGCGGACCAGCTTGGCGAGGGCGAGGGAGCGGCTGTGCGCGGGCCAGGCGATGTGGGTGACGACGGGGCGCGCGTCGGTCAGGGGGACGGCGGTGTGCTCGGCCCACAGCCAGGCGCGGGCGGACTCGGGGAAGACCGCCACGGTGCGGCCGAGCGCGATCAGCTGGGCGAGCTGTGTCTGGTCGTGGATCTCGGGACCCGGCCCGGGCGGATACGTGCCGTTGCGCGCCCAGCGGGCGAGCGGAAGATCGGGGATGTCGGTGACGTCGGCCAGGGACAGGGCCCGGTGCGCGGCGAGCGGGTGCCCGGCGGGCAGGATGGCGATCTGCCCCTCGGTGGCCAGCTCCTCGCTGTCGAACCCGGCGAGGGAGTTGAACGGCTTGTGCATGAGCGCCACGTCGGCGCGGCCGTCGCGCAGCATCTCCCCCTGCTCGCACGTGCCGCTCGGCAGCACCTCGACCTCGGCGGCGCCGGGCTCGGCCGCGTAGGCGTCGAGCAGCTTGTGCAGCAACTCGTGGGACGCGCCGGCCTTCACCGCCAGCACCAGGCGTTCCCGGGGGCCGCCCGGACCGCCGGCGCCACCGGCGCGCCGGGTGCGGCGGACGGCGGCGGTGACCGCGTCGAGGGCCGCGCGGCCCTCGCTCAGCAGCACCTCCCCGGCGCCGGTCAGGGCGACACCGCGGCGGTCGCGTTCCAGCAGGGTGACGCCGAGGCGCCGCTCGAGCTGCCGGATCGCCCGGGACAGCGGTGGCTGGGCCATGCCGAGGCGTTCGGCGGCGCGGCCGAAGTGCAGCTCCTCGGCGACGGCCACGAAGTACCTCAGCTCGCGGGTCTCCACGGTGTCCATGTCACCAGCGTACGTCGGTGATACCCGCGGGGTATGACAGAGCGCCGTACCGGTATTGGATGCGCACCCGGTCCGCGGGCGAGCATCGACGGCATGGGCGAAACGCGGATCGCGCCGGTGACGAACGGCGGACCGAGTGACAAGCAGCCCTCCGCGGTATCCGGTTCAGCAGGAAAGGCACAGCCATGAACACCCCCTCCGCATCGCTGCCCGGCGGCACCTGGACCCTGGGCGGTCTGACCGTCACCCGCTTCGGCTACGGCGCCATGCAGCTCGCCGGCCCCGGGGTCATGGGCCCGCCCGCCGACCGCGACGGCGCGCTCGCCGTGCTGCGCGAGGCCGTCGCACTCGGGATCACCCATATCGACACCGCCGGTGTGTACGGGCCACGGGTCACCAACCAGCTGATCCGGGAGGCGCTGCGCCCCTACCCCGAATCGCTGCACATCGTGACCAAGGTCGGCGCCGAGCGCGACCAGCAGGGCGGCTGGCCCCCGGCCCGCAAGCCCGAGGACCTGCGGCGCGCCGTCCACGAGAACCTGGCGGACCTCGGCCTCGACGTGCTCGACGTGGTCAACCTCCGGCTCGGCGACGCCCAGGGTCCCCAGCCCGGCTCGCTCGCCGAGCCCTTCGAGGCCCTCGTCGAACTCCAGCGGCAGGGCCTGATCCGGCACCTCGGGGTGAGCAACGCGACGGCGGAACAGGTCGCCGAGGCGCAGCAGATCGCGCCGATCGTGTGCGTGCAGAACATGTACAACCTCGCCCACCGCCAGGACGACGGGCTGATCGACGAACTCGCCGGCAAGGGCATCGCCTACGTGCCCTTCTTCCCGCTCGGCGGCTTCACCCCGCTGCAGTCCACGGCCCTGTCCGCCGTGGCCGACCGGCTGGACGCGACGCCGATGTCGGTCGCCCTGGCCTGGCTGCTGCGGCGGTCGCCGAACATCCTGCTCATCCCCGGGACCTCGTCGGTGGCGCACCTGCGCGAGAACGCCGCGGGAGCGGGACTCCAGCTCTCCGACGAGGACCTCGCCGAGCTGGACGAGATCGGCCGCTAGCGGGACGCGGCCCGGTCCCGCGGCCGCCCCGGCGCCGAGCAAGCGAGCAAGCGGCAGGCGGGCGGTCCGGGCCCGGCCGCACGACGCGCCGCCGACGAGGGGGCCTGCCGCCGCGCCTCCGGCCGCCGCCCGCTCCCGCTCCCGCACCGGCGGACCGCCGTCAGCCGTGTACGGCCCCGTCGCCGTGGCCGGTGACACCGCCGGTGACGCGGAGCGCGCCGCCGGTGTCCAGACCCAGGCGGGCGGCCAGGGCGAGGGCGTCCTCGAAGGTCACGCCGTCCCCGGCCGGGTCCCCGGCCAGCCGGACGGCGGCCAGGGCGGGCGGGACCGCGCGGCGGTCGAGCAGCGCGTCCCACTGCCGCCGGGCGAGGGCGAGGTAGCGCAGCCCCGCCAGACCGGCCAGGACGGCCAGGTCAGGGGTCTCGGCCCCGGAGAGGTCGAGACCGTGCAGGTGGGGGACGGTGCTCAGCGGGGTGAGGTCGACCGGGGCGGTGGTGCGCAGGGTGAGGGCGGCGAGCCGGGGGTGCCCCGCGAGCGGGGTGAGATCGCCGCCGTCGAGGGCGGCCCGGAGGGACTCGACGGGCAGGCCGCGCACGGGCGACAGGTCGGCGGTGGTGGAGCGGTTGAGGTTCAGCAGGCGCAGGCCGGGCGCGGCGGTGAGCGGGCCGAGGCCGACGAGGCCGGCGGCGTCGTTGATGTGGATGGCCTGGAGGGTGGGCGGGACCTCCGCCGGGATGCCGCCGACGATCTCCCGGGTGCCCGGGGCGCGGGCGGGCCCGCCCAGGAAGATGCGGCCGTCCTCCTCCTCGTAGGAGCCGTGCTCCAGCAGCTCCAGATGCTGCCGGAGCAGGGAGGAGACGGAGTCGGCGACGTACTCGGGGCCTTCGTCGTGGTCGCGGCCGGTGGCGATGACCTGGCCGGGCCGCCCGTCGCGGGCGGGGGCCGTGTCCACGGCGAGGTGGTTGCCGCCCCCGTCGGCGGCGAACCGGATCCAGCCGGGGTGGTCTCCGCAGCGGCGGACGGTGTCGGCGGGCGTGGCGTCGAAGACCACCGCGTTCCACTCCAGGTCCCAGCCGAGCCAGGGGCGGTCCTGCCACTCGCGCCACTCGGTGTTCTCGGCGACCAGGCTCTCCAGGGACAGCCAGGCGTGGCCCCCGATGAGATGGCGGTGCCGGTGCCCGATGCCGTCCCCGTCGGCGATCAGGTACAGCGCCCGCAGATCGGCGGGCAGCGGGCGGCCGATGCGGCGTTCGGCCTCGTCGAGCGCCGCGGTGGTGGCGGGCGGGGGCAGCTCCTCGGGGTGGCCGAGGACGGCGGCGCGCCGTTCGAGGTACGCGCGGAACCTCGTCGCGGCCGACTCCGGGTCACCGGCCGGGGCGGCGGTGCCCGCCGCCTGCCGCAGCCCGGGCTGCGGCAGGCGGTAACCGGGAGCCAGGACGATCTCGTACCCGCCGCCCTGCCCGGACACGCGGCCGACGGCGTCCGTGAACACGGTGAGCCGGTACTCACCAGAGGACCGGCAGTCCATCTCCCAGCTGACGGGCTCCCAGCCGCGGTCCTCGCGCACCGCCTCCGCGAGCTCCTTCAGCAGGGAGTGCATGTCGGACGGCAGTGCGGAGGCGCGGACACCGGGGACCGTGTAGCCGCCGGTCATGCTGCTTCCGCCGCCGCCCGCCCGGCCCGAGAGGACGGCACGTGCCCAGCCCTCCGGCGCGTCGGTGACGGTCTTCCCGGCCATGCGGCGGGCCACCTGCTCGACCATGTGCTGCTGCTCCCCGTCGTGTCGGCGACACCGGCCATCCTGGCAGGCACCCCTGACACGGCCCCGCCGCCCACCCCACGGCTACGGCGACGGCGGCGGCGATGCGGCGCCCCCGGAAACCGCGGGCGCCGGGGGCGACGGCACTGCCGCCACCCCCGGCGCCCGGCCCGGGAACCGGGCCCGTCTCCGTCCCCGTCCTACGGGCGGCGCGGGGCGGAGAACGCGTAGAACGTCCGGCTCGGGTCGCCCAGGCCGATCCGGGCGTAGCCGTTGCCCCAGTACACCGTCCCGCCGGTGATCGCCGGACCGGCCGCCGAGGCGCCCTCGCCCTCGAAGTCCCACAGCAGCTCGCCGGTGGCGGCGTCGAACGCGTACATGTGGTTGTTCAGCGAGCTCGCGTACAGGACGCCGTTGGCCACGCTCACCGCCGCGGTCGCGGTGCCCTGGTGCGGCTCGGGCACCTGCCACAGGATCTCCCCGGTGGCCGGGTCGAGCGCCCCGAAGGAGCTGTGGTCGATGGTCTGGCCGTCCGGCAGTTCGTACGGCAGACCGTTGATGTTGGTCTCGGTGAAGTAGATGCGCTCCCCGTCGGTGGCGGTGCCCCACTGGATGCCGCCGAACTCGCCTCCCGGGCCGACGGCCGAACTCCACAGCACCTCGCCGGTGGTCGCGTCGAGCATCCAGTACTCGCCGCTCTTCTGCCCGGCCCCCACCGCCTTGCGGCCCTCGCCGTGCTCGCCGCCGGACAGCGTGAACAGGTGCGCGCCGTCACCGAAGTCGTGGTCCGGGCCGGGGATGATCGGGCAGTTGTTGGGCGGGAACTGCGGCAGGCAGCCGGTGTTCCAGGAGTCGAAGCGGTCCTGACCGGTGGACCACTTCACCTCGCCCGTCTTCATGTCGAAGGCGATGAACGAGTTGATCATGTTCTCCGGCGGCAGGCACTCGGTCGCCGTACCGCCCGCCTCCTGGCAGTCGGTGACGCTCTGCGGGACGGTGTAGTTGTTGCCGGTGGTGATGTAGACCGTCCCGCTCTCCGGATCGATCGCCGGGGTGCCGCTCCAGGTCGCGGCGCCGGAGAAGCCGTCGGCCGGGTCCTCCCCCTCGGGAGTCGTGTACGTCTTCCACAGCACCTCGCCGGTCCCGGCGTCGGTCGCCACCACGCTGCCCCGGAAGGTGCAGCACGGGTAGTCCGGGTCGCCCGCGGCGGTCTCCTCGTCGGAGGAGACACCCTGGTACACCACTCCGCCGTACACCGCCGGGGACTGGGTGAGGATCGCGTACGGGTGGTCGTCCACCGGCGTGCTCCAGCGCAGCTCGCCCGTGGCCGTGTCGACCGCCAGCAACCGGGCGCCCTGCTGGGTGCCGATGAAGACGGTGTCACCCACCACGGCGGGGCTGCTGCGCGAGACGGCGCCCTCGATCCCGGTGTACTCGGCGACGCTGCGGGACCAGAACACCTTCCCGGTACGGGCGTCGACCTTCCAGAACCTCCCACCCCAGTCGGGGTAGTAGACCGCGCCGCCCACCACGGCCGGGGTCGCCGAGACGTCCCCCTCGGCGGTCGCCGTCCACTTCACCGCGAGCTCACCGGCGTTGGACGGCCCCAGCCGCCGCTCGGACGGATTGGAGCGAGAGTTGGCGAGATCGTGCCCGCCCATCGCCCACCGGTCCGGCCCACCGGGCCGGCCGGGCCCGGTGCCGGACGTACCGTCCGGCACGGCGACGGCGGTCGAGCCCGCCACTCCGACCAGGACGGCCAGCAGGAACGATAAGGAAGCCAGCAGGTACCGCTTGTGCCGCATGGACATGCCCCACCCCGCCCGTCCGGGCGCTCGGAGAACCGGCTTGACGGCGAGAAAGCTAATGTCCACCCGGAGAAACCACAACGGGGCGATCCGGGCATCCGGCCCCGCCCCGTGGCCGGTTCCCGAGGGTGTGCCCACGGCGGAGCGGCGGAGTTCCCAGGACGGTCCCTCCGAGGCCCCGCCCCGGCTGCGATCAGAGGTGACCGACCAGCGCCGCCCCGAAGTTCTCGACCGCGAGGTACGGGTTGAGGTGGGGGTGGCGGCTGCCGACGGCGACATCCCGCCAGTACCTCTGGAGCGCGTTGGAGGTGTCGAACCCACTCGCGCCGTGCAGGTCGAGCATGAGCTCCACCGCGGCCCGGCAGTCCCGTCCGGCGTCCGCGAGATCCATGTGCAGACGGGGCCTGTCGGCAGCGGACAGGTCGTTCGTCTCCGCCTCCCGGGCGACCGCGAACATGGTCCGCTCGGCGCGTCCCACCAGATGGGTCGCCTCCGCCAGCCACTGCCTGGCCGCAGGGGACTCACCCATCCGGGAGTAGTCGCTCATGAACGGCTTCCGGTCCGAGGCGAACATCTCGCCGATCGCGTCGAGCGCACCTCTGGCCGCCCCCACGACCGGGCCCAGCGTGGTGATCGCGTACAGCAGGAGGTCCTTGAGCGGGAAGGGCTCCACTGCCGCGACACGCTCGGCCGTCACCAGCAGGTCCGCTGCGACCGGGGTGTGGCTTCCGGTGCCGCGCATACCGGCCGTGTGCCAGGTCCGCTCGACGGTCAGGTCGGCCACCGGTATCACGGCGAGCGAGAAAGTGCCTTCCACCAGCACGGCGAGCACGGCCCAGGCCGCGTCCTCGCAGCCCGAGACGTTCGGCCAGCGGCCACTGACGCGTACGCCGTCGGCCACCCGCTCGCCGCGGCCCGCGGGAAGGCCCGATCCGCAGGCGAGCGCGTCCGGATCGGCGAAGAAGTCCCGCACCGACGCCTCCGGGAAGGACATCGCGACAAGGTTCTTCGCGGTCGCGCAGGTCCCGGCGACCCAGGCCGTGGACGGGCAGGCCCGGCCGAGAGCGGTCAGACAGCGGGCCACGCTGCTCACGTCCGCCCAGGCGCCTCCGGATTCCCGCGGCGTCCGCAGGGCGAAGACCCCTTCACCACGCAGTGCGGCCAGGCTTTCCGGGGCCGGGCGGTCGGCCGCCTCCGCCTGCTGGGCGTGAGCGCGGAGGGTCTTGCTCGTCGTGTTGTCCGTCAGGTAATCGATCACGACGTCGACCCAATCACCCGCCGCCGGTGGCCGGACATGTCCGAGCGGTACCGGCTCATACGAGGTTGGCCGCCCGCGCCGATACGATCGCCCGCATGGACCTGGTGAGCGAAGTGATCCGCACGGTGCGCGTCGGGCGTCCGGGCGGCCGCGTCATCAGGCAGTCGAATTCCCGGGGGCTTCGGTTTCCCGCCTTCGCCGGTACCGGGTTCCACATCATCCTGCGGGGCACCTGCTGGCTGATCACCGCGGACGAGGAACCGGTGCCGCTGCGTCCGGGCGACGTCGTGCTCACCGCCACCGGTGCCGAGCACGGCCTCAACCGGGTCCCCTGCGCCCTCGAGGACCTGCCGCCGGCCGTGATGGGGCGGATCCCGCCGGCGCCGGGACCGTTCGACTTCGAGTTCCTGTGCGGGGTCTACCGCCTCGAGCACGGCTCCGCCCCGCAGTACCTCAGCACCCTGCCCCCCTTGGTGACGGTGTCGCCGGACTACGACCGCCTCCCCCACCTGCGGACGCTGACCGAACTCCTCAGCACCGACGTGTCCGGCACGCAGCCGGGCACAGCGGCGACACTGCCCGCGTTGCTGGACCTGATCCTCGTCCACGTGCTCCGCCAGTGGCACGAGCAGCAGGGCGCGGCCGCATGGCCGGAGATGGACGATCCGGCCGTCGCCGCCGCTCTCCGGGTGATCCACGAGAACCCGCGGAGGCAGTGGTCGGTGGCCCGGCTGAGCGAGGCGGCAGGGCTGCCCCGGGCGGCGTTCACCAGGCGCTTCACCGCGGCGGTGGGCCGGCCGCCGATGGCCTACCTGATCAGCTGGCGGCTGAGCCGTGGCGCACGGCTGCTCCGGGAGACCGACGCCACGCTGGCCACGATCGCCCGCGAGGTCGGGTACTCCACGGAGTTCGCCTTCTCGGCGGCGTTCAGACGCGAGTACGGGGTGTCGCCGGGGCGTTTCCGCCGCACTCCGGCGGACTCCTTCATCTCCGACGGCGCTTGCCCCGGACCCGGGAACGCGCGCTGAGGGCCTGCCGAACGAGCGACCCTGTCCCACGTTCGGCGGTGACGGAGAGCCATGGCGGCGACGGAGCGGCTGCCGATCACGGACCCGCAGGTCCGCGCAGCACAACGGTCGTCCTCTGGGGGCCGGCCGATCGGCTCGGCGTCCGTCCGTGGGAGATCCGGCGCGACAGGCTCAGCGACCCCGGTGCGCTGCCGACCGCGTCGAGAGGCGGGGCCGGCGGTCAGCTTCGAAGGTGCTGTAGGCCGACCGTTGGCAGGGGCCCCGGCTGATCTCGGGCGGCAGTACGAGGCCGAACTCCCGCTCCAACGCCAGCAGCGCCGTCTCGGATGCAGACCACTCGTCGGATTCTTCGTTCTCTTCCCGAAAGAACCCGACGGCTGCGAGGGCACTGTTCAGCCGGGCGGGGTCGGCGCCCTTCGCGGGCTCGAACATCCAGTCGTCGTAGTGGGCTGTGAGTTCTCCGTTACTCGCTCGAGCGATCAGGGTCGTGCTGTCGGGGAGCTTCCGGATGGAGACGGCCCCGGCGCCCGTTGGCCACGAGCGTCGCGTCACCGATTCGCGCCCCACCTGGGCAGTACCGGGGGCCAGCGTAGCTGCGGACATCGGTGAACAGCATGTAGTCCGTCGGGTGTCTCCCCGGTGCGACGCTCACGATCCCTCCGCGAGCCCGCTGTCGGCTTGATCGCCGGCACCCCCGGCCGTCAGGCAGGTGGCCAGCTCCGCAGGGCCATGTCGGCCACCCGCTGGAGGTCGTCGCGGGTGGCGCCACCGGCGGCCTGGACGGCGATGCCGTTCGCCACGGTCATGAGATAGCGGGCGAGCAGCCCGGGATCGGTGCCGGGGGGCAGGTCACCTTCGTCGACGGCCTGCCGGAACCGGTCGCGGAGAAGGGAGAGGTGCCCGTTGCGCCAGGCGACGAGGGTGTCGCGGGCACCGGCTCCCGGATCGCCGGCGGCGAGGGACCCCTGGACGCCGAGGCATCCGGCCGGGCAGCCGGGGCGGGTGGTGGCCCGGACGGAGCCGTTGAGGAACGCGGTGGCCACCTGCCGGGCGGTCGGCTCCCGCAGGGCCCGGGCCCCGTACGAGGCGGGGCCTTCGGTGTAGCGCTCCAGGGCCTTGCGGAACAGCTCCTCCTTGTTGCCGAAGGCCGCGTACATGCTGGTGCGGGTGATGCCCATGGCGTCGGTCAGGTCGCTGAGGCTGGCGCCTTCGTAGCCCTGTTCCCAGAAGACCCGCATGGCGCGTTCGAGGGCCTCGTCGGTGTCGAACCCCCTCGGCCGGCCGACCGGTGTCTTCCGCCGTGTCTCCATGCCATCGATCATACCTCTTCCGTACCGATCGGTGCAGATGTGCTACGGTCTCTTTAAGTATCGATCGGTACTTAATTTTCTGGAGGTCATCGACATGGGACAGTTCGAAGGCAAGACCGCCGTCGTCACCGGCGGCAGCACCGGGATCGGCCTGGCCACCGCCGTCCGGCTGGCAGCCGAGGGCGCGCACGTGTTCGTCACCGGCCGGCGCAAGGCCGTGCTGGACGCGGCGGTCGAGACCATCGGCCCGGCGAGCGCCACCGCGGTGGTGGGTGACATCTCCGACCTGGCCGACCTGGACCGGCTGTACGACACGGTCCGCGCCCGGGGCCGGGGTCTGGACGTGCTGTTCGCCAACGCCGGCGCCGCGTCGTTCGCGACGCTGGAGCAGATCACCGAGGAACACCTCGAGGAGATCTTCGGCGTCAACGTCCGGGGCACGGTGTTCACGGTGCAGAAGGCGCTGCCGCTGCTCAACGACGGCGCGTCGGTGATCCTGAACTCCTCGGTGCGCGCCGACGACGGTGTCGCGGCGTTCGGCACGTACGCGGCTTCCAAGGCGGCGGTCCGGTCCTTCGCCCGGACCTGGGCCAACGAACTCAAGGACCGCGGCATCCGGGTCAACGCGATCTCCCCGGGCACCATCGACACTCCCGCACTCGACGCCGTGGCCGCGGGAGACGGGCCCGTCACCAAGGCACAGTTCGCCGCGGGTGTCCCACTGGGCCGGATCGGTCGCCCGGAGGAGGTCGCCAACGTGGCGGCCTTCCTCGCCTCCGAGCAGAGCAGCTTCATCCTCGGCGCCAATCTGTACGCCGACGGCGGCGAGAACCAGCTATGACCGCGCGGACGGCATCCGTCGCGTGATCACCGGCGGTGCCCGGCCCCGTTCCTCCTCCGGTCCGGGGCGGCAGGGGCGCCGCCGCCCCGCCCGCTCGACGCGCCCCTCCGGCCGGCCTCGCCCACCACCGGGCGGGGACTGGGCCGCAGCCTGGGACCGCTCATTCCCCCACCGGCTTCCCGGGCGTCCGGGGTCGCCGTACGGGATCGGGCATCTGTCTTTCCGGCCGGACCGTTCCACACGAGCGGCATGGTCGTGAGTGACTCCGAGGGACCCGAGGACACCCATCGCTAACGGCCTTTCCCAGGTGGCCGGGCTGACTCACGGCATCACTACTTCTCCTGCGTCCAGGCGAGCTTGATGCGCATGTCGTCGAACCGCCAGCCCGCCGGGGTCCGTACGGCGGTGCCCGTGGTGCGCAGACCGCTCGTCCGGTAGGGGGGTTCGCCGTCGCGGTGGAAGTACACGACCTGGTTCGCGGTGGCCTCCGCACGGTCACCGTCGACGTGCACCAGCACGTCCCCGTGCATGTGGAAGGTGTGCTCCCGCTCGACCTGGATCCGCCCGAGATGGGCGATCACCTCGTCGAGACCGTGCAGCTCGCCTCCCGGCGAGTGCACCACGACGTCGCGGTGGTAGACGGCGGCGGCGTCCTCGGGGCGGTGCTCGTCCAGCAGGTTGGCCAGGCGGGCGAACAGTCCGGCGATCTCGGCTCGGTCGGTGGTCCGGGTGGTGACGGGCATGACGACTCCTTTGACGGTCGCTCCAATGTTGGTGCAACCAACACTACAGGCAGAGTGTTGGTCGCACCAACACTCGCGCGGATAGGATGGCCGCCATGGACGAGACCCCCGAGCGCCTGACGGCGAAGCCGAGTTGGCTGATCACCCAGTTGGCCGTGCACGCCCGCCGGCTGGTGTTCGACGGCTTCGCCGCCGCCGGGGCGCGCGGGTACCACTACCGCGTCCTGGCGGCACTGCACGAGTTCGGTCCCGCGAGCCAGGCGGAGATCGGCCGCCGGTGCCGCATCGACCGCAGCGACGTCGTGGCGGCCGTCAACGAACTGGTCGAGCAGGGTTTCGCCGACCGGACACCGGACCCGGACCACGGACGGCGCAACAGAGTGACGCTCACCGGGGACGGGCTCCGGCAGTTGCGACGCATGGACGGCGTACTCGACCAGGTGCAGGACGACCTGCTCAAGTCGCTGTCGGCCGAGGAGCGGCAGACTCTGACCCGCCTGCTCGGCCGAGTCCTCGCCCAGCACGAGCCGGAGTGACCACCGCCCCCGCCCGGCTCAGGGCACCAGCACCACCCTGCCGAACACCTCCCCTGCGTCCATCTGGTGGTGGGCCGACGCCGCCTGGTCCAGCGGCAGCACTTCGTGAACGACCGTGCGCAGGTCCCCGTGCGCGGCAGCGGCGAACTGGGACGACCGCACGGCCTGCCGGTCGGGGCCGGGCACGGTGTCGGAGCTGAACGTGGCGAACGACAACGACCTGCGGAAGGCGTCCATCAGCCGCATGCCGAAGTCCGCCGGCGGCTGCCCGCCGACCGTGCCGACGGCCACGTACCGTCCGTTGGAGTTCAGCCTGTCCAGGAAGAGGGGGAGCCGGGGGCCTCCCACGACATCGATCACCACGTCGAAGCCCGCCGGTGCGTCCGGGCCGCCCTCGCCGGAGCGGTCGAGGACATGGGTCGCGCCCAGCTCCCGAAGGCGGGCGCCACGCTCTGCCGAAGAGGTGGTGACCGCCACCGTGCCCGCGCCGCCCCCGGTCGCGAGCTGGACCGCCGTGATCCCGATGCTGCCCGCCGCACCGCGCACGAGCACCGTCTCGCCGGGTGTGAGACGGGCCCGGTCCAGGGCGAAGTGGGCGACTGTGCCGGAGCCGCCGAGGGTCACCGCGTCGGCGGCGGTCAGGCCGTCGGGCAGCGCGAGGACGTCCTCGACCGCGGCGACGGCCTGCTCGGCATACCCGCCGGACAGACCGGTGAACGCCCACACCCGGCGCCCGGTCCACGAGGCGTCCACGCCCTCTCCCACCGCGGTGACCCTTCCCGCGACCTCGCTGCCGAGGAGATGGCCCTCCCGGAAGCCGTGGGCGGCAAGCGTTCCCCGGCGGATCACGGCGTCCACGCCGCCCACCCCGATCGCCTCCGTGGTGATCCGCACCTGCCCCGGGGCGGGAACGGGCACGGGCACATCGACGACCTCCAGGCCGTCGGGGGCTCCGAAGGTCCTGATCACGACGGCTTTCATCTCTGCTCCTCGGGCCGGGGGAGGGACCGATCGCGGCCGCCGCGGCCGTGGGAGCCGAGCCGGCCCCACGGCCGGGGCATCGCCTGCGAAGTGCCGGGACAAGGCGGCGGCACCGCCATCGGACCGTAACGGACGCCCCCGTCCGTTTGGCTAAAGTGAGGGACGATGACCAGCCATCTGCCTCGGACCGTGCGCTCCGACGCCCGCGACAACCGGGCCCGCGTCCTGGACGCCGCCCGCGCGGTGTTCGGCGAAGAGGGCCTGAACGCGCCCATGCGCGAGGTCGCCCGGCAGGCGGGGGTCGGCCCCGCCACGCTGTACCGGCACTTCCCGACCAAGCAGGCACTGATCGCGGAGACCTTCGCCGAGCAGCGGCGGGCCTGCCAGGCCGCCGTCCGCGACGCCCTCGCGGACCCGGACCCGTGGCACGGATTCCGGAGCCTGGTCGAGCGGATCTGCGAACTCCACGCGCACAGCCGGGGATTCGCCGACGCCTTCATGACGGCCTTCCCCGGGGCCATGGACTTCGCCGCCGACCGGGAGCGGACGCTGCGCGCGGTCGGCGAACTGGCCCGCCGCGCCCAGGAGACCGGCCGGCTGCGCCCCGGCTTCGTCGTCGACGACCTGGTCCTCATGCTCCTGGCCCACCGGGGCATCCAGGACACGCCGCGTGCCGTCCGGCTCACGGCCTCCCGCCGCTTCGCCGCCTACGTGATCGAGGCGTTCCGCGCCGCACCGGAGACGGGAGCGCCCACGCCACTGCCGCCGGCACCACACCTGCCGCTCACGCACTCGCCCGGCAGGCCGTAGACCCACCATCCGGAGGGCTGTCCCGCCTTGCGCCCGACAGCCTTTGTTCCCGGCTCCGGGCCGCAGCCAGGTCGGAAAGGACTCCCTGTTCCTCCTCCGACGCCGGGGCGGCAGGGGCGTCACTGGTACAGGCCGCGTTGTGCGGGTGGGTGGTGCGGACTGGGTTGGTCACATGGTGTGACGATGACCGGCTTGTTGCGTTGAGCGGTGAGGAAGGTGCGCCATGTGACGCGCAGAGGTACGGGGAGGCGGCTGCCATGAGGGCGGACAACGACGACGGTGCCAGGAACAGCGGCAGTGGGGCGCAGGGCCGTCCGAGCGGTGAGGCGGAGCTGTCGGACAGCCTCAGGACGTTCGGCGCGGTGCTGAAGGTGCTGCGGGAGGAGGCGAATCTGACGCAGGAGGAACTCGCCCCGCGGGTGCGGTACTCGGCGCACTACATCGCCAAGATCGAGCAGGGCAAGCGGTACCCGCCGAAGGACCTGCCCGCCCGTGCGGAGGAGCCTCTGGGTTACGTCGCCTCCCGCGTCCTGACGGCGGCCTACCGCAGCCTGACCCGCCGCACGGGGCTGGCGTCCTGGTTCCAGTACTGGGCGACCGTCGAGGAGGAGGCGCTGTCGCTGTACGCGTACGAGTGCCGGGCGATTCCCGGCCTGCTGCAGCCCGAGCCGTACATCCGGGCGATCTTCGAGCGTCGCCTTCCTCCCATGACCGAGGAGCAGATCGAACGGCAGGTGGTTGCGCGCCTGGCCAGACAGCAGCTCCTGAACGAACGGCCGAACACCACCTTCTGCTTCCTGATCGAGCAAGCCCTGCTGGAGCGGCGCCTGGGAGGTGCCGACGTCACACGGGCGCTCCTCGACCACTTGCTGGAGGAGGGAAGTCGCCGCAACGTGGAGATCCAGATCATGCCGTTGCGGCAGGAGAAACACTACGGCTTCGAAGGGCCCTTGTACCTCGCCGAGATGCCCAATAACCAGTGGGTCGGGTACTACGAGTGCCAAGAGGACAGTGCTCTCGTCAGTGCCCCAAAAGCAGTCAGTGCGATGCTTCAGCGTTATGGAAAAATGCGCTCGCAGGCTCTCAGTCCAGAGGCGTCCGCAGGCCTGCTGAAGGAGATGCGAGGAGCGCTATGAGCACTACCGAACTGCACTGGTTCAAGAGTAGCTACAGCGGCGGCGGGGGCGACAACTGTGTCGAGGTGGCCATACGTCCCGAGGTCGTTCTCGTCCGCGACTCGAAGGACACCCGGCGGCAGCCGCTGTCCGTGTCCTCGGCCGCCTGGGCGGACTTCCTCGGCCACGCCGCCCGCTGACGCGTAGGTGCGTGCTGTCCGTGCGGCAGGGTCGAGCCCTGCCGCACGGGCCGGTCCGGGCCGTGTGCCCTCCACGTGACCGCCCGGGGCCGAGTGGCAGGATGGCGGGCATGGGCACCGGCACCTTCTCCCTCTCCCGCGGCGACGTGATCGAGCTCGTGGACGAGCCCGGCCGCACCGTCGCCCTGACCTTCGACGACGGTCCCAACCCGCCCGACACGACCGCGCTCCTGGACGTGCTCGCCCGTGAGCGGGTGCGGGCGGTGTTCTGCCTGGTCGGCGCCCAGGTGGAGGCCCACCCCGAGCTCGCGCGGCGGATCGTCGCCGAGGGGCACCTGCTGGGCAACCACTCCTTCCACCACGACGACCTCGAGGAGTGGGAGCCCGAGGCGGTCCGCGCCGATCTGGAGCGGACGCTCGCCGCCATCGAGGCCGCGGTGCCCGGGGCCGAGGTCCCGTTCTTCCGGGCCCCCTACGGGCACTGGGGCCGGACGATCCGCGTCGCCGGGGAGCTCGGCATGCGGCCCCTCGGCTGGCAGCTCTCCGTCTGGGACTGGGAGCCGCCGGGCGCCGACGAGCTCGTCCGCCGGATGAGCGGCGTGGTCCTGCGCGGGATCATCCTGCTGCACGACGGCGGCGGCGACCGCAGCCAGACGGTCGAGGCGGTCGCCACCCTCATCCCGCGCCTGCGGGCCGAGGGCTGGACCTTCACCGTCCCGGGGCAGTGGCGCGGTGGCGGCGCGGCCGGGCCCGCCGACGGGCGTTGATCGGACGTTGATGGATCGTTGATCGGCGGCGGGCAGGCTGCCGCGCATGGCAATCGATTACTCCGGCCCGGTGAGGCAGCTGCCCGGATGGTGGGAGCGCGCCCTGTGCGCGCAGATCGGGTCCGAGCCCTTCTTCCCGGAGCCGGGCAGGACGCCCGTCGAGGCCAAGAGGATCTGCCAGTCCTGCGAGGGACGTGTCGAGTGCCTCGAGTACGCCCTCACCCACGACGAGCGCTACGGCGTGTGGGGCGGTCTGTCGGAGGAGGAGCGCCGCCGCCTCAGGCGCGGCGAGCGGCGGGACCGCTACGGGGACGGCGTGCCCAGATCGGCCTGACGGGAGTGCGGGGGAACGCGGTGGGCGGGCACGCGGTAGCCGTCCACCGCGTCCGCGTACGGCCGCACCGGGGAGTGCCCGGGAGGGCGACACGGAGGCACGGCCCCGTTGCCCGGCCGGGGGCGGGCCGGTAGGAAGGGGCCATGGTCTCTCTCGGCGTGGTGTTCCGCCCCCAGCTGCCCCCCGAACGGCTGCGTTCGGTCGCCCGCGCCGCGGAGGAGGCGGGTCTGGAACAGCTGTGGCTGTGGGAGGACTGCTTCCTGGAGAGCGGCATCGCCGCCGCGTCCGCCGCCCTGGCCTGGACGGAGCGGCTGCGCGTCGGGGTCGGACTGCTGCCGGTGCCGCTGCGGAACGTCGCGCTGACCGCGATGGAGGCCGCCACCGTGCACCGGATGTTCCCCGGGCGGGCCGTCCTCGCCGTCGGCCACGGGGTGCAGGACTGGATGGGGCAGGTCGGGGCGCGGGCGGAGTCGCCCCTGACGCTGCTGCGCGAGTACACCGACGCGCTGCGGGGCCTGCTGCGGGGCGAGCGGCTCACCGTGGACGGCCGCTACGTCCGGCTGGACGGCGTGGCGCTGGGCTGGCCGCCGCCGCAGGCGCCCGCCGTGCTCGGCGGGGCGAGCGGCCCCCGCTCGCTGCGGCTGGTCGCCGAGGCGGCCGACGGCGCCGTCCTCACCGCCGGCAACCCGCCCGAGGCGGTACGGCGGATGCGCCGCATGCTGGACGGGACCCCGCCGCCCGAGGGCGGCGGGGTCCGGCGCGAGCTGGTCGTCTACCTCCACGCGGCGACCGGCCCGGACGCGGACGCGCGCATGCGGGCCGAGCTCGAGGCCTTCGGCGACGCCCCGGAGACCGCCGCCACCGGCGACGCGGCGACGGTCGCGGCGGCCGTGCGGCGGCTGGCGGCGGCCGGGGCGGACACCGTGGTCCTCCAGCCCGCCGCCGACGAGCCGGACGTGGAGGGGTTCATCCGCTTCGCGGCCGGGGAGGTCCGCCCGCTGGTCGGCTGACCCCGCGGGCGGTCCGTCACCGTGGCGTCCCCCGGGTGAGCCGGGCCAGGCAGGCGTCCAGCGGCTGGACGTAGCCGGGCAGCGGTTCGGCCAGGTCCCACCAGCACACGGCTGCGATCTCCCCGTCGTGCTCCCCGTCGGTCTCCCCGCCGCGCTGCTCCGCCGGCCGGAACGGGCGGGGCGCCGCGGTGCACCCCGTGAACAGCGCCCCGTACTCGGCCCGGCGCTCCGGGCCGAGCCGGAAGGCCGCCCAGCCGGCGAACCGCGGCGGCCGGTCGGGCCGCTGCCCGCTCTCCTCCCGCAGTTCGCGCAGCGCCGCCGCGCGCGGACTCTCCCCGGGCTCGATCAGCCCGCCCGGCAGCTCCCACCACCGCCGCGCCCGGCTGAACACCATCAGCACCCGGCCGCCGTGCCACAGGGCGGTCAGCGCCAGCGGCAGCGGCGCGTCGGCCGGGGGCGCGTCCTCGGTGCCGCGCACCAGGGACAGCAGGACGTTCCCGCGGTCGTCGGCGGCGAGCGGCCGCATCAGTCGCAGGGCTCCCCGCCGACCTGGAAGGAGCCGCCGCGGTGCCGGGGGATCAGCTCCACCTGGACCCGGTGGACGGCGTCCCGGCTCACCCCGCCGCCCAGGTCGGCCGTCACCACGCCGATGCGCAGCCCCGCCCTGCCGGTGCCCTCGCGGCGCACCTGGACGGCCACCTCCAGATGGACCCGGTCCACGGCGAAGCGCAGGCCCCCCGCGCTGCCGTCGCCCTCGCGCTGTGCCGCCGTCAGGTCCTCCCGGACCTGACGGATCACGTCGTCCAGTCCGATGTCCGGACCGGTGCCGCCCGTACCGCCGGAGTTCGCCACCGCTCGGCCCCCTGCCTCTCTCACAGCTCGACACCAAGAGGCTACAGAGAGAAGCCGTTCGCGCGTATGCTGCCGACGCATGGGGGACGGCAGTGCGGACACGACTGCGGGTGACACCGCGCAGGGGGTCGACGGCACCACCGCGCGGCGGTCGGGAGGCAGCGCCGGCCGCGCCGGACGGGCGGCGTGGCGGGCGCGCATCCGCTCGTCCCGGACGGGGAAGGTCATCGGGTCGGGCGTGCTGCTCGGCGGCGACACGGTGCTGACCTGCGCCCACGTACCCGCCGACCGGAACTCCGCCGTCACCGTGGAGTTCCCCGAGATCGCGGGGGCGGAGGCGTCCACCGCCACCGTCCTCGACGGGTGCTGGGTGCCCGCCCAGGGCCGGAACGGCGACCGCGGCGACCTGGCCCTGCTCCGGGTGCACCGGCCGCCGCCGGGCGGCCACTCCGCGCCGCTGCGGCGGGCGTCGCTGCGCAACGCCCGGGTGGAGATCTGCGGCTACGCCGAGTCGGTCCGGCACGCCCAGGGCGCGGCGCTCCAGGCCACGGTGAGCATGAACTTCGGCGAGCGCGTGCAACTCCACGTACAGCCGGCCCACCTGCCGCGCAGCGGCTTCAGCGGCGGGCCGGTGCTCGACATGAACGACCCGCCCAGCGTCCTGGGCATCACGGTCACCGGGTACTTCGACTCCGCGGGGGTGGAGCCGCTCACCCTGGCGCACATGATCCCCGTCGAGACGATCGTCAGGTACCTGCCCCGGGTGCGGGACTGGGGGGTCAGCGGCCGCCGGGGCGTGGAGCCGCCCCTCGCCTCCCGGGCCGGCCGGCTGAGGGCGACACCCGAGGTCGAGTACGCCGAGCGGCTCGCCTCCTGGTTACGGGGCGAGGACGGCTCCCCGGTCTACGTCACCGAGGTGCGGCCCGACTCCGGCCGCGACCACACCCTCCAGCGCGCCCTGGCCCTCGCCGACCGCGAGATATCGGCGCGGGCCACGACCGTGCTGTCCACCGACCCCCTCGGCACCGTGCCCCCGGTCGGCAGCCTCGACCTGGCCGTCGACGTCCGCGGCGCGACGGTCGGGGAGGTGGTCGTCCAGGTGGCCGAGCGCATGAACCTCAAGGAGTCCGACCCCGGCCGGGCGCTGGAACGGCTGCGCGGCGAGCACCTGCCGCTGACCGTCGCGCTGCTGGGGGTGGACCGGGCCGCCGATCCGGAAGGGCTGGTCGGGCTGTGCGGCGAGTTCGCCGACCGGGGCTGCCGCCAGCTGCTGGTCCACTACGGTCCCGGCCCCCGGATCGACCAGGAGGAGCTGGCCCTGCGGCACCGCATGGGCGAACTGGCCGGACGGCTCGGTGCCCTCGACGAGCGGCTGCGGGAGCTGATACCGGCCGCGCACCGGCTGGCCGGCGTGTCCCCGCCGCACCGTGCCGTGACCCGGCTGCACATGGACCTGGCGCTGCTGCGGCACGCCCACCGCGGCGGCGACGGCCCGCCGCCGCGGCAGGTCCATGCCGCGCTGGAGGCCCTGGAGCGGCGGGCACGGCGGGCGGAGAGCGACGCCGCCGAGACCCGCGAGCGGGCCGAGCGGGGCTACGAGCGGCGGGCCGTGCTCCGCGGGGAGCTGCGGACCTACCGCCAGCTGGCCGTCCGGCACGGCCGCATCGAGGACGTCGACCTGGACCGCGAGTACCGCACGGCCCACCGGGCGCTCCACACCGGCCGGTTCGAGGAGCAGGGGGCCGCGGCGGCGGTCGCCCGCTATGTGGCCGTCGTCCGCCGCGCGCTGGGCTGGCCGCCGCAGGACGCGGAACCGGCGCGGGACACCGACCCGGCGGGGGCGGCGGCCCCGGCGGCCCCGGTGGCCCCGGCGGAGCAGGCCCCGGAGCGTGCCGGGGCGGAGGGCACGGGTGCGGAGGGGGAGCGGTGAACCGGGGACCGGTGCCGGACAGCGCGCCGTCCGGTGTGCCGGGCGGCACGGAGACCGGCACCGCCGCGGAGGGCCGCGGACTGCTGGCCCTGCCCGGACTCCCGCCGCCCGCCGACCCGTTCGCCCTCGTCCGGACGGACCCGGCCCCGCCGCGCCAGGGGCGCCCCTGCGGGAACCGGTCGTGCCGCCTGCCGGTCGGCCGGCACTACCCGGGGACGGTGGTCCGGTACGAGGGCTACTGCGCGGAGTGCGGCACCCCGTACTCCCTGCTGCCCCAGCTCAGACCGGGGGAGCCGCTGGACGGCGGGCGCTACGAGGTGCGCGGTCCGCTGGCGCACGGCGGTCTGGGCTGGGTCTACCTGGCGGTCGACACCCGGCTGCGGGACCGTCCGATCGTCCTCAAGGGCGTGCTCAACCCGCACGACGCCGAGGCGCGGGAGCGCATGCTGGAGGAGCGGAACCAGCTGATCGCCCTCAGCCACGAGTCCGTCGTCCGCATCTACGACTACGTGCCCCACCGGCCCGAGGACGGCCGGATCGCCGCCGACTACATCGTGATGGAGTACGTCGGCGGGAAGTCGCTGCGGACGGTCCTGGAGGACACGGAGCGCGGCCGGCCGCCCTTCGGCCCCGGCCGGCCGCTGACCCTGGAGCACGTCGCCCGCTACGGCTGTCAGATCCTGGCCGCGCTGGCGTTCCTGCACGACCGGGGGCTGGTCTACTCCGACATGAAGCCCGACAACGTCATACACCGCGGCACCGGGGTGGTGCTCATCGACCTGGGCGGGGTGCAGCGGCTGGACGACGGCCGTACCCCCGTCACCACCGAGCGCTACGCGGCCCCCGAGACCGGCCCGGGCCGGGGGGCGCCCACCGTCGCGCACGATCTGTACACCGTCGGCCGCACCCTGGAGGAGCTGGCCGGGGCGGCCGTCGACGGACACGCCGAGTACGCCGGGGACGCCGGGGGCGGAGCCGGGGACGACATCGGCCGCGGGCTGGGCCACCACTCCTTCCGTCTGCTGGTGGAGCGCGCCACCCACCGCGACCCCGGACGCCGGTTCGCCTCCGCCGCCGGGATGGCCGAGCAACTGGAGGGGGTGCTGCGGGAGTTGCTCTCGCTGCGGACGAAGCGCCAGTACACCCGGCCGTCCGAGGTCTTCGAGCCCACCCCCGCCCTGCTGGACGCCGGACTGGGCGGCATCCCCGGCCCGCCGCACTGGCGGGACCGCGCGGCCCGGGGGTACCGGGGGAGACTCACCGCCCCCGTCCTGCACCCCGGCTGCCCCACCCCCTCCAGGGTCGCCGTGGGGCTGCCGGTCCCGCTGCCCCACCGCGGCGACCCGGCCGCCGTCCAGCTGCGGCTGCCCGCGCCGCCGGACCCGCGGGCGGCCGTACGGCAGATGGAACGGCTCCTGGAGGCCGAGGCGGAGTCGGAGGCAGAGGCGGGGACCGTCCCCGGGACGGCCGGCCCGGGGACGGACCGGCGGAGTGTGGAGGTACGGCTGCGGCTGTGCCGCGCCCATCTGCACATCCGGGAGGAACTGCCCGTCGGCCACCGCGACCGGGTCCGGGAACTGTCCCGCGCGGAGGGGCGGCTGCAGGACGCGGAGGAGGTCCTCGGCACCGACCGGGAGGACCGGCCCGCCCCCGACTGGCGGCTGGCCTGGCACCGCGGCCTGCTCCGGCTCGCCCGGGGCGACGCGGAGACGGCCGAGGGGCACTTCGAGGAGGTCTACGAGGCCCTGCCGGGGGAGTACGCGCCCAAACTGGTCCTCGGCTACTGCGCCGAGTGGCGCGGCGACCTGGACCGGGCCCGGCGCCTGTACAACGCGGTGTGGCGGCGCAACACCCAGCAGGGCAGCGCCGCCTTCGGCCTGGCCCGCGTCCATCTCGTCCGGGGCGAGCGCCGGGCGGCGGCCGAGGTGCTCGGCCGGGTGTCCGCCGTGTCCCGGCACTACGACGCGGCCCGGATCGCCGCGGTGCGGATCCGGGCCGCGCGGCTGCCGGACCCCGGCGGCCTGCCCACCTGGCGCGACCTGGCGGCCGTACAGCGGGAGCTGCCCCGGCTGGTGCTCGACGGCGGGGCGTCCACCGGCCCCGAACGCGACCGGCTGACCGCCGAGCTGCGCGAGTGGGCGCTGGACTGGGTCCAGCGGACCGCCGGCGACGGGACACACACCGGGGACCAGGCGCGCCGGGAGGACCGGGCGCACCTGGCGGACCTGGCCGGCGACCTGTACGGCGGGCGGCGCGGCGAGCCGGTCGCCGAGCGGGAGCTGCGGACCCTGCTGGCCCGGTCCCTCGGTGCGCTCGCCCGGCTGCCCGGCACCACCCGGGCGGAGAGCGAGCACCTCGTGGACTGCGCCAACGCGGTGCTGCCCCGCACCTGGTTCGTCCTCCCGGGCCGGGAGGCGGCCCGGTGAACCGCCCGCCGCCCCGCCCGGCCCCTCCGCCGCCCGCCGGCCCGGTGCCCGGCCGGTCCCGGCTGGAGCTGAACGTGTCGTCCTCCACCCACGAGCTCTACGCCGGGCACGACGGCCGGGGCGCGCCGGGCGACCACGAGGTGCATGTGATCGTGGAGGTCCGGGCGGCGGGCCTGGGCACGGTGCCGCGCCGGCCGGCCGAGCACTGCGAGATCGTGGTCATCGACTGCTCGGGCTCCATGGCCCATCCCACCCTCGACAAGATCGCGGCGGCCCGGAGAGCCGCCGCCGAGGCCGTCGGGATGCTGCCGGACGGCACCCACTTCGCCCTGGTGGAGGGCACGGACACGGCGCGCGTCGCCTACCCCTGGGGAGATCCGTCGGCTCCCGCCACCGTCGCCGCCTCACCCGCCACCCGCGCCGAGGGCAGCCGTACGGCCCGGGTGCTGGACGCCCACGGCGGCACCCGGATATCGGCCTGGCTGGATCTGGCCCGGCGGCTGTTCACCGCCCGGCCCGAGGCGGTCTTCCGGCACGTCCTGCTGCTCACCGACGGCCGTGACGAGCACGGCCGGGCCGAGGAGCTGCGGCGCGTCCTGGACGACTGCGCGGGCGAGTTCAGCTGTGACGCCCTGGGCATCGGCGACGACTGGGACGCCGCCCAGCTCCAGATGGTCGCCGACCGGCTGCACGGCCGGGCCGAGGCCGTCGTCGCCGGCGGCCCCGGGGCCGCCGGCGAGACGGGCGCCCAGCTCACCCGGCTGTTCCGGGAGCTGGTCGGGGCGGCCACCCGCCGGACGCTGCCCAGGCTGGTGGTGGGGGTGCGCGTCGGGCCGTATCTGACGGTCACCCTCTTCCGGCAGGTCTACCCGACGGTGGCGGACCTGACGGACACCGCCGTCCAGGACGGTGACCGGCTGCGCGTCGGCACCGGGGCGTGGGGCGACGAGACCCGCTGGTACGAGCTGCGGCTGCGCGTCGACCCCGACCACGCCGGACCGCCGGGCGCGGGCACGGGCGCGGTACGGATCGCCTCCCTGTGGCTGGAGGCCGAGGGGGAGGCGGCCGGGGGAGTGGAGCTGCCGGAGGAGGTCCCCGTCACCGTCCGGTGGACCGACGAGCCCCCGCCCCTGACCGACCCCGGCGGCGCCGGCTGGCACTTCCTGCGCCACGCCGAGCTGGGGGAGGCGTCCCGGGCCGGTTCCGCCGCCCTCGTCCGGGGTGACGTGGCCACCGCCGAACGGGAGCTGGGCCGGGCCGTGCGGCTGGCGGACGAACTCGGCGACACCGAACAGCTCGCCCGGCTGGGCGCCCTGGTGGTCGTCGAGAACGCCGCCACCGGCCAGGTGCGGATCCGGGACGCCGTCGAGCCGGGGAACATCCAGGCCGTCATCGCCGGAAGCACCCACACCACGACCCCGCCCCCCGTCCTCCCGCCGGCCGGCAGGAAGTCCGCCGGCGGGAGGACGGGGGGCGGCGGGCCGTCCGCCGGCCGGCGGCCCGCCGACGGACGACCCGTCACCTGCCCGTGGTGCGCCGAGGTCGTACAGCCCGGCAGGTACTGCGTGAGCTGCGGACGTCCCCTGCGGAAGGAGGAGTGATGGGTACCCGGCGGCTGCTGGTGCGCCGGCTGCGCGAGCTGCTGGTGCTGGCCGCGCTCGCCACGGCGGCGCTGGCCTGGGCGTACGACGACATCCACCGGCACCCGGAGGAGGTGCGCGACCGGACCGCGCCGGCCGTCCTGGAGGTCGCCGCCGCCCGCAGCGCCCTGATGAGCGCCCATCTGGCCGCGCGGAGGTACCTGGACTCCGGCCTGGCCGACGGGACGGGCACCGACGAGGAGTACCGCATCCAGATCACGGCGGCGGTGCAGAACCTCTCGCAGATCGCCGACCGGCAGGTCGCGGGCGAGAACGGCAGACGCACCCTGAGCACCGTCAACGCCCTGCTCGCCGTCTACCAGGAGGCGATCGGCCAGGCGGTGGAGCACGCGGACGGCCTCACGGCACTGAGCGGATCGTGGTTCCTGCGCGCCGAGGACGTCCTCTACCGGCAGGAGACCGGCATCCTGTTCCGCCTCCAGGAACTCCAGCAGGCGCAGCGCCACAGGCTGGCCGAGCAGACGGTCTTCACCGGCGGCCGGTGGACGCCCTGGGCGCTGACCGGGACGGCGCTGCTGGTCCTCGCGGCGGCGCTGGCCGTGACCCAGCGCCAGCTCCACCACCGCTTTCCGCAGCGGCTGAACCCCTGGCTGCTGGCGGTCTGCGCGCTCCTGCTGGCGTCCGCGCTGCCCGCCTGGTGGGCCTGGCAGACCCAGATCCGGCTGGACGAGGCCCGCAGGGAGCTGACGGCGGTGATCGCCGCCCAGCAGCGGGCCGTGGCGGACGACAAGGCGGGCCGGGAACTGACCGCCCGGCAGATGGTGGCCCTGGTGGACAGGACGGCCGTGGCCCGTGAACGGGTCCGGCGCGGCATGGGCGCCACGTCCGGAGGTACGGGACGGGCCGTGCTGATCCCGGCCGGCGGTGCCGTGGCCGCGGCACTGTCCTGGGCCGGGCTGCAGCGGCATCTGGTCCAGTACAGGTTCCGGCCGTGAGGCGGGGACCCGGCGCGCGGAGCGCGCGTGTGGTCCGGGGCGCGCGGGGCGCGCGTGCCGTCCGTACGGCCCTGCTCGGGCTGCTGTGCCTGCTCCTGGCCCCGGCCGGACTTGCGGGCTGCGTCCGGGAGGTCGGCGGGGCCCGCCACACCCTGGTCGTCCTGGGCTCCTGGACGGGCAGGGAGCAGGAGGCGTTCGGGGAACTGCTGGACCGGTTCGAGGAGCGGCAGCGGCGGGAGGGCGTCCACGTCGAGGTCAGGTACCAGGGCACCACCGCGAACCGGGAGGTGCTGCTCTCCGACGTGCTGGCCGGGGATCCCCCGGACATCGTGGTGCTGCCGTCCCTCGGCGATCTGATCGACTACCGGCAGCGGGGCCGGCTCGAACCCCTCCGCCGGGACGTCGACGTCCGGGGCGCCTACGACCGGGGCCCCTGGCTGGCCCGGCCCCAGGGCATGGGGAAGCGCTACTGGCTGCCGGTGCGGGCCGATCTGAAGAGCATCGTGTGGTACACGGGCCGCGAACCGGACGCCTCCGACGCGGCCGTGGACAGCTGGTGCGTCGGCATGGGCTCCGACGCGACCTCCGGCTGGCCCGGCAGCGACTGGATCGAGGACATCCTCCTGCAGCAGTCCGGCCCCGAGGCATACGAGCGGTGGGCGAACGGGGAGCTGGCCTGGGACTCGGAGCCCGTCGTCAGGGCCTGGAACACCTGGGCCGACTTCATGTCCGGCGACGGCGGACGCGCGGCCCGGGCCGCCCTGGACTCCGACCACCGCGGCCCGGAGGGCGGCAGCGGACTGCTCTTCGACCCCGCCCGGGACTGCCGGCTCGAACACCAGGGCAGTTTCGCCCGGCACCTGTACGGCGAGCGGTTCCGCGACGCCGACTTCGTGCCCGCCCCGCGGCTGCTGCCCGGGATCACGAACCGCGGGAGCCGCGACCGGGAGGTGTCCGGTGACTTCGCGGCGATGTTCCAGTACAGCCCGCGGGCCGAGGAGCTGATGCACTTCCTGGTCTCCCTGGAGGCCCAGCTGCTGTGGACGAAGCACGACACCGCCTGGCAGCGCGGCGAGATCCCCTTCTTCTCCGCCCACCAGGGCATCGGGCAGGAGGCGTACCCGGAACGGGACGTGGTCGGCCGCCGTGTCGTACGGGAGCTGGAGGAGGCCGGGTACCTCTGCCTGGACGCCTCGGACACCATGCCGCCCGCGGTCCGCGGGATCTTCCACCAGAAGATCCTGGAGTTCCTCGCCGACCCCCGGCAGGAGCACCTCGCCGAGACCGGTCCCCGGCAGCGGCGCCTGGTGCCGCTGCGGCAGATCCAGGAGGTGCAGGAGCAGTACCCGCGGAGGAGCGGGCCGCTGGACGTGTGCGCGGCCCGGGCCACCGGGATGCCGTGACCGGGGGTGGCGGGCGCCGCCACTCCCACCGCCTCTCACCGCCCGTACGCGGCGTCCGGCCGGACGGGAGCGCCGGACCGGCCCGATCCCGTCCGGGACGCCCCGGGACTTCTGTTCGAGGTCGCCGCAGAAAGGGCACAAGGGGCGAACCGTTCCATCGCAATCCAGCCGTTTTCCGGGTGGGCGTGTTCCGGATCGCCGGTGCCGTACCGCCGGTACGGCAAAGTCGGGCAAATGGAGTAGACCAGAAACCGTGCAGCGTGCCGGAAGGTGGCGGTGTTTGCGGCGCGTACGGCGGCGCACGGTCCGGCCGTTACGCTCCGGTGAATTCCGGTCACTGTGCGGCGAACAGCTGTCGGCTTCTCGGCGGCGGGACGTTCCCGGCGGCCGGGAACGGCGCACTATTAGGGCTGGGTGCCCGACAGGCCGGATGCTGCGGATTCCAGCGGATTCCAGCGGGACCGGCCGCCGCCGGGTGTCTGCGGTGACCGCCGTGCGGCAGTCGGGGAGGGGAGCCCCGCGTACGCCGGCCACCACTGCCAGGGGAGAGCAGTCAGTGCGGCCGTGCCCGGTCCGGGCACCCGTGCTGCAACACCGGACGGTGCCGCCCGATCGTCACGCGCGCCGTCCTGGGGGGAGAAACGGACGATGAAGCACGTGTTCCGTGCTGCCGCGGCCTGTCTGGCCACGGCCGTACTGGTGGCCCTGACGCCGGCCGGCCCGGCCGCTGCGGACCCCGATCCCGCACCGCGCGTCGACCTGCGCGTCCTGGTCGTCGACGACGGCGGCCCCGCCGTCGGCGCGATCACCGCCGCACTGGACGGCGCGGGCACCCCGTACACCGCGCTCGAGCTGTCCGACGCCGGACGGCCCACCGTCGACGAGGACTTCCTGTCCGACACCGTGGACGGCCGGCCGCGCGCCAAGTTCCAGGGCGTGGTGCTGCCCAACGAGAACCCCTTCGGGGCCGGCTCGGCGGAGATGGCCGCCCTCGCCGCGTACGAGACGGAGTTCGGCATCCGGCAGGTGGACGCCTACACCTACGCCAGTCCCGCCGTCGGCCTCGACTGGGCGCAGGATCCCGGCTACATGGGCACCCTCGACGGGACGACCGCCGAGGTCACCGCCGCGGGGAAGGCCGGACCGTTCGGGTACCTCGACGGCGAGGTGCCCTTCGAGGACAACGACCCGCAGATCGGCGAGAGCTACGGCTACCTGGCCGTGCCGCTGGCCGACCCGCCGGGTGACGCCGTCTTCACCTCCTACGTGGACGCGCCCATCCCGGGCAGCTCCGCGCGCGGCTCGCTGGTCGGCGAGTACGCCCACGACGGCCGCGGCGAACTGGTCGTCACCTTCGTCTACAACCAGCACCAGCGGCAGTACCGGCTGCTGGCCCGCGGCATCGTGGCCTGGCTGACCCAGGACGTGCACCTGGGCGTCGACCGCAACCACTTCGCCGTCCACGTCGACGACGTCTTCGCCGCCGACGACCGCTGGAACACCGAGCTGAACTGCACTCCCGGCGACGTGGACTGCGGCGGTTCGGACGCCGGACTGGAGCCCGACCCCGTCCGGATGACCGCCGCGGACGCCCAGTACGCCGCGCAGTGGTCCGACCAGCACGACTTCACCCTGGACATGGCCTTCAACGGCGGCGGCAGCGTCACCCACCGCGCCGGGAACGGCGGCGCCGACCCGCTCGCCGACCGGCTCCTGGCCGACCAGGCCGCCTACCGCTGGATCAACCACACCTACGACCACCCGTTCCTGGGCTGCGTCCAGGACACCACCGTGGTGCCCTGGCGGTGCGAGACCGACGCCCAGGGGGACACCGTGTGGGCGAGCCGGGCCCTCATCGCGGCCCAGATCCAGGACAACCTCGACTGGGCGAGCGCCAACGACCTGACCCTGGAGGACCCCGCCGAACTGGTCACCGGTGAGCACTCCGGGCTGGTCACCCTGCCGCAGCAGCCCACCGACAACCCCGACCTCGGCCCCGCGCTGGGCGACACCGGGGTCACCTGGCTGGCCGGCGACTCCTCCCGTGAGAGCGGACAGCGCGCCCTCGGCCCGGCCCTGACCGTGCCCCGCTACCCGATGAACATCTTCTACAACGCGGGCCGCACCGAGGAGCAGGTCGACGAGTACAACTGGATCTACACCCGCGCCGCCGACGGCGGCAGCGGCATCTGCGAGACCTCGGCCAACACCACCTGCCTGGACGCCCCGCTGGATCCCCGGACCGGCTACGAGTCCTACATCGTGCCGCTGGAGGCCCGGATCGCCCTGCGCCACGCCCTGGCCAACGACCCGCGTCCGCACTTCATCCACCAGTCGAACCTGGCCGAGGACCGCATCGCCTACCCGGCCCTGGAGAAGGTCCTGGCCGACTACGCGGACCTGTTCGCCGACGACGCCCCGCTGGTCAACCTCTCCATGAGGGACATCGGGGAGGAGATGCGGCGGCGCGCGGCCTGGCGGATGGCCGTGGACGCCGGGGAGGTCACCGCCCACCGGATCGGCGACACCGTCACCGTCACCGCCCCCGACGGGACGCACGTCCCCCTCACCGCGCCGCAGGGCACCACCCGGCAGGTGAACGGCACCGGCCAGGAGTTCGGCGGCCCCTACGCAGGGCTGCGCTCCGGCTGGTCCGGGCCCGCCGGGCCGGGGCAGCCGGTGGTCTTCGACCTGGCCGGCACCCCGCAGGCCCCGCAGCCGCCCGAGGACCCGGGCACCGGGGGCTACCAGTGCCTGCCCGAACTGCTGAGCCTCCTGGACCTCCTCGGCCTGCTGGAGGCCGTGTGCGGAGTGCTGGACCAGAGCGCGGAGACCGAGGTGCCCGACGGGGTCGCCGAGCCGGTGCCGTACGGCCCGGGAGACACCGTCGCCGACGCGGACACCGGCGCGGAACCCGCCGCCACCGCCGCCGACTAGGCCCCGGTCCAGCCCGGACGATCCCGCTCTGCGCACAGGAGACAGAGAACCGCCATGCACGGACCGCTGGCCGAGCCATGCCTCGGCACCCCCTCGGTGACCCTGCTCACCGAGGGGACCTATCCCCACCACCACGGCGGTGTCAGCGTGTGGTGCGACCAGTTGGTGACCGGCATGCCGGACATCGACTTCCGCGTCGTCGCCGTCACCGCCACCGGACGGGAGAGGCCCGTCTGGGAGCCGCCCGCCCACGTCCGCGAGATCCGCACCGCCCCGATGTGGGGCCCGCCCCCGCCCGGGCGCGCCCCGCGCGGCAGCCGGCTGCGCCGTTTCCGCACCGAGCTGGAGGCCTTTCTGACCGGTCTGCTCGACCCCGGGCAGGAGGAGCTCTTCCCCGCGTGCCTGTACGCCCTGGCCGAGTACGCCGAGCGCGGCGAACTCTCGCCCGCGCTGCGCTCGGAGGACGCCGTACGGGTCCTCGCCCGGCTGTGGAACCGGCCCGCGCTGGCCACCGCCGCCGCCCGGCCCACCCTGCGCGACGCGCTGACCGCCGTCGACCTGCTGGAGCACGCGCTGCGCCCGCTGGCCGTGCCCCCGGCGACCGACGGGGTCACCCACGCCGTCAGCGGCGGGCTGGCCACCCTGCCCGGCCTGGTGGCCCACCACCGGCACCAGGTGCCGTTCCTGCTCACCGAGCACGGCGTCTACCTGCGCGAACGCTATCTGGGCAGCCGTGCGGAGCCGTACCGGTGGCCGGTGAAGGCCCTGCTGCTGGGCTTCTTCCGGCTGCTGGCGGAGGAGGGCTACCGCAGCGCCGCGCTGGTCACCCCCGGCAACCGCTACAACCGCCGCTGGGAGGAGCACGGCGGCACCCCGCCGGAGCGAATACGCACCGTCTACAACGGCGTCGACCCCGCCGCGTTCCCGCCCGCCGGACCGGAACCGGAGACCCCGACGCTCAGCTGGGCCGGCCGCGTCGACCCGATAAAGGACCTGGCCACCCTCGTCCGCGCCTTCGCGCTGGTCCGCGAGCAACTGCCCGGCGCCCGGCTGCGGATCTTCGGCGGCACCCCGCGCGGCGCGGAGTCGTACCGCACCGGACTGGAGAAGCTCGCCGCCGAGCTGGGCGTGGCCGAGGGCGTCACCTTCGAGGGACGGGTGGAGGACATCCGCGACGCCTACGCGGCCGGGAACGTGGTGATGCTCTCCAGTGTCAGCGAGGGCTTCCCGTTCACCCTGATAGAGGCCATGTCCTGCGGACGCGCCACCGTCTCCACCGATGTGGGCGGGGTCCGGGAGGCGGTGGGGGAGACCGGGCTGGTGGTGCCGCCCCGCGACCCGGCGGCCATGGCGCGGGCCGCGCTGCGCCTGCTGAACGACCCGGCCGAACGGGCCCGGACGGGGGAGGGCGCCCGGCTGCGGGTGATCGAGCAGTTCACGCTCCGGCAGACCATCAGCGCCTTCCGGGACATATACCACGAGCTCGCCGAGTCCACCGGGCACAGCGGTGGGCACGGCGGCGGGGAGCACGGCGGGCGGCCTGCGGCGGCACTGGCGGCGGGAGGAGACGGATGAGCGGGACGCTCAGACTCGTTCCCGGCGCACCGGCCCCCCGGGCTCCGGGGCCCCGCGCCCGGCACCGGCCCGCCTGGGCCACCGACCCGCTGGACGCGCTGGCCGGAGAGCTGGCCGAGGTGTGCGCCGCGGCCGTCCACCCGGACGAGATCGCCGCCCACCTGGAGGCCGGCGGGCTGACGAGCGAGCAGATCCAGCGCCGCTACGGGCGGCGCGACACCTTCGAGGCCGCGGCCGAACTGTTCGACCGGGTACCGCGCGCCTACCCCGAACCCCCGCCCGCCCCCGACCCGTGGCGGGCCGACGCGGGCACCTCCCTGCTGCGGGGCCTGGTGTTCACCCTGCCCGGACTGGGCTACGCGCTGGGCGCGCCCTTCCTCACCGGCCCGCCCGACCGGTTCGGGCTCCCGGCGGGCACGGCGGCGCTGGCCTTCTCCGCGCTCACCGGCTGGGCCTGGAACCAGGCACTCGCCCACCGCGCGTACGCGGCCCTGGCGGCGGGCGGCCGGGGCGCCGCCGGACGGGTGCTGCGCGGCGGCGCCCCGCTGGGCGCGCTGGTGGCCTTCGCGGCGGCGCTGCTGGTGGCGGCCGCGGTACCGGCGGGCGGCGCCGCGCTCGCCTTCGCGGCGGGCCAGGCGGGGTATCTGGCCGGGGCCACGGCGCTGCTGGTGCTGGGCCGCGAGCGGCTGCTGCTGCTCGCCCTGGCGCCGCTGGCCGCGGGCGCGGCCCCGCTGCCGTGGACCGATCCGCCCCCCGGACTCCGGGCCGCCGTCCTGGCCGGCACCGTCTGCGCGGTGACGGCGGCGGCGGTGCGGGAGACCGCGCGGGCCGCGGACGGCACCGGCGGCCCGGGCGGCGCGGTACGGGGGTGGACGGCGTCGCTCCCCTACGGGCTGTTCGGACTGGGCTGCGGGGTGCTGACCACACTGGCCGCCCTCGGAGACGTGCTGCGGCAGGGCGCGGACGCGGCGGTGTCCGGGCATGTGATCGTCGCCCTCAGCCTCAGCATGGGCGCGGCCGAGTGGCTGCTGTACCGCTGCCGCGGCGGGGCACTGGCCGCGCTGGCGGCGAGCACCACCACGGCGGGGCTGCCGTGGCGGACCGGTCTGGTCCTGGTCCGGTGCCTGGCCGGTTACCTCGCCGTCCTGGCCGTGCTCGTCCTGGCGGCCGGAGCGCTGTGGCCGGGCGGCGCCCGGCCGGAAGTGACGGACCCCGTCCGGACGGCCGCCGTCCTCGCCCTCGGCGCGGTGCTGTGGACCGGGCTGCTGCTCCAGGCGTTCGGGGCCGCCCGGCTTCCGGCCCTGACCGTCCTGGCGGCGGCCGGAGCGGAGACCGCCGCGTTCGGGTGGGGAGTGCCCGGGCCCCTCGGCCCGGCGGGCCCCGCCGCCGTCCCGCTCACCGTCTGCGGCACCGCCGCCGCCGTCCTGATCGTCGCCGCCGCCGTCCTGACCGGCCGGGTCACCTCCCACCGCTGACCGGTCCCGTACGAACCGCACAGCCGCACCACGGCACCACGGCACCACGAGCGAGAGCACACCGAGAGAGCAGCCGACAGAAACGGAGTACGCCCATGTCCGCAGCACCGCCGGTGGCAGTCACCGGAGCCGAGGGGTTCATCGGCTCGCACCTGGTCGAGGCGCTCGTCGCCGCCGGCCACCGGGTCCGCGCGATGGTCCAGTACAACTCCTTCTCCTCCTTCGGCTGGCTGGAGACCCTGCCGGCGGAGGTGCTGGACGGCGTCGAGATCACCCTCGGCGACGTCCGCGACCCCGGCTCGGTGAACGGCCTGGTCGAGGGGGCCGAGACGGTCTACCACCTGGCCGCGCTCATCGCGATCCCGTACTCGTACCGCGCCCCGCACAGCTATGTGGAGACCAACGTCACCGGCACCCTCAACGTGCTGGAGGCCGTACGGCACCAGGGGATCCCGCGGCTGGTGCACACCTCCACCAGCGAGACCTACGGCACCGCGCGGACCGTGCCGATCACCGAGGACCACCCGATCAACACCCAGTCCCCGTACGCCGCCTCCAAGGCGGGCGGCGACCGGCTCGCCGACAGCTACCACGCCAGCTTCGGCACCCCCGTGGTCACCCTGCGGCCGTTCAACACCTACGGGCCGCGCCAGTCGATGCGCGCCGTCATCCCCACCGTGATCGCCCAGCTCGCCGCCGGGAAGCGCACCGTCACCCTCGGCGACCTGCGGCCCACCCGGGACTTCAGCTACGTGAAGGACACCGCCGCCGCCTTCCTCGCCGTGGGCACCGCTCCCGCCGAGGCCGTCGTCGGACGCACCCTCAACGCCGGGACCGGCGGCGAGATCGCGGTCGGCGACCTGGTGGCGCTCATCGGCAAGCTCATGGACACCGAGGTGGACATCGTCCAGGACGAGCGGCGGGTGCGGCCCGCCGACTCCGAGGTGATGCGGCTGGTCTGCGACGCCTCCCGGCTGCGGGCGGCCACCGGCTGGGCGCCGCGCCACAGCCTGGAGGAGGGGCTGGCCCGCACCGTCGACTTCTTCCGCGACCCGGCGAACCTCGCCCGCTACAAGACCGACCTCTACAACGTCTGACCCGTGGCGCGCCCGCACCACGACCGCCGTCACACCCGCCGCCGCCCGTACCTCACGGAGAGGACAGCACCGATGCACGCAGTCATCATGGCCGGAGGGAAGGGCGTCCGGCTCCGCCCGTACACCACCGCCCTGCCCAAGCCGCTGGTACCCATCGGGGACCGGCACGCGATCCTGGAGATCGTGATGCGCCAGCTCGCCGGCGCCGGATTCACCAGCTGCACCCTGGCCATCGGCCATCTGGGCCACATCATCCGCGCCTACGTCGGCGACGGCTCGCAGTGGGGCCTGAGGGTCGACTACACCACCGAGGACAGCCCGCTGGGCACCATGGGGCCGCTGCTGACGATGCTCGACCGGCTGCCGGAGCACTTCCTGGCGCTGAACGGCGACATCCTCACCGACCTGGACTTCGGCGACGTGCTGCGCACCCACCGGGACTCCGGGGCGCCGCTGACCATCGCCACCCATGTCCGCACCGTCGACATCGACTTCGGGGTGCTCAGCACCGAGTCGGGAAGGGTCACCGGCTTCGCCGAGAAGCCCCGGATGGACTACCGCGTCTCCATGGGCGTCTACGGGGTCTCCCGCACCGCCCTGGCCCGCTACACCCCCGGACTGCCGCTGGGCTTCGACGAGGTGGTGCTCGACCTGCTGGCGGAGGACGCCCCGCCGTACGCCTACGAGTTCGAGGGCTACTGGCTGGACATCGGAAGGCCCGACGACTACGACCGGGCCAACGCCGAGTTCACCGCGCACCACGGCCGGCTGTTCAGGGGAGTGTGACCGTCCGGCATGCGCGTACTCGTCCTGGGGGCCACCGGCCAGCTGGGCAGGCACACCGCGGAGCACCTGCACGCCCGGCCCGGCGTGCAGGTGCTCCGCGCGGGCCGCGCCCCCGGCCCCGCCCCCCGCGGAGCGGCACCGGACCTGGCCGTGGACCTGGCCGCCGCGGACCCGGCCGAACTGGCCGGCCTCCTGGCGGACCTGAGCCCGGACGCCGTGGTCAACTGCGCGGGCGCCGTCGGCGGCGACGCCCTCCACCTCACCGGGGCCAACGCCCGCGGCCCGGCCGCCCTGTGCGCCGCCCTGCGCACGGCCGTGCCCGGCGTCCGGCTGGTCCATCTCGGCTCGGCGGCGGAGTACGGGCCGGGCGAGCCCGGACACCCGCTGGCCGAGGACCATCCCACTCGCCCGGTCGGGCTGTACGGCGCCGCCAAACTGGCCGGCACCCTGGCGGTCACCGGCTCCGGTCTGGACGCCGTGGTGCTGCGGGTGTTCAACCCGGTCGGCCCCGGCGCCCCGCCCTCCTCGCTGCCCGGCCGGCTCGCCGCCGAGCTGCGGCGGGCGGTCGGCGCGGGAGCCGGCGGCGCGGGAGCCGGCGGCGGGGGCGAGCACGGCGTGGTGCGGGTCGGCGACCTGTCGGCGTACCGCGACTTCGTCGACACCCGCGACGTCGCCGCCGCCGCGACCGCCGCCGCGCTCGTCCCCGGCCCGCTGCCCGGGGTGCTCAACATCGCGGGCGGGCGGGCCCGCCCCGTGCGGGACGTCGCCGAGGCACTGGCCCGGGCCGCCGGGTTCCGGGGGCGGATCGACGAGCGGGGCGACGGCTCGGCGCGCTCGGCCGCCGTCGCCTGGCAGCAGGCCGACGTCTCCGCCGCCGCCGAGGCGCTGGGCTGGCGGCCCCGGCGCCCCCTGGAGGAGTCCCTCGCCGACCTGTGGACGGCCGGCGCGGGGACGGCCCCGTGAACGCCGTGAGCGCCGCGGGTGCGCTCGCGCGGGAGCCCGCCGGGGCGCCGGGCCGGCTGCTCGTACCGCTGTACGTCCACCCGGCCGCGGACCCGGCGGCCTGGGCGGCGCTGCCCGGGGCCGCCGGGCGGCTGTACGGCGTCGTCCTCAACGTCGCGGACGGCCCCGGCCCGCGCCCCGACCCGGCCTTCGCCGCGGCCGCCGCCCGGCTGCGCCGCGCCGGGGTGCCGCTGCTGGGCTACGCGGACACCGACTACGGCACGCGCCCGGTGCGCGCGGTGCTCCGCGACGTGCACCGCCACCGCCGCTGGTACGGAGTGGACGGCGTCTTCCTCGACCGGGCGGCGGCCGGCGCCGCGTCGCTGCCCCGCCACCGCCGCCTGGTGCGGGCGGCCCGGCGGCTGGGCGCGGCCACGGCCGTCCTCAATCCCGGCACCCACCCCGACCCCGGGTACGCGGCGCTGGCCGATCTGCTGGTCACCTTCGAGGGGACCTGGGCGGACTACCGCCGCGCCGAGGTCCCCCGGTGGACCCGGGGCCACCCCCCGCACCGCTTCTGCCATCTGGTGTACGCCGTGCCCGGGTACCTGGACGCCGCGGTGGCCCGCCTGGCGCACGAGCGCGGCGCGGCGGTGCACTGCGCGGTGCCGGGCCGGGGCCCCAACCCCTGGCGGTCGGTGCCCCCGGCCGCCGCCCGCCGCCCCGGAGGGCCGCCGCCGTGAACCGCCGCCTCGCCGCCCTGCTGCCGCCGCTGTGCGCCCTGCTGGTCCTGGCGGGATGCTCGGGCACCACCGCGCCCGAGCCCGCACCACCGGACACCCGGTCGCCGGACCGTGCCCGCTGGCGGCCGGCCCCCGGCACCACCTGGCAGTGGCAGCTCCAGGGGCGCGTCGACCTGGCCGTGGACGCCGAGGTCTTCGACATAGACGGCTTCGAGAACGGCGCGGACACCGTCGCCGCCCTGCACGCCCGGGGCCGGAGGGTGATCTGCTATCTCAACGCCGGGGCCTGGGAGGACTTCCGCCCCGACAAGGACGCCTACCCGCCCTCCGTCCTGGGCCGGGCCAACGGCTGGCCCGGCGAGCGCTGGGTGGACATCCGCCGGCTGGACGTGCTGCGCCCGGTCCTGGCCGCCCGGCTGGACATGTGCGCCGGGAAGGGCTTCGACGCCGTCGAGCCCGACCTGCTCGACGGCTACCGCCACGACACCGGCTTCCCGCTCACCGCCGCCCACCAGCTGGCGTTCAACCGCATGGTCGCCGGACTCGCCCACGAGCGGGGGCTGTCGGTCGGCCTGAAGAACGACCTCGACCAGATCCCCGAGCTGGTGGACGTCTTCGACTTCGCGGTCAACGAGGAGTGCGCCGAGTTCGGGGAGTGCGCGAAGCTGACCCCGTTCACCGAGCGCGGCAAGGCCGTCCTCCACGCCGAGTACGCCCTGCCCACCGAGGAGTTCTGCGACGTCTCGCGCCGTCTGGGCCTCAGCTCGATCCGCAAGCGCCTCGCCCTGGACACCTGGCGCCGCACCTGCTGAGCGCGCCCGGCTCACGCCGTCCGGGCGCGCGCCAGGATCGCGCCGGTGTCCGCCCCGGCCGGGAGCGTGCCGAAGGCATGCCCCCAGTCCCCGCCGAGCCGGGAGGCGCAGAACGCGTCGGCGACGGCCGGGGTGCTGTGCCGCACCAGCAGGCTGCCCTGCAGCACCAGCGCCAGCCGCTCGGCCAGCACCCGGGCGCGCAGTTGCGCGCCGACCGGGTCCCTCAGCTCCGGCAGCAGGTCCCGCACCCCGGCGGCGGCCGCGTCCAGCCGGGCGTCGGCGCCGGCGGCGGCGTCCACCTCGGCCAGGACGGCGTCCAGCGCGGCGGGCTCCCTCGACAGGGCGCGCAGCACGTCGAGGGCCGCGACGTTCCCCGAGCCCTCCCAGATCGACAGCAGCGGCGCCTCCCGGTACAGCCGCGGCATGCCCGACTCCTCGACGTAGCCGTTGCCGCCCAGGCACTCCAGCGCCTCGGCCGCGTGGGCGCTGCCGCGCTTGCACACCCAGTACTTGGACACCGCCAGGGCCAGCCGCCGGAAGGCCGCCTCGGCGGCGTCCCCGGCGTGCGCCGCGTCCACCGCCGCCGCCAGCCGCAGGCCCAGCGCGGTGGCGGCCTCCGACTCGACTGCCAGGTCCGCCAGGACCGAGCGCATCAGCGGCTGGTCGATCAGCGCCGCGCCGAAGGCCCGCCGGTGCGCGGTGTGGTGCAGGGCCTGCCGCAGCCCGGCACGCATCCCGGCCGCCGTGCCCAGGACGCAGTCCAGCCGGGTCATGTTGACCATCTCCACGATGGTGCGCACCCCGCGCCCCACCTCGCCGACCGGCCAGACGACGGCGCCGTCGTACTCCACCTCGGCGGAGGCGTTGGAGCGGTTGCCCAGCTTGTCCTTCAGCCGCATCAGCCGCATCGCGTTGCGGGTGCCGTCGGGCAGCACGCGCGGCAGCAGGAAGCAGCCCAGCCCCTCCTCCGCCTGCGCCAGCACCAGGAAGAGGTCGCTCATCGGGGCGGAGGTGAACCACTTGTGGCCGGTGAGCCGCCAGGTGCCGTCGCCCGCGGGGACGGCCCGCGTGGTGTTGGCCCGCACGTCCGAGCCGCCCTGCTTCTCCGTCATCGACATGCCCGCGATCAGCCCGGACTTCTCCAGCGGCGGACGCGGCCCGAACTCGTAGGAGCGGGCGGCCAGCAGCGGCTCGTACCCGGCGGCCAGCTCCGGCTGTGCGCGCAGCGCGGGGACGGCGGCGTACGTCATGGAGACAGGGCAGCCGTGCCCGGCCTCGGCCTGGGACCACAGGTAGAACTTGGCGGCGCGCACCAGATGCGCGCCGGGCCGGGGCTCGGCCCAGGGCGCGGCGTGCAGCCCGTGCTCCACGGCCGTGCGCATCAGATGGTGCCAGGACGGGTGGAACTCCACCTCGTCGATCCGGTGCCCGTACCGGTCGTGGGTGCGCAGCCGGGGCGGGTACTCCTCGGCCAGCCGCGCCCAGTCCTGCACCTCGGGCGTACCGGCCAGCGCGCCCAGCGCCCGCACCTCCGCCTCGCCCCAGCCGGCGCCGTGCCGGTGCAGCGCCTCCGACAGGGCGGGCTCGTCGGCCGCGGTGAAGCCGGTCAGCTGCGGTGGCTGGTTGGTCACTTCGTGGGTGGCGCTCACGACGGCCTCCGTAGGGCGGGACGGCGGGTTCCGCACTCCGACATTACATATTCTGTGTGCATGAAGAAAGTACGTAACATCCGCTGCGGCTAGGATCGCCCTGCCCATGGACACCACGGACGGCATCCCCGACCCGGCCGCGCCACGCCCGCTGACGGCCCGCTCGGTCGTGCTCAGCACCCTGCTCGGCCACCACCCGCCGGCGCTGCCCGCCCGGGCCCTGGTACGGGTGGGGGAGGTCTTCGGGATCGCCGAGGGCACCGTACGGGTGGCGCTGTCGCGCATGGTCGCCGCCGGTGACCTCGTCCAGCGTGCCGACGGCTCGTACGGCCTGACCGCACGGCTGCTCGCCCGCCAGGCCCGTCAGGACGACAGCCGCTCGCCCCGCACCCGTGACTGGCGCGGCGTCTGGGAGATCGCCGTCGTCACCGCCGAGCGCCGGGCCGCGGCCGACAGGGGAGCCCTGCGCCAGGCCATGACCGAACTGCGGCTGGCCGAACTGCGCGAGGGCACCTGGCTGCGCCCCGCCAACCTGTCGCGGTCCCGCCCGGCCGTGGTCACCGGCCAGTGCACCTGGCTGACCGGCGCCCCCGAGGGCGATCCGGCGGCGCTGGCCGCCCGGCTGTGGGATCTGGACGACTGGGCGGCACAGGCCCGGACGCTGCTGGCCGCCGCCGGTGCCGCCGAGGAGGCCGGGGACCTGGCCCGGCGCTTCACCGTCTCGGCCGCCGTGCTGCGCCATCTGCTCGCCGACCCGCTGCTGCCCGCCGAACTGCTGCCCGGCGACTGGCCGGGGGAGGAGCTGCGGCGCCGCTACGACGCCTTCGAGGCCGACTTCCGCACCGTCCTGCGGCGCCACACGGCGGCCTGACGGGGCCCCGTTCGTCCGCGCACCGGGCGCCTGGTCCCCTCTCCGTGGCCCGAGCCCGTGCCCGGGGCGCGGGTGGGGTGCGTGCGGGGGTCGGGGCCAGTCCGGGGCGACCATTCCGGACGGCATTATTTACGGCCGTGATCGTGTCACGCTCTGTCACCCGCTCATTGGCCGCAAATAACGCTTGAGTGTCCGGAACGGTCACCCCTCCCCGTCCCCTCCCGCCGTCGCCCGACTGCCGGTCCGATTCCCCCGCGCTCCAGACCAGGCCCACTCCCGGGACGCTCCTCCGGCCGCGGGCCGCACACCCCGGACCGAACCCGCCCCCCGGGAGGGCCACCCCTGGGCCGAGCCCGCTCCCGGAACGGCCGCCCGGAGCCGGATCGGGGGGTCGGTACGGACCGGCCCGCCGGACATGCCCGCGAGCCACCCCGGCCTGCCAGGGGACACCCCCGCACACCGGGACGCACAGCAACCCGGCCGCCCTCACGGACCCGGCCGAACGACTGGCACCCCACGACGGGAGGTGTGCCTCGGCCGTCCTCACAGGCGCGGGCGCACGGCCCGCACCGCGGCACGCGCTGGTCACCCTCGCGTGCAGGGGCGAGTGGTCGGTAGTCCGGCCGCGGCCGGGGGCGTCACTCCACGTGCACAAGCGAACGGAACGGGCCGCAGGCGCGACGGGGCGTACCCGGCGACGGCGGGGAGGGGACGGGGAGGGGCGACCGTTCCGGACACTCAAGCGTGATTTGCGGCCAATGAAAGAGTGACAAAACGTGACACGATCACGGCCGTAAATCATGCCGTCCGGAATGGTCGCCCCGGACTGGCCCCGACCCCAGCGCCCACCGCACCCGCACCCGCACCCGCACCCGCACCCGTGCCCGCACCCGTGCCCGCACCCGTGCCCGCACCCGCACCCGTGCCCGTGCCCGCACCCGCACCCGTGCCCGGGCGGGCAGTGCGAGACCCGCGTCACGCGCTCAGCGCGGGGCGAGCACCACCCACACCTGGCCCCGGGCGAAGTTCAGCCGCTCCCCGTCGGGCGTGGTGAACTCCGTGCCGCTGTCCGGCGACAGCCGCGACCAGCGCGCCTCGTACGCCCGGCCGCCGCGCAGCACGGTCGCCTCCCCGGAGCCGACCGTCTCCGAGTACGGGCTGACGCCGCCGCCGCGGTCCCGGAAGCGGGAGTCGCGGATCTCCACCCGCTGGATCACGACCGTCGGGGCGCCCAGCCGGTCGCCGTCGGCGGTGCGGGCCGGGTCGCCGTCCATGGACACCAGCCAGCGCTCCTCGTCGGCCGACCAGGTGAAGGTGTAGCGGGCGCCCGGGAAGCGGACGGTCTCCTCGGTGACGGCCCGCCCGCCCTCCGGGGCCGGACCGAAGCGGAAGCCGATGTCGTCGGCCCCGCTCACCTCCTCGGGTGCGGCGCGCAGCGCGGCCTCCGGGTCCAGGTAGAGGTTGTGCGGCGCGGGCCGCTCGGCGCTGCGGGAGTACGCGTCGGGGGCCTCGGAGGGCGGCAGCAGGTGCAGTGGGGAGTCCTCCAGCACGGGGATGAGCCGGGACTGCGCCCCGGAGTAGGCCAGGGCCGGTTCGCCGAACTGCCGCAGCAGTTCGATGTCCGCCTCCCGGGCGCTGCGCACCGGGCCGACGGAGGACGGCAGCTCGCTGGAGAACACCGTCAGCAGCCGGGTCAGACCCCACTCCACCTGCTCCACGTACACCAGGTCGGCCGCGTCCAGACCCGTGTGGGGGCGGGCGCTTCGGGCGTTGTCGATCTTCACGGCGAGCACCGGGGCCGAGGGCTCCTCGACGCGCTCGCCGGTGAACGGGGAGCGCTCGGTCTCCCGGCTGCCGCCGTCACCGTTCCCGTTGCCGTTCCCGGCCGGGCAGCCCGCCAGCACGGCGGCCAGCACCACCGTCAGCAGCACCGCCGGCAGCGTCCGAGCCGTCCGTGCCGGGATCCGCCCGCTGCTTCCGCTCTCCCCGTTGTTCGCCACTCGCTCACTCGCCGTTCCTCCGGTCGGGCACACCCGCGTGTCCCCGCGCTCCCTTCCATCCCTTGACCGCGCCGCGGGTTTTCATGTCCGCTCCCCGGCCGTCGCGGGCCATGCGGGTGACGTCCCGCTCCGGGCCCGCCGGCGCACCGCCCGCGGCGGTGGCGGACCACCGGGAGCGGGTGTTCAGCCGGTGCGCATCCGTGCTTCCCGCGGCGGTCACGCCCAGTCCAGCCGGTCCGGCGATGAAGGAGGCGACCCGTTCGCCGCCCGGCCCAGGAGGACCCGCCGTGTCCGTCCCCACCGCCCCCGCTCCGGTCCCGTCCCCGTCTTCCGCCGCCTCCGGCCTCCCCGCCGTTCCCCGCCCCGCGCCCGTGCCCGCCGTCGAGCGGAGCGTCGGCGACTACGTCGTCGGCCTCGCCCGGGACGAGGCCGACGTACGGGCCGCGCAGCGGCTGCGGCACCGGGTCTTCGCCGGTGAGCTGGGTGCCCGGCTCGCCACCGCCGACCCCGGCCTGGACATCGACGGCCTCGACGCCCACTGCGACCACCTGCTGGTGCGCGAACGGAGGGGCGGGCAGGTCGTGGGGACCTACCGGCTGCTGCCGCCCGGACGGGCGCGCGCGGCCGGACGGCTCTACGCCGAGGACGAGTTCGAGCTGGACGGACTGCTGGACGGCGCCGGGCTCCGCGGCGACCTGGTGGAGGCCGGCCGCTCCTGCGTCCACCCCGACCACCGCGACGGCGCCGTCATCGCGCTGATGTGGGCGGGCATCGCCCGCTATCTGGTCCGCACCGGCCACAACTGGCTCGGCGGCTGCTGCTCCCTGCCGCTGGACGACGGCGGGGCGCTGGCCGCCGGGGCGTGGGAAGTCGTCTCCGCGCGGCACATGGCCCCCGCCGCCCACCGGGTGCGGCCCCGGCGCCCCTGGGACCCCGGCGCCGTCGAACGCGCCCCGCGCGCCGGTTCCCGGGCCGCGCTGCCGCCGCTGCTGCGCGGCTATCTGCGGCTGGGCGCCAAGGTCTGCGGCCCACCCGCCCACGACCCGGACTTCGGTGTCGCCGACCTGTACGTCCTGCTCTCGCTGCGCGACACCGCACCGCGCTACCTGCGGCACTTCCTCTCCCTGCTGCCGGAGTGAGACATGGGCGGGAGACCCTACGGGGCGGCGACGGCCGGCTCCTGGCTGCCGGTCTCGCCGTGCAGCGTCACCGGGTGCCTGCCCGGCCGCCCGGCGGTGGTCGGGCCGCTGCGGCGGGCGGCGCGGCGGACGGCGCTGGCCGCCGTCCTGGTGGCCGGGGTGGTGGCGCTGCCCGTCGTACGGCGCCGCGCCCCGGAACGCCGGGCGCGGCTGGTGCGGCGCTGGGCCGGGGCGGTCGCCGCGGCGGCCGGAGTCCGGGTCCGGATCACCGGGGTGCCCGCGGCCGGCCCGGTGCTGGTGGTGGCCAACCACGTCTCCTGGCTGGACGTGCCGCTGCTGGCCGCCGTGGCACCCGGGCGGATGCTGGCCAAGCGGGAGGTCGGCGGCTACCCGGTGGTGGGACCGCTGGCCGCCCGCGGCGGCACCCTGTTCATCGACCGGGAACGGCTGCGGGCCCTGCCGGAGACGGTCGGCGCGCTCACCGGCGCCCTGCGCGCCGGGTCCACCGCGGTGGTCTTCCCCGAGGGCGGCACCTGGTGCGGCCGGGAGCGGGGGGTGTTCCGCCCGGCGGTGTTCCAGGCCGCGCTGGACGCCGGGGTGCCCGTGCAGCCGGTGGCGCTCCGCTATCTGCGGGACGACGGGCGGCCCGGCGTGACCGCCGCCCGGACCACCCAGGCGGCCTTCGTCGGCGACGACACCCTGATGGCCTCGCTGCGCCGGGTGGTCGCCGCCCGCGGGCTGGTAGCCGAGGTGACCGTGCTGCCGCCGCTGCCGGTCGGCGCCCACCCCGACCGGCGGGCCCTGGCCCGCGCGGCGCAGCGGGCGGTGGCGGCGGCGCTCGCGGGGGAGGGCGGGGAAGGCGGCCGGGAGCGGGAGCCGGTGGGGAGCGGACGGGAGGGGCGGTGGCGGATGCCCGCCACCGCCCCGGCCCGGGATCGGGCCCGGCCGCGGGCCCGGTGACGGCGGCGCTCACGGGGAACGGCCGCCGGGGGCGAAGGCGGTGGGAGCGGTGGCGGGCATCCGCCCCCACCGCCCGGAACCGGACCGGTGGCTGCGCCGGATCCGGTCCGGGATCCGGAGTCGGGCCCGCAGGGCCGTCACCCCGCGGCGGCCTGCCGGGTCAGCCGGATGGTGTCCCGGTACCACAGCCCGCTGTCCTTGACGGTGCGGCGCTGTGTGTCGTAGTCCACCCGGACCAGGCCGAAGCGCTTGTCGTACCCGTACGCCCACTCGAAGTTGTCCATCAGCGACCAGGCGAAGTAGCCGCGGACATCGGCCCCGGCGGCGCGGGCCGCCGCCACCGCGCGGATGTGGTCGGCGAAGTAGGCGGTGCGGTCGGCGTCGTGCACCGCGCCGTCCTCGGCGACCGTGTCGTCGAAGGCGGCGCCGTTCTCGGTGATCACCACGGGCAGGCCGTAGTCCTTCTGCAGCCGCACCAGCAGCTCCGTCAGGCACTCCGGGACGATCTCCCAGTCCATCGCGGTGCGCGGCCTGCCCCGGGGCACCACCCGGGTCACCGGCAGACCGTCCTCGCCGGTGGTGGCGCCGTCCTCGGTGGTGCCGGAGAAGACGTGCCCGGTGTAGTAGTTGACGCCCAGCACGTCCAGCGGCGTGGAGATCGTCTCCAGGTCGCCGTCCTCCACCGGCAGGGTCACCCCGCGCTCGGCCAGGTGCTCCAGCACGTCCTGCGGGTAGCGCCCGTACACCAGCGGGTCCAGGTAGAGCCGGGTGCCCATCCCGTCGGCGCGGCGGGCGGCGGCCCGGTCGGCCTCGCTGTCGCTCGCCGGGGTGGCGGTGCCCAGGTTGAGGGTGATGCCCAGCTCCTCGGGCGGGCTCCCGGCGGCCCGCAGCCGCTGCGCGGCCAGGCCGTGGCCGAGCAGCAGGTGGTGCACGGCCCGCATCGAGTCGCCGAAGTCGCGGCGGCCCGGCGCGTGTTCCCCGATGTCGTAGCCGAGCACGGCCGAGCACCACGGCTCGTTCAGCGTCGTCCAGTGCCGGACCCGGTCGCCGAGCGCGTCGTGGGCGATCTCGGCGTAGTCGGCGAACCGGTGCGCGGTGTCGCGGGCGGGCCAGCCGCCGGCGTCCTCCAGCTCCTGGGGCAGGTCCCAGTGGTAGAGGGTGATCCACGGGGTGATGCCGCGCTCCAGCAGCTCGTCGACCAGCCGGTCGTAGAAGGCGATGCCGCGCGGGTTGCCCTTGCCGCGCCCGCCCGGCTGGATGCGCGGCCAGGCCAGGGAGAAGCGGTAGGTGTCCACGCCCAGCGAGGCGATCAGCTCCACGTCCTGCGGCATCCGGTGGTAGTGGTCGCAGGCGGTGTCGCCGTTCTCGCCGCCGGCCACGGCGCCGGGGACCCGGCAGAAGGTGTCCCAGATGGAGGGGCCGCGGCCGTCCTCGCCGGTGGCGCCCTCGATCTGGTAGGAGGAGGTGGCCACCCCCCAGCGGAAGTCCGCGGGCAGTCCGGTGACGGGCTCGGCGGCGGGGCCCGCGGCGGTGGAGTGGCCGGTGGGGGAATCGGGTGCGGTGGCGGTCATGCTTCTCCCGGGCGGTGGTCGTCGTTCAGCCAGCAGGCTACGCTGCGGCCGCTTGAGGAACCGGCAGGCGCCAGTGGGGGCGTCTTCCGGTCGCAGGGGTCGAACGCCTTCGGGCAGCGGGGGTGGAAGGCGCAGCCGGACGGCATCGCCCGCAGGTCGGGCGGGGATCCGGGGATGCCGGTCAGTTCCCGGCGCGGGCCGTGCAGCGCGGGGAAGGAGTGCAGCAGCCCGGCGCTGTACGGGTGACGGGGGTCGCGGTAGATCTCGGCGGCTCCGGCCTGCTCCACGACCCGGCCGCCGTACATGATGGCGATCCGGTCGGAGAACTCGATCAGCAGCGAGATGTCGTGGGTGATGAAGACGACCGAGAAGTCCAGCTCCTCGCGGAGCCGGACCAGCTGCCGCAGGATCTGGCGCTGCATCACCACGTCCAGGGCGGTGGTCGGCTCGTCCATGATGACGACGTCCGGCTGGAGCGCCAGGGCCATCGCGATCATGACCCGCTGCCGCATGCCGCCCGAGAGCTGGTGCGGATAGGCGCCCAGCCGGTCGGGGGAGATCCCCACCAGCGACAGCAGCTCGCGCGCCTGCTCGGTCCGCTCGGCCCGGGGCATGTCCGGCCGGTGGGCCTTCAGCACGTCGGTGAGCTGGGTGCGGACGGTGTGGACGGGGTTGAGGGAGTTCATCGCGCCCTGGAAGACGATCGAGACCTCCTGCCAGCGGAAGGCGCGCAGCTCCTGCGCGGTCATGGCCAGCACGTCCACCGGCTCCCCGCCGCGCGGGTGGTAGCGGACGTCCCCGCCGGTGATCACCCCGGGCGGGGAGAGCAGCCGGGTGACGGCGTAGGCGAGGGTGGACTTGCCCGAGCCGGACTCGCCCGCCAGCCCCAGCACCTCGCCCCGGCGCAGGGTCAGGTCCACGTCGTGGACGGCCCGTACGGCGTCCGCGCCGAGGCCGTAGTCGACGCACAGGCCGCTGATCTCCAGCACGGGCGGCGGGACGGTCAGGGAGGCGGACCGGGAGGCGGTCTCAGGGGTGGTCATGAGAGGGTTCCCTCCGTTTCCTTGGCGGCTCCGGAGTCTCCGGTTGCTCCGGCGGCCCCGGTGTCCCGGTGCGGCGTGCGGGCGACGGGGGTGAAGCCGACCCGCATCCGGGCCGCGCCGCGGACCCGGGCGGTGGAGGTGCGCAGCCGGGGGTTGACGAACTCGTCGATGCCGAAGTTGATCAGGGACAGTGCCGTGCCCAGCAGCGCGATGCACAGCCCGGCGGGCACGAACCACCACCACGCGCCCTGGCCGAGCGCCTGGTTGCTCTGCGCCCAGAACAGGATGGTCCCCCAGTTCCAGTGGGAGATGTCCGCGACGCCGATGAAGGCCAGGGTGATCTCCGACAGCACCGCGAAGATCACCGTGCCGACGAAGCCGGAGGCGATGACGGCGGTCAGGTTCGGCAGGATCTCGAAGACGATGATCCGCCAGGTGGACTCGCCGGTGGCGCGGGCGGCCTGGACGTAGTCCCGGCCGCGCAGCGACAGGGTCTGGGCGCGCAGCACCCGCGCCCCCCAGGCCCAGGCGGTCAGGCTGATCACCAGCGCGATCAGCAGGTCGCTCGAGTCCGGCAGGAAGCTGGCGATGATGATGATCAGCGGCAGCCCGGGGATGACCAGGAAGATGTTGCTGAACGCGGAGAGCAGTTCGTCGGCCACTCCGCCGAGGAAGCCGGCGCTCACCCCGACCAGCACGGACAGCACCGTCGCGCAGACGCCCGCGACGAGGCCCACCACCAGCACCCCCCGGGTGCCGACCAGCACCTGGGAGAAGATGTCCTGCCCGGTCTGGGTGGTGCCGAACGGGTGCGCGAGGGACGGCGGCTGGAGGACGTCGTCGCTCATCGCCGACGGGTCGTGGGGGGCCAGCCACTCCCCGGCGACGGCGAGCAGGGCGAACAGGGCCAGGATCGCCAGTCCGGTCGCGGTCTTGCGGTTGCGCAGGAAGCGCAGCCGGTCGCGGCGGGCCGCGGGCGGCGCGGAGGAACCGGCGAGAGCGCTGTCGGTCGCCTGTACGGCCATCGGGTCAGGCCTCCTTCCGGGTGCGCGGGTCGAGGAGCATGTAGAGCAGGTCGGCCAGCAGGTTGGCGGCCAGGACGGTGAGCGTGATGATCAGGAAGACGCCCTGCATCAGCGGGTAGTCCTTGGCGTTCACCCCTTGGAAGAGGACGTAGCCGATGCCGGGGTAGGAGAAGACCATCTCCACCAGCAGGGTGCCGCCGACGATGAAGCCCAGTGAGAGCGCGAAGCCGGAGACGTTCGGCAGGATCGCGTTGCGGGCGGCGTAGGAGAACATCACCCGGCGCTCCGGCAGGCCCTTGGCCTGGGCGACCATCACGTAGTCCTCGGAGGAGACGGTCACCATCATGTTCCGCATCCCCAGGATCCAGCCGGCCACCGCGCTGAGCACGATCGTCACCCCGGGCAGCACCGAGTGGTACAGCGCGCTGGAGACGAACTCCCAGCTGAGGCCGGGGACGAGGCTGGTGTCGTAGCCGCCGGCCGCCGGGAAGAGCGGCCACTGCACGGCGAACAGGGCGATGGCGATCAGGCCCAGCCAGAAGTACGGGATGGCCGAGATGAACGTGGTCACCGGCAGCATCCCGTCCAGCCAGGAACCGCGCCGCCAGCCGGCGAAGATGCCGATGGCGGTGCCGAGCAGGAAGCTGAGGAGGGTGGTGGTGCCGACCAGGGCCACGGTCCACGGCAGGCTCTGGGCCATCACCTCGCCCACCGGGGTGGGGAAGAAGGTGAACGACAGGCCCAGGTCGCCCTGTGCCAGGTTCCCCCAGTAGTCGAGGTACTGCTGCCACAGGGAGCGCTCCTGGTCCATCCCGAAGAGGGTCTCCAGGGAGGCGATGGCCTTGCTGGAGAGCTGGCCCTGGTAGCGGGAGATCAGCGACTGCACAGGGTCGCCGGGCATCAGCCGCGGGATGAAGAAGTTGATGGTGATGGCCGCCCAGGCGGTCACCAGGTAGAACGCGGTGCGCTGCAGGAAGAACTTCACGGTGCCGTCTCCGATCCGGCCCCCGGGCCCTTCGTGGTCCCGGTGCCCGCGGCGCTCGCGGCGGGGGCGGCGGCCGGGGTGTCGTACAGCCAGCAGGCCGCCCACTGGCCGCCGTCGAGGTCGAAGCGCGGCGGCGTCTGGGTGCGGCAGCGCTCCATCGCCAGCGGGCAGCGCGGGTGGAAGCGGCAGCCCTCGGGCGGTGAGATCAGGCTGGGCGGCTCGCCGGCCGAGGGGTCGGCGGCCTTGCCCGGCGCCCCGTCGGTTCCGCCGTCCTCCGCGCCCGTGCCGTCCGTGCCGGAGCCGGTGACCCGGTCTGGGTCCGGGGCGGAGGCCAGCAGCAGCCGGGTGTACGGGTGGGCGGGACGCTGGGTGACGGTCTCGCTGTCCCCGCCCTCGACCATCCGGCCCGCGTACATCACCAGCGTGGTGTCGGCGAAGTAGCGGGCGGAGGCGATGTCGTGGGTGATGTACAGGATCGCCAGGTCCAGCCGCTCCTTCAGGTCGCGCAGCAGGTTGAGGACCCCCAGCCGGATGGAGACGTCCAGCATCGACACCGGCTCGTCGGCCAGCAGCACCCGCGGGTCGGCGGCCATGGCGCGGGCGATGGCCACCCGCTGGCGCTGCCCGCCGGACAGCTCGTGCGGGAAGGCGTCGAGGTAGCGCCCGGCGGGGGTGAGCTGGACGCGTTCCAGCAGCGCGGTCAGCGCCCGCTCCAGCTCCTGCGGGCCGTTGCCGGCCCGGTCGTGGATGCGCAGCGCGCGGGTGAGGTGGTAGCGGATGGTGTGCACGGGGTTGAGCGAGGCGAAGGGGTCCTGGAAGACCATCTGGACGTGCCGGCAGTACGCGCGGAACGCCCGCCCCCGGCCGGCCCGCGCGGGCTCCCCGTCCAGCAGGATCTCCCCGGCGGTGAGGGGGTAGAGCTGGGCGAGCAGCCGGGCGACGGTGGACTTGCCGGAGCCGGACTCGCCCACCAGGGCGGTGACGGAGCCGCGGCGCAGCTCCAGCGAGACGTCGTCCACGGCGTGGACGGCCTGCCGGGGCCCGCCCAGCAGCGCGCGCGGACCGCGCCGTACGGGGAAGTGCTTGCTCACCCCGCGGGCCTCCAGCACAACGCGCTCGTCGGCGGCGTGTGCGGCGTGTGCGGTGTGTTCTTCGGGCATGGGTGTCTTCTCTGCTGTGTCTGTGGGGTCCTCGGCCGGGCCGAGGGGATGTCCGGGGGAGGGGGCGGGCCCGCCCCGCCGCCGGGCGGGGAAGGACGGCGGCGGGGCGGGGGTCGCTCCGGCCCCCGGGTCAGGAGGCGGACTTCAGGTTCAGCACGATGTCCAGCGCGTTGGGCTGGGTGGGCTGCGGCGGGGCGTACGGGTCGGACTCCGAGGGCCAGCCGGTCCAGTTGCGGGTGACGTACTCGGCGCCGATGGGGGCGGCGGCGGTGGCGACCATCGGCACCTGCTCGACCATGATCCTCTGGAGCTCGTTCATGGCCTCGGCGCGGGTGGTGTCGTCGCTCGCGTTGGCGTACTCGCGCAGGGCCTTCGTCGCGTTCTCGTCGCGGAAGCGGCCGAAGTTGCCGGCCGGGGAGGGCTTGCCCAGCGGCTGGTACAGCTCGCCGTCCATGATGTTCTGGTACATGTCGTACGGGGTGGCGCCGCTGTTGGTCCAGTGCAGCGTGGCGTCGAAGTCGCCGTTGTTCACCGCGGCGGTCCAGGCGTCCGCCGTCTGGGTCTTGATCTTGGCGTCGATGCCGATCTTCTTGACGTTGTCCTTGATGATCGCCAGACCGGTGAGGTAGTCGGACCAGCCCGCCGGATCGGTGAGCGTCATCGTCACCGGCTTGCCGTCCGGGTCCTTCAGGACGCCGCCGGACAGGGTGTAGCCGGCCTTCTCGAGCTCCTTCTCGGCCGCCTCGACGTCCACGGTCTGCTTCTCACCCTTGAACTCGGGGGCGAGGAAGGGCTCACCGGCCGGGAGCGGCAGGCCCGTGACGCTCTCGATCTTCGGATAGAGGGTGGCCTGCGCCCGGACGTGGATGGCCTCCCGGTCGACGACGTGGTTGATGGCGCGGCGCAGCGCCGGGTCGTCGAAGGGCTTCTTCTCGGTGTTGAACCACAGGCCGTGGACGCCCAGTCCGGAGGGGAACCAGAGCTTGTTGTGCTCCGGGTCCTTGGAGACGTAGATCTTCTTGTAGTCCGGGGTGAACACGAAGGTCCACTCGCAGTCGCCGTTGGCCAGGGCGGTGGTCTGCGCGTTGTTGTCGTTGTAGGACGTGTAGCGCAGTTCCTTCACCTCCGGCGCGTCCTTCCAGTAGGAGTCGCGGGCGGTGAGGGTGACGGTCTGCGGGGTGAAGGTCTTCAGGGTGTACGGGCCGGTGCCGACGGGCTCCTTGTTGGGCCAGGTCTCCGGGTTCTCCACCTTCGACCAGACGTGCTTGGGCACGACGAAGGTGGTCAGGATCTTGCTCTGGTTGACGAACTGCGACTCGGGGAAGGTCAGTTCGACGGTGTTCCCCTTGCGGGTGACGCCCCCGTACGGGACGCCGCTGATGTTCAGCGCCGAGTTGTCCTTCAGCAGGTTGAAGGTGAACTCCACGTCCTCAGCGGTGAGCTTCTTCCCGTCGGACCAGGTGGGCCCGTCCTGGACGGTGAGCGTGAGCTTCTTGTAGTTGTCCGCCCAGGTCCACTCGCTGGCCAGCCAGGGCTTGGGCTCCTCGGCGGGACGGACGATGTTCACCATGGCCAGCGGCTCGTAGATCATGTAGCGGTAGCCCAGGGAGGCGCCCGCGGAGGTGTTCAGGAATGGGTTGTTGTTGTTGGTCTGCGGGCCGTTGGGCATGCCGACGGTGAGCACGCCCTTCCCGCCCTTGGCCTGGGCGCCGCCCGAGCCGGGGGCGCCGGCGGTGCAGCCGGCGAGCAGGACGGTGGCGCTCAGGGCCGCCGCGGCGGCGGCTCTGGTCCGGGCCGGTACTCTCATGGTCTTTCTCCTCTGTGGTTCTTCCGGGGCCGCCGGATGTCGGGACGGTCGGCCACCGGGCTCTTGAGAGCGCTCTCGGAACGCTGAGAGCGCTCTCAAGAGTGGTTCGAAGCGGGACAGGCGGATCGGAATCGGATACGGGTTCGGTGCGGTGGGGGGTGGTGTCCAGAGGGGGCTAGGGGGTCCGGGGAAGGGGCGCGGGGGCGGAGCCGCGCACCACCAGTTCGGCGGGCAGGACCACCGGCCCGGTGGACGGCGGGCCGCCGTCCACCCGGGCGAGCAGCAGTGCGGCGGCCGCCTCGCCCATCGCCCGCAGCGGCTGGCGGACGGTGGTCAGCGGCGGATCGGTGTACGCGGCGAGCGGGATGTCGTCGAAGCCGACCACGGCCACGTCCCCGGGCACCCGCAGACCGGCCGCGCGCAGGGCCCGCAGGGCGCCCGCCGCGCAGAGGTCGTTGTGGGCGAAGACGGCGTCCGGGACGGTGCCGTCGGCGAGCAGCTTCGCCACCGCCTCCTCGCCGGACCGCTCGGTGAAGTCGCCCTCCACCGTGCGGCGCGGGTCGTGCTCCACGCCGTGGGCGTCGAGGACTCCGAGGAAGCCGGCCAGCCGTTCGCGCACGGAGCCGAACCGCGACGGCCCGGTGACCACCAGGGGCGTCCGGCGCCCCAGGGCCAGCAGGTGACGCGCCGCCAGCTCGCCGCCGAGGGTGTTGGCGGCGGTCACCGACGGGAACCGCGGGCGGTCGGTGCGGTCGTCCACCAGCATGACGGGCAGGTCCGGGCGGAGCGCCGCGGCGACGGGGTCGAGCGCATCCTGCGGCCCGACCACCAGCAGCCCGTCGAACGCGGCCGCCGAGATCTGTCCGGCGAACCGCGCCATCGACCTCCGGCCGTGGTTGCGGGTGAACAGCAGCAGCCCGTATCCGGCCGCCTCGACGGTGTCCAGCGCTCCCTGGACGACCTCGGCGGTCCAGGGCCAGCTGAGGGAGGACGCGAGCACCCCGACCGTACGGCCCCGGCCCCGGGCCAGTTCGACGGCGCGTGAGCTCGGCACATAGCCCAGCCGGGCGATGACGGCGCGCACCCGTTCGGCGGTCCCGGCGTCCACCTCGCCCTTGGCGTTGAGTACCCGGGAGACGGTCGACTTGCTGACCCCGGCCGCACGGGCGACATCGGCGATGGTGACGCGCATGGACACTCCTCGGCGGGTCGGCGCGGCGGACGGGGCGGCTCGGCTGACCGGGACAGTGGCGGGAACGGGAGCGGCGGCCCGTGCGGCACCGGTCCCGGGACCGGTCCCGGACATGGGCAGGGAGTCAAACGGCCGCGGGGACTGCCGTCAAGACTTCACGTAAAAATTGGTTGCAACGATCTGAGAGCGCTCTCAAGAGCGCTCTCATGTTCATAACTTGAAGTCATTGGTCTTGTCCAAGCCCTTGACGACCCGGGTTACCCAGGAGTTGACTCACCGGTTGAACTGAGCCCGGACGGCGGGGGGTTGCCACCCGCGCCGTCCGGCGTGCCCCCACCGCGGGACGGGCCGACGCCGGCCGCCCGCACCCGTGCCGGCCCCCCACTGCCGGTACCGCGCGACAGACGAAAGCGGTGATCATGAACCCTGCCCCCCACGCCCCCCACACCTCCGAGTCCCCGTCCCCACCGCGGCGGACGGGACGCCGCCGCCTGCGGGTCTGGGCGTCCGTGGCGGCCCTGGCGACCGCGGCCGTGGCCGTGACGGTCAACGGCACCGCCTCCGCCGGATCCTCCGCCGCCTCCTCCGGCACCTCGGCCGAGGCCGCCGCCGAGGTGCTGTTCGAGGACCACTTCGACGGCCCCGCCGGCGCGGCAGTCGACGGCGCCAAGTGGACCCTGGAGACCGGTGACAACAGCGGCAACAACCACGAGCGGCAGTACTACACCCCGGGCAACGCCAACGCCGCGCTCGACGGCGTCGGCAACCTGGTGATCACCGCTCGCAAGGAGAACCCGCGCGACTACCAGTGCTGGTACGGCCGGTGCGAGTACACCTCCGCCCGGATGAACACCGCCGGGAAGTTCACCACCACCTACGGCCACGTCGAGGCCCGCATCAAGGTCCCGCGGGGCCAGGGCATGTGGCCAGCGTTCTGGATGCTGGGCGCGGACATCGGCGACCCGAACGTCGGCTGGCCCAGGAGCGGCGAGATCGACGTCATGGAGAACGTCGGCTACGAGCCGGGCACCGTGCACGGCACCATCCACGGCCCCGGCTACTCCGGCGGCGAGGGCATCGGCGCCGGCTACACCCTCCCGAACGGCCGGGCGTTCGCCGACGACTTCCACACCTTCGCCGTCGACTGGTCCCCGAACTCCATCACCTGGTCGGTGGACGGCCAGGTCTACCAGCGGCGCACCCCGGCCGACCTGGGCGGCGACCAGTGGGTGTTCGACAAGCCGTTCTTCCTGATCCTCAACCTCGCGGTGGGCGGCGACTGGCCCGGGCTGCCCGACGCGAGCACCTCCTTCCCGCAGAAGATGGTCGTCGACTACGTCCGCGTCACCAAGGGCGGCACCGGCGACAGCGGCGGGCGCACCGGGCAGATCACCGGCCTGGCCGGCAAGTGCCTGGACGTGGCCTGGGGCGACAGCGCCGACGGCACCCCGGTGCAGATCCACGACTGCCAGGGCAACGCCGCCCAGCGCTGGACCGTCGCCGGCGACGGCACCATCCGCGCGCTCGGCAAGTGCCTGGACGTCTCCGGCGCCGGCACCGCGGACGGCACCAAGGTGCAGCTGTGGGAGTGCAACGGCAGCGCGGCCCAGCAGTGGGTCGTCACCCCCGCCCGGGACATCGTCAACCCCAACGCGGACAAGTGCCTGGACGTGAAGGACGGCAACTCCGCCAACGGCACCAAGACGCAGATCCGGACCTGCTCCGGGCAGGCCAACCAGAAGTGGACCGCCCCGTGATCCGGCCCCGCGGGGGCACGGACCGGCGGTGACCGCACGGTGACCGGGTGCGGCCGGCGGGCAGCCGCCCGCCGGCCGCGCCCGCCGGCCGCCCGGCGGTCATCCGGCCGCGGAGTCCTCCGGGCCGGCGGCGACGAGATCCCGGTACTCGGGGTGCAGCTCGATCCACTGCTCGACGAACGGGCACTCCGGCCGCGCCCGCAGACCCCGGCGCCGCGCGTCGTCCAGCAGGGCCCGGGCGAGCCGGTCGCCGATGCCCCGCCCCAGGAAGGGCCGGGACACCACCACCCGCGGGCAGTGAACCACCCCGCCGTCGCGGACGTAGTCCGCGAAGCCGGTGAGCGTCGTGCCGATCCGCGCCTCGAACCGCCCGCGGGACGGTGCGTCGACGATCGTGACCGGGGTGTTGGTGGCTGTCGTGGCCATCTGCGTCCCTCCCGGGATGACCGATTCGCGCATTTCCGTATGGCCACAAGAGTGCCACGCGGCGGCGTTCCTACTCCTTTCCCGCCAGTATGCGCGGTTATGTCCACTCCGGGGGTGGGCGGATCAGTCCGACTCGGGCCCCTCCAGCCGGAAGCCGACCTTCAGCCCGACCTGGTAGTGCTCGATCCGGCCGTCCGCGATGTTGCCGCGGACCTGGGTCACCTCGAACCAGTCCAGATGGCGCAGTGTCTGCGAGGCGCGCTCGATCCCGTTGCGGATCGCCTGGTCGACGCCCTCGTGCGAGGTGCCGACGATCTCGGACACCCGGTAGACGTGGTCGCTCATGGTGACCTCCTGTGAACGTGGGGGAAGAGCTGGTTCCCCTTCACCGTGCCCCATGGCCGGGCGGTCCGCGAGTGCTAGGCTCGCGAACGGGCCGTGACTGGCGCGTGGGGATGGGATCGACCATCGGGGAGCGGCCCTCGCCCCGTGCGAGGAAGTGCCGTGCGCCTGGGCCGCCCGGACTGCCGCACAGGACGTCGAGGAGGGCCCTCATGGCCGCCGAATTCACCGGACCCCCGCCGCGCACCACCGAGTCCACCGCCTTCGCCGGCGCCCTGGACGTGATCCGGCGCGTCGAGCCGCGCGTCGCCGACGCCATCGCCGCCGAGATCACCGACCAGCGCGCCTCGCTCAAGCTGATCGCCAGCGAGAACTACGCCTCCCCGGCCGTGCTGCTGGCCATGGGCAACTGGCTCAGCGACAAGTACGCCGAGGGCACCGTCGGCCGCCGCTTCTACGCCGGATGCCGCAACGTCGACACCGTCGAGGCGCTCGCCGCCGAGCACGCCCGCGAGCTGTTCGGCGCCGACCACGCCTACGTCCAGCCCCACTCGGGCATCGACGCCAACCTCGTCGCCTTCTGGGCCGTCCTCGCCCAGCGGGTGGAGGCCCCGGCCCTGGAGCGCGCCGGGGCGAAGCACGTCAACGACCTGACCGAGGCGGACTGGTCGGCCCTGCGGCGCGAGCTGGGCGACCAGCGGATGCTGGGCATGTCGCTGGACGCCGGCGGCCACCTCACGCACGGCTTCCGCCCCAACATCTCCGGCAAGATGTTCGAGCAGCGCAGTTACGGCACCGACCCGGCCACCGGCCTGCTCGACTACGACGCGGTGCGCGCCGCCGCCCGCGAGTTCCGCCCGCTCATCCTGATGGCCGGCTACTCCGCCTACCCCCGCAAGGTGAACTTCCGGATCATGCGGGAGATCGCCGACGAGGTCGGCGCCACCCTGATGGTCGACATGGCGCACTTCGCCGGACTGGTCGCGGGCAAGGTGTTCACCGGCGACTTCGACCCCGTGCCGCACGCCAGCATCGTCACCACCACCACCCACAAGTCCCTGCGCGGCCCGCGCGGCGGCATGGTGCTGTGCGACGAGACGCTCGCCGAGCACGTCGACCGCGGCTGCCCCATGGTGCTCGGCGGCCCGCTGCCCAACGTCATGGCCGCCAAGGCCGTCGCCCTGGCCGAGGCCCGGCAGCCGGACTTCCGCACCTACGCGCAGCGCATCACGGACAACGCCGCCGCCCTCGCCGAGGGCCTGACCCGGCGCGGCGCGACCCTGGTGACCGGCGGCACCGACAACCACCTGGTGCTCATCGACGTCACCGGCTACGGCCTCACCGGCCGCCAGGCCGAGGAGGCGCTGCTGGACTCGGGGATCGTCACCAACCGCAACGCCGTGCCGCGCGACCCCAACGGCGCCTGGTACACCTCCGGCATCCGCGTCGGCACCCCGGCGCTGACCACGCGCGGACTGGGCACCGCGGAGATGGACGAGGTCGCCGACCTGATCCACACCGCCCTCACCGCCGCCGAGCCGGGCACCACCGCGGCCGGCGCCCCGTCGAAGGCGAAGTACACCCTGGAGCCGAAGGTCGCCGAGTCCGTCGCCGGGCGCGCCGCCGACCTGCTGGCCGGCCATCCGCTGTACCCGCAGGTGGATCTGGGCTGATCCGGTCCGGTGCCCCGCCCCGGCACCCGGCCCGACCGATCCGGGTCCGCACCGGTCCGGCCCGGTGCGGGCCCGGCGCGTAACCTTCCGCCATGACCGAGGATCTGCCCGAGATGAGGGCCTCCGACGCCGACCGGGAGCGTGTGGCCGAGGTGCTGCGGGAGGCGATGGCCGAGGGACGGCTGGACATGGCGGAGTTCCAGGAGCGGCTGGACTCCGCCTACCGGGCCCGCACCCAGGGGGAACTGGCGCCCCTGGTGCGTGACCTGCCCCAGGGGGCCGGGCGGCCGGAGCCCGAGGGGCCCGGCCGCCGCCGCTGGACCGAGCGCTTCGGCGGCCGGCCCACCTCCCGGGGCGGGGTGGCGATCATGGGCGGCTTCGTGCGCAAGGGCCCGTGGACCGCGCCCCGCCGCTTCACCGGTTTCGCCTTCTGGGGCGGCGGCGAGATCGACCTGCGCGAGGCCCGCTTCGAGGACCGCGAGGTGGAGATCCGCTGCTTCGCGATCATGGGCGGCATCCATGTCACCGTCCCCGAGGACGCCGAGGTCGAGGTGCGCGGCATCGGCATCATGGGCGGCTTCGACCACAACGCCGTCGGTGCCGGGGAGCCGGGCGCGCCGCGCGTGGTGGTCACCGGTCTGGCGTTCTGGGGCGGCGTCGGCACGGAGCGCAAGCCCGACCAGCGGGAACTGAAACGGCGCCGGAGGGAGAAGAAGGAGCTGCGCGGACGGCGGGGGGAACCGCGGGACGGCGAGGGGCCGGAGGACGGTCACGGCCATGGTCACGGTCACGGCCATGGTCACGGGCGGCCGCACTGACCGGACCCGCCTGCGCCGTCCGGACGTCTCACCGTGGCCGTTCGAGCGTCGGGGCCGCGGCCCGGCGCGTGCCGCTCAGCGCCAGACCGGCTCGTCCGCGCCCGGGTGCCCCGGCGGGCGGGACCAGGTACGGGGCCCGCCCTCGTACTCCACCGGCGGCAGGGCGTGGCGCAGCCGCCCGAGGGGGCTGTCGGCCCCGGTCAGCCAGGGCGCGGGGTCGTGGCCGCCCGGCGCGCCCGCCGGCTCCGGCTCCGGCGTCCGTCCCGGCAGCTCGTGCAGCAGCCAGTGGGCGGTACGCGCCAGTGACAGCCGCACCCGGTGGGTGCCGCCGTACCGCCGCCGGCCGGTGAGCGAGCGCAGCACCGCGGCGGCCAGCAGATAGCCCGTGCCGTGGTCGAGGGCCTGCGCGGGCAGGACGCCCGGAGCGCCGCCGGGCCCCGCCTCGGCCACCGCGATGCCGCTCGCCGCCTGCACCAGACTGTCGAAGCCCCGCCGGCCGCCCCACGGGCCGGTCCCGGCCCCGCCCCAGGCGCTCAGCTCCGCGACCACCAGCCCCGGCCGCCGCGCGGCCAGCTCCCCGGCCGACAGTCCGAAGCGGTCCAGGGCGCCCGGGCGGTAGCCGGTGACCACCACGTCGGCGGCGGCCAGCAGTTCCTCGAAGGTGCGGCGGCCGGACGGGGAACCCAGGTCCAGCAGCGCCGACCGCTTGCCGAATCCGGTGTCGGCGTGCGCGTCCGCGCTCTCGGGCAGGTGCGGCGCGTCGATCCGCAGCACGTCGGCGCCCAGCAGCGCCAGGGTGCGGGTGGCCACGGGACCGGCGATGACCCGGGTCAGGTCCAGTACGCGCGGCCCGCCGTCGCCGTCGTACGGCGCGGGCGGCGGGGTGCCGTCCAGCCGCTCGTACCCCACCAGGGGGAGCCCGGCCACGGCCGCGCCCTGCGGATGCGCCGCCCACTGCCCGGGGGTGCGCACGGCGACGGCCAGCCCGCCCGCCCGGTACACCAGTTCCTCCACCTCCTCGGCGCGGCGGTGGGCGAGTTCGGTGGCGACGGCCTCGACGAGGTCTTCCCCGGCGCCCCCGGCCGCGCTGCCGGGCACGCCGAGCGCGGCCAGCAGCCGGGCGCGGTGGTGCGGGTAGTTGGCGTGGGTGCGCAGCCGGCCGTCTCCCGTGCGCCAGAAGCGGGACAGCGGGGCGAACACGGCCGCCGGGCGGCCGTCGACCCGCAGGTGCCGCTCGCTGGTGAACGCGGTGGCCACCGCGCCGTCGTCCACCGTCACGGCCGGAACGGCGCCCCCGGTGCGGCACGCCGCCCACTCGGCGGCGGCCAGGGCGCACACCGCCACCGCGGACCGGGCCAGCTCCGCCACCGGCAGCCGGGCGGGCAGCGGGCCCGCCGGGCCGCCGCGGCGGACGTGCCGGACCCGTTCCGGCAGGGCGGGATCGCCGCCGAGCGCGGCCCACAGCGGGGCCCACGACCGTTGCTCCATGCGGGCATTGTGCCGCTTCGGCGGCTACCCGGTGCGGGCGCGCAGATGAGCGCGCTCGCCCTGGCTGCCGAACAGGATGAGCAACTCCACCGGGGTGTTCCCGGCGCAGCCCAGCCAGTGGGGGACATGGGTGTCGAACTCCGCGGCCTCGCCGTCCCTGAGTACCAGCTCCCGGTCGCCCAGCACCAGCCGGAGTCTGCCGCTGAGGACGTAGAGCCACTCGTGGCCCTCGTGGCTCTTCGGCTCCGGCTCCGCGTCCGGCCGGGCCGGGATGATCACCTTGTAGGCCTGCGGGCTGCCGGTCCGCCGGGTGAGCGGGATGAACGTCCGCCCGTGGCGGCGCACCGGGCGGAAGTGGATGCGCGGGTCCCCGGTGTGCGGGGCGCCGACCAGTTCGTCGAGCGGCACGCTGTACGCCCGGGCCAGCGGGAGCAGCAGCTCCAGGTTGGGCTTGCGCCGGCCGCTCTCCAGCCGCGACAGCGTGCTCTCCGAGATGCCGGTGGTCACGGAGAGGTCGGCGAGGGTGATGCCGCGCTGCCGCCGCAGTGCCCGCAGTCGGGGCCCCACGGCGGACAGGACGTCGTCGAGTTCGTCTGCCATCCGGCCAGCCTGCCGAACCGGCAAGAAACATTGCAACCCGGGCGCCGTGGTGCCCGGGCCGGGAGCCGGCGGGCGGCCGGTCCCGCCGGGGCGTCGCCGCCGGCATGGGCGCCGGTCCGAATGCCGGAGGCCCGGGGGTCCGCATCAGGATCCGGTTGTCAGTGCCCGTGAGTACGTTGATCGACAACGCGGCTGAGTACCCGTACGGATGTTTGGGCCCGGCTGTTCACGGCACCCTGGAAGGCATGGAACGGATCATGGAGAACACCCACGTACACCCGGAAATGACCACTGCCGTCCCGTTCGGTGCCGGGCGGCGCGGCCTCGAGCGCGGTCTCACCGTGGCGTTCGCACTGGCGGGCACGCTCGCCGTGGCGTGGCTGGTCGGCATGGTCTACGTCATAGGCAGCTGGGCGCTGGGCGGTTGACCGGGACGCCCGGCCCCGTCGGCGGCCCCGGCGGAACGGCGCTCCGCCGGGGCCGCCGTATCCCGGTGGTGCCGTCCCCTCAGACCTCCCCGTCCCGGGACAGCACCCGGAAGGCGATTCCGGCCCGCTCCAGCCGCCCGGTCAGCGCGTCCCCCATCGCCACCGCCGTGGTGACCTGCCCCGAGGTCTCCGGCAGCTCGTCCAGGGCCAGGCACAGCGCCGACTCGGCCAGCATCTTCGCCGTCTCCCCGTAGCCCGGATCACCGCCGGACACCTGGGTGACCACCCGCTGCCCGCCGCCCTCCCCGTAGAAGCGGACCTTGAACCAGTTCCCCGCCCGCCGCTCGGCGTCCGGCCCGGTGCCCGGGGCCAGCCGGGCGGACAGCGCACGGCGCGCGGGCGGGAGCTGGGCGAACGCGAGGAGCGCCCCGGCGCCGGCCAGGAGGCCGGCCACCACCGGCAGCCGGCGGACGGCGAGGTAGTGGCTGTAGCGGAAGTCCGGGCCGTAGCGCTCCAGCGCGGCGGCCGACCGGCCGACCACCTGCGGATCGATGGTCGGCAGCGGGACCGCCCACATCCCGGCCGCGCGGCTGCGGTGCGGCCGGTCCGCCCGGGTGCTGATCCGCCGCCCGGCCGGGCGCGGCTCGGCCCGGCGCCGCTCCTGCCCCGTCCGGGCCGTCTGCCGGAGGCGGGAGAAGGCGGTCAGGAGGGAGTCGAACGTACCGCCGGAGGCGTCGCCGCGGAGACGGACGAAGCCCTCGGTCCGCAGCGGCGCCCCCTCGGGGAGCTGCCGCACCGTGTACAGCACGCCCAGGTCGTGCGGCACGGAGTCGAAGCCGGCGGAGTGCACCAGCCGCGCCCCGGTCTCCCGTGCCCGCAGGTGGTGGCGCAGGTACATCAGGTCGACGAACTCCGGCTCGCCCGCCAGGTCCAGGTAGTCCGTCCCGGCCTCGGCGCAGGTGGCCACCAGCGGTTCCCCGTGGCGGAGGTACGGGCCGACGGTGGTGGCCGCCACCCGGGTGCCGGCGGCGACCGCGCGCAGTGAGGCGGGATCGGTGACATCGGCGTGCAGCAGCGGCAGTTCGGCGCAGGCCGGGTCGATCCCGGCCAGGTGTTCGCGCAGCCGCAGCAGCTTCTCGCGGTTGCGGCCCGCGAGCGCCCAGCGGCAGCCGCCGGGGGCGTGCGCGGCCAGGTACTCGGCGGTCAGCCGACCGGTGAAGCCGGTGGCGCCGAACAGCACCACGTCGTGCTCGCGGTCGTCACCGCGGTCGTTCCTCCGGGGCGTCGGCTGTGCTGTCGGCATGCTGCTCCCGAGGTGTGCGGACGGCGGTCTGTCGGTGCCCGGCCCTACGGTGGACCTCATGGCCGACCGTATGACGAAACAGCGGGCAGCGCAGCGGGCCGGGCCCCGTCCCGGCTCCCGGGCGGTACGGGAGCGGGTGCGGGAGTTCGCCCTGGCGCTGCCCGGGGCCTGGGAGGACTTCCCCTGGGGACAGTCCGTGGTCAAGGTGCACCGGAAGATCTTCGTCTTCCTCGACCGCGAGGAGGGCGGCTCCCCGCCCGGGATCACCGTCAAACTCACCGACCCCGGGGCCCACGGCCATGCGATGGCGGTGCCGGGCGCGGTGCCCACCGGCTACGGGCTCGGCCGGGCGGGCTGGGTGACGATACCGCTGGGCGGGCCCGGCGCGCCGCCGCCGGAGCTGCTGTGCGACTGGGCGGAGGAGAGCTACCGCACCGTCGCGCCGAGACGGACCGTCGCGCTGCTCGACGCCGAACGCCCGCCGCCGCCCGGCACCTGAGCGGCGGCCGGGCGGTGCCGTGGCGGACGAGTCCGTCATGCCCACACCGTGCGGGCGGCCCGGCCGGGCAACCAGGCCGCGCGTTCCCCGGGAGAGCGGATCGTAGGAGTATCCCGCCCACCCTTCCGGCTCCCCTTCTCTCCCGCCCGGCCGTACGGTCGAACGCATGGACGCCAAGGACGCCAAGGACGCGACGGACACCGAGAACCCGCTCGGGCAGTTCCTGCGGGCCCGCCGCGCGCTCGTACGCCCCGAGGACCTGGGCCTGCCGCCCGGTGACCGGCGCCGGGTGGCGGGGCTGCGCCGCGAGGAGGTCGCGATGCTGGCCGGGGTCAGCACCGACTACTACGTACGGCTGGAGCAGGGCCGGGAACGCAGCCCCTCGGCGCAGGTGGTGGACGCGCTGGCCCGGGTGCTGTGCCTGGAGGAGGACGCCACGGCCCATCTGCACCGGCTGGCGCACCCGTCGCCCGGCCGGTGCCGCCGCCCCGCCGCGCGGCGGCGGGAGCGGGTCGGCCCGCAGCTGCTGCGGCTGATGGCGGGCTGGCACCGCACCCCGGCGGTGATCCTCGGCCCACGGCTGGAGGTGCTCGCGCACAACGCCCTGGGCCGTGCCCTGTTCGACGGCCACACCCACAGCGGCGACCTGGTGCGGCTGGTGTTCCTCGACCCGGACGCGCGGGAGTTCTACCCCGACTGGGAGCAGGTGGCGGAGAACACCGTCGCCGCCCTGCGGGCGTCGGCGGGCACCGAGGTGTCCGATCCCCGGCTGATCGAACTGGTGGGCGAACTGTCGCTGCGGAGTGAGACGTTCCGCAGGCTGTGGGCGCGCCACGACATCCGCCGCAAGACCCACGAGACCAAGCGCTTCCGGCACCCGCTGGTGGGGGAGCTGACGCTGGACTACGAGTCGCTGACCGTGAACAGTGCGCCCGGCCAGCAGCTGGTCGTCTACCACGCCGAACCGGGCAGCCCGTCCGAGCAGGCACTGGACCTGCTGGGCAGCCTCGCCGCCACCGGGGCCGACGCCGCACCGGCCGCCGGTTCCGCCGGCGCCCCGCGCCCGTCCGGTGAGGACGGGCCCGCCGCGGGGAGCGCCACGAGCAGCACGGGCGCCGCGAGCACCACGGGCGGGACCACGGAGGACCGTTCCGCATGACCTCCGGCACCCGGGCCGGCGGTGCACCGGTCCGGTTCGCCACCGGCTGCTCCACCGGCCCGGGCCGGGCTCCGGCCCTCGCCGCCGACCACCCGCGGGAGGACGCCGCCTGACCGGGCGTCGCCCGACGGCGGGCGCGTCGAGAGCCCTCGCCCGCCCTGCCCCGGGCCGGTCCCTGGCCCGGGGCAGGGCAGGGCGACGTACGGCGCGTGCCCCGCGACCCGCGGCGTACGGTCAGTCGCCGACGGCGCAGGCGTCCCCGTTGAGGGAGAACTCCTCCGGCGCGGACGTGTCACCGGTGTGGGAGGCCACGAAGCCGACGCTGACGCTGCCGCCCGGCGGGATCGTCCCGTTGTGCTCGGCGTTGCCCACCTCGACGGTGCCGGCCTGGGCGAAGGTGGCGTTCCAGTCACCGACGACGCGCTGGCCCTCGGGCAGGGCGAAGGACAGCGTCCAGCCGGTGACCGGCTCGGTGCCGGTGTTGGTGATGGTGATCTCGGCGGTCAGTCCGGTGCCCCAGGTGGTCGCCTCGTAGTCGACCCGGCAGGTGGGCTCGGTCTGGCCGGCCTCCTCGAAGACCACCCGGTGCAGGCCGCCGGGCAGGTCGTTGACGGCGTAGAACTCGCCCTCCGGCGTGGTGCCGATCGCCGTCACCTGGGTGGCCGTCTTCCCGATCTCGGCCTGGAGGTAGCCGCCGTCGCCGTCCTCGCGCAGCGCCCAGATGGTGGAGGAGCAGTAGTCGGTGGCGATGTACGTGCCTCCCACCAGGTCGGCGAACTCCTCGCCGCGGTAGACGTGTCCGCCGATGACCGCGCAGTTGCCGTCGTGGCCCAGGGGGTAGGTGAAGACCGGCTCGGTGTACTCCGCGTCGGGCAGGCAGTGCTCCTGCTCGAACACCTCCAGGCCCTCGTAGCAGGACCAGCCGAGGTTCAGCCCGCCCTGCCCGCGGGCGAGATGGTTGATCTCCTCCCAGCGGCCCTGGCCGACGTCACCGACCCACAGCGAGCCGTCCGCGCTGTCGAAGGAGAACCGCCACGGGTTGCGCAGCCCGTACAGCCAGATCTCCTCGCGGGCGCCCTCGACCCCGGCGAACGGGTTGTCCTCCGGCACGCAGTAGGGGAGTTCGCCGCAGCTTCCGCTCACGTCGATCCGCAGGATCTTGCCCAGCAGGGTGTCCAGCCGCTGCCCGCTGCGGAAGGGGTCGCCGGAGCCGCCGCCGTCGCCGATGCTCCAGTACAGGTGGCCGTCGGGGCCGAAGGCGAGCTGGCCGCCGTTGTGGTTGCTGTACTCGGAGTGCTCCTGGGACAGCAGGTTCTCCAGGCCGCCGCCGTCGCCGAGCCGGTAGCGGGCCAGGGTCACCGCGCCGTCCGGCAGCGCCGTGTACGCCAGGTACAGCTCCTGGCTGTCGGCGAAGTCCGGCGGTAGGGCGATGCCGAGCAGTCCGCGCTCGTTGCCCGACATGTCCACCACCTCGGAGACGTCGAGGAGCGGGTCCGCCGCGAGGCCGGTGTCGGGGTGGTAGACGCGGACGGTGCCGGCCTTCTCGGTGACGAACAGCCGGCCCGTCCCGTCGTCGGGCGCGACGAGCGCGGTGGGGCGCCGCAGACCGGAGGCGACCTGGACGGTGGACGCGGTGACGTCCTCCAGCGGCGCCGGGGCGGCGGCGGGCGACGCCGAGGCCGCGGCGGACGGGGCTGCGGGTGGGGAGGCGGACGCGGACAGGGGGGCGATCAGGACCAGGGGGAGCGCCAGCAGCAGCGCGCCGGTCCAGCGGCGTCGTAACACATCGGCTCCAGGGGTGGGGGTGTCTCCTTGGCGCGAGGGGCGTGGCACGGGCCGCAGGCCCGCCGGCCGCCGTGAGCCGTGCCCGGCCGGAACCGACGGGACCGGCCCGAACTCCACGTCCCGGTACGCCCGTCGGACCGTACCTACTCGTCCGCCCGCACACCAGGCTTCTCCCGTGACTTCCGGTCCTCCGGTCCGGCCGCAGCTGTCAGGTCGGACGGCAGGAGCTGCTCGGTAAGCAGCCGTCGCACCCTGGCGCTGCGGTCCGGGACGGCGAGCCAGGAGTCCAGCAACCGCCAGCCGTGGAAGTAGGCGAAGATGTACAGCGCCATGCCCGTCGCCTTCAGGGAACCCATCGCCGCCGCCGTCTCGGCGTCGGAGAGCAGTGCCCAGCGGGACAGGTAGGCGGCGACCTCGTGGCCGGGACGGCCCTCGGCGGCCAGCAGCGCGGCGTTGGCCCACACCCCGAACAACAGGTTCTGCACCCGGTGGATCGCGGCGAAGTCGCTGCCGTCCGAGGCCGTGCCCTGCGCGGCCAGGACGTGGTCGGTCAGCCATCTCTGGGCCTCGTCACCGGGGAAGACGATCTCCTGAGCGTGCAGCCCGAGCCCCTCACTGATCACGAAGGCGGGCGCCAGCATGAACCGCACCCGCTGGTCGAGCAGCCCCCGTTCCTCCACCAGCACCCGCTCCTTGAGCAGCGACTCGGCGATGTGGCCGGGGTGCCCCTCGTGCGCGACGACGTACAGCAGGTCGGCCAGGTTGAACGGTCGGCCGCCGCCGATGTAGAGGGTCGAGCGCAGCCCGCCCTCGTGGTCGCCCGCACCCCGGAAGAGCGCGCCGGGCACGATCCGGCAGCGCACCTCCTCGCCCTCCGGCAGGGGCACGATCGCACCGGTGCGCCGCCGGGTTTCGGCGACTGCCCGGCCCACCAGCGGCGGCAGCCGGTCCGCCAGCTCCTCCGGCGGCAGCGAGTGGGCCGTCTTCCAGCTCTCCAGCCGCTCGTGCAGCGAGCCGGTGCCGCGCGGCAGCGCGGCGTCCAGCCGGGAGTGTGCCTCCTCGAACAACTCCTCCGGCAGCCGCTCCACCGGCACACCCAGGCACGCGCGGGCGTACTCCGGCAGCGGCAGCTCCCGCCCGGCCAGCTGCCGGGCGACCGCCCGCATCGCCCGCACCTGGGCGGACAGGTAGCGGACGCGTCCGGGCGTGACCGGGCCGCCGTCCGTCCCGTGCAGCCCGGCCAGCAGTGCCTCGGCGTCCTCGGCCAGCCGTCCGGGCGGCACCGGTGCCTCGGCCGCCACCTGCTCGCTCCACTTCCGAGGCCCCCGGTAGACGAGCACCGTCCCTGTGGCGGCTCCGGCCATGTGCCGGTTGATGCGGAGCGCCAGCAACGCGTGGTCCCGCAGCCACCGCTGTGGCGGTGTCTCGTTCATCGGCCCTCCCGCCCCGTCTCCGCGTACGACTTCCTGCACGGCATACGCGCAGGCCGCGCCGGAGGTGCCCGGACCGCCACCGCTGTCACAGCCGTCCCGAAGGATCCGGGCTCCTGCCGGAGGAGACAGGGACGGGGCGGCTGTGGCAACCGCCACGTCCGGCCTGCCCGCACCCGCCGGGGTGACCGGGGCTGCGCGGAGGGGCCGATGGGAGTACCACGCCGACGCCGGCGGGACTATGTCCGGCGGCCTAGTCGGCGTTCCTCTCGGCGGACGACGCCGGAGCACCTCCGGAGCGCGAAGCTCGACGCATGACTTTGTTCGAGCACGATTTCGTCGCGGCGGGTGCCGGCGGACGGCCGGTGGACGACACGGGGCGGATGCTCCAGATGATGACCGGCTACTGGGTCACCCAGGTGGTGCGCACCGCAGCCGAGTTGCGTATCGCCGATCACCTGCACCCCGACGGCGCCACCCCCGCGGAGGTGGCCGAGGCGGAGTCCCTGGACCCCGACTCGGCCTTCCGGTTCCTGCGGGCGTGCGCCTCCCTGGGCCTGGCCGCCTCCGCCGACGGGAGGCGGTTCACCGGTACGCCCCTGCTCGACACCCTGCGCTCCGACGCCCCGGGCTCCCTGCGGGACCTGGCACTGTGGGGCGGGGCCGAGTCGCACTGGCTGCCGTGGGGACGGCTGGCGGACGCGGTCCGCACCGGCGCCCCCCAGACGGAGGCCGCCCTCGGCGCGCCCGTCTTCGACTGGCTCGCCGCCCACCCGGGAGAGGCCGAGGTCTTCACCAACGCCATGACGGCCATGACCCGCGGCCTGGCCCACAAGCTGGCGGACGTGATCGACCTCAGGGACGCCCGGGTCGCCGTGGACGTCGGCGGCGCGGGCGGAAACCTCGTCCAGACGCTCATGCGGCGGCATCCCGGCCTGACCGGGGTGGTCCTCGACCTCCCGCACGTGGCCGCCGAGGCGGAGGCCTCCGCGGTGAGCATGGGCGTCGCGGACCGGTTCACCTTCGTCGGCGGCGACTTCTTCGACGAGGTGCCGCCCGGGGACGTGCACCTGCTGAAGTTCGTCCTGCACGACTGGGACGACGACGCCTGCGTGCGCATCCTGCGCAACTGCCGGGCGGCCCTCCGGCCCGGCGGACGCGTGCTGGTGATGGAGCTCCTGGTCGACAAGGTGGGCACGCCCGGTCTGGAACCGCTGATGGACCTGAACATGATGGCGCTGTCGACCGGACGGGAGCGCAGCCTCGACGAGTTCGGGAAACTCTTCGAGCGGGCCGGGCTGACGCCGGCCTCGACCGCGTCGTCCGGCTCCCGGGTCCATGTCCTGGAGCTCGTGCCGGCCTGAGCCCCGCTCAGGGCACGGCAACCCGCCGACGGGACCGCGGACGGCGGGCGGAGGCGGCGCGGCGTTCACCGGCCGTGGGGGGGGGGGG
>NZ_JAZDCX010000030.1:0-71933 GCF_036323805.1 Streptomyces rubellus
GGGCGGGGCCCCGCGGCCCGGGCCGCGGGGCCCCGCCCTTCGGTGCCGTGCCTCGGAGGCGTGGGCGCGTCAGTGGATCCGCAGGTGGGTGATGGTCACCGAACCGTCGACCACCCGCTTGGACTGCCACTTCTCCAGGGTGATGGCCCCTATCGTCGAGTTGACGGTGATCCGGTTGTTGCCGGACGAGATCCGGTAGGCGTCGGGGAGGTGGAGGCCCACGCTGCCGGCGTTGGCGTAGCAGAGCTTCTGACTCCCGCCGCTGCCGTACTCGATCTTGACGAAGTCGGTCCGGTCGCCGCAGCCGACGGTGTTGATCGCGGCGGCGTTGCTCATCGGGACGACGGCCGACACCGCGACGGCCGCGGCGGCCGCCACCATGACTCGCTTGAGCGAGCGCTTCATACGTTCTCCAGTTCTCTCAGCGGTTGGAACACGGGAGCGGCCGAAGCCGTCCCCTCCTCCCCCACGGTCACTCCGCCCGGCGGGTTCACCCCTTCCGGCGGTCGCCGGGGAAGAATCACGCCATGCCCGCCGACCGCGCCGATCACGCCCACCGCACCGAGCACACCGAACACAGCGAGCGCGCCCACCCACCGCCCGCCGCGCCGCCGCCGGCCGGCGAGCGGCTGTGGACGGACCGCCGGTGGCTGCTGTACGCGTCGGCCGCGGCGGCGGCCCGGCTCCCCGGCACGATGCTCCCGCTGGGACTGGTGCTGGCCGGGCAGTCCCTCACCGGCTCCTTCGCCTCCGGCAGCGTCGTCGCCGGCGCGTACGCGGCCGCCGTCGCGCTGAGCGCCCCGTGGCGCGGCAGGCGGCTCGACCGCGCGCCGCTGCCCGGCGGGCTGACGGTCCCGCTGGTGTGCGGGGCGCTGCTGCTGGCCGCGGTGGGGGCCGCCCTGGCGGTACGGGCCCCGGTGCCGGTGGCGGCGGCGCTGGCCGCCGGGGCCGCCGTCGCCACGGCCGGGGTGCCCGGCGGGCTGCGGAGCCTGCTGCCGCTGCTGTGGGGCGGACGCGCCGCGGCCCGCGCCTTCGCCGGAGACTCGGCCGTCACGGAGATCACCTGGATCGCCGGGCCGGCACTCGCCGCCGCCCTGTTCGCACAGGCCGGTCCCGTCGCGCCGGTCGCCTGCGCGGCGGTGCTCTGGCTGGTGGCGGTGCCGGCGGTACGGCGGGTGCCCGGCCGCCGGGCCCCGGCGGGCCCGGTCTCCCGGGAGCGTACCGGCGGGCTGCTGCGCGCCGTCTGGCCGCTGCTCCTGCTCAGCCTCGGTGTCGGGGTGAACCTCGGCGCCCTCGACGTCGGGCTGCCGGCCCTGCTGCACAGCCGCGGCTCGGCCCCCGCGGGCGGCGGGCTGCTCATCGCGGCGCTCTCGCTGTCCAGCGCGCTCGCCGTCCTGCTGCTCACCACCCCCGTGGCGGGGCGCCTCCTCGGCGGCGGGACGGGCGGCGACGGCCGCGGCATACGGCGGACGGTGGTGTGCCACGCCTGCTACGGCCTGCTGCTCCTGCCGCTGGCGCTGCTGCCCCCGCTGCCCGGCGCGCTGGCGGTCGTCCTGGCGGCGGGCTGCTTCCTGGGACCGGGCATCGGCTTCACCTTCGCCCTCGTCCCCGAGCGGGTGGCGCCCGGCCGGCACGGCGAGGCGTTCGGGCTGTTCTTCTCCACCAACGCCCTGGGCACCGCGGCCGGTGCCCTGGCCGCCGGAGCGCTGGTGGAACACGTGTCGGTCTCCGCCGGGCTGCTGCTCGCCGCGCTGCCCCCGGCGGTGGCGGCTGCGGTCGCGGCGGTCACCGCCGGGCGGACGCGCCGTCCCGCGGACGGGGACCGGTGACGTACGCGGCGTCGGCCGCCGGTGCGCCGGGCCGCGGGCCGCACCGCCGTTCCGAGGACCCCGGCCCGGTCGGTCCCCGGGGCGGAGGAGCGCGTGGCGCGCCGCCCTCCCGCACGCCCGTACCGTCCCCGATGGTTATTCGCTGGCCGCGCTCCCCGCCGCTTCCTACAGTGACCGTCAGTGACCGCCGTCCCGGTGGCGCCGACAGGAGCGGATCATGCGTGCGCACTACCCCCGTACACCGCACCTGCCCTGGTCACCCGGTGTGTCCCCGGACGACGTACGGGCCGCCGGTCTGGCCGGGCTGCGCGGCGCGGAGGTCGTGGTCACCGAGAAGCTCGACGGGGAGAACACCACCCTCTACCGCGACGGGCTGCACGCCCGCTCCCTAGACTCGGGCCACCATCCGTCACGGGCCTGGGTGAAGGCCCTGCAGGGGCGGATCGGCGCGGCGATACCGCCCGGGTGGCGGGTGTGCGGGGAGAACCTCTACGCCCGGCACTCGATCGGCTACCGGGAACTGGCGGGCTTCTTCTACGGCTTCTCCGTCTGGGACGAGCGCGACCGCTGCCTGGACTGGGACCACACCGTGCGCTTCCTGCGGCGCGTCGGCGTGCCGGTGCCGCGCGTGCTGTGGCGGGGGGTCCTCGACGGGCGGGGTGAGCGGGCGCTGCGGGTGGATCCCGAGCGGCAGGAGGGCTACGTGGTGCGGACCGCCGAGGGCTTCCCCCGGGAGGAGTTCGGGCGGCGGGTGGCCAAGTGGGTGCGGCCGGGGCACGTGCGGACGGACACGCACTGGCTGCACGCCGCCGTCGTCCCCAACGGGCTGGGCCCGGCCGCCGCGCTGTGGGCGGTGCGGTCGGGTGCGGCGGCCGGGGCCTCCGCCCTGTCGGCCGCCGTCGGGGTGCGGCCGGACGGCCCGGACGCGGGCGACGCCGGGGACGCCGGGAACGCCGGGGACACAGCGGACGCCGCCGGGGCGGCCGTGGCCGGGGTGACGGACCGGCTGGACGCGCTGGGCCGGACGGGGGACGCACGGCTGGCCGGGGTGCTGGCCGCGCTGCTGCACCGGATGCCGCGGGCCCGGGTGGCGACCCGCCTGGCCGTGCCGCTGGGCATGCCGCTCGCGCGGCGTGTCGCCGATCTCGTCGGGCTCCACCCGGGCCTGCACCGCCCGTACCCGGACGAGGAGCGCCGGGCCGGGTTGGTGCGGATGTCGTTCGCCGCCGACCTGGGGGTGCTGCACGCGCTCGCCGCGTCGGTCCCGGCCGGGCGTACACGGGCGGCGCGCGAGCAGGTGGAGTGGTCCGCGCTGCACGCCGGGGAGGCCGGGCTGGACGGCGAGGCGCCGCTGGAGTGGCTGCGCTCGGGGCTGCGGGAGGCGCTCGCCGGACTGGACGGCGAGGCCGCCGCCCGCTGCTGCTGGCGGCCCTGGCCGAATCCGGCGCGGACGTCATCGCGCTCCAGGAGGTGGAGGCCGGGCTGCTGGAGATGCTGCTGGCCGCGCCCTGGGTGCGGGCCGGATGCACCCTGGGCACCGACCCCTACGGCCGGGACGCCGACGAGCACGGCCTGCTGCTGCTCAGCAGGCTCCCCGTGCGGGAGGCGGCCGTGCACGTGCTGCGCCCGCACAAGGCCGTCACCGCCGTCGTGGTGACCACCGCCGCCGGTCCACTGACGGTGGCCGCCACCCATCTGAGCAGCGACCACTCCGCCGAGGGCCCGGCCCGGCGGCAGGCCGAACTGGAGCGGCTCGCCGAGGGGCTGGCCGGGGTGGCGGGGGACCTGGTCCTGCTGGGCGACCTCAACGACTGGCGAGAGGGGCCCGACGGCCCGGCCGCCGTACTCGGACTGCGGGACGCCTGGACGGAGGTCCACGGGCCGCACGACCACACCCCCACCTTCGATCCCGGCGCCAAACCGCTGGCCGCCCTCGCCTCGCTGTCGGGCCGGGCCGCCCGGCTGGACCGGATCCTGCCGCGCGGCGACGGGCTCCGCGTCGCCGGGGCGGAACTGCTGGGCGACAAGCCCACGCCGCAGGGGCTGTACGTGTCGGACCACTACGGGGTGGCGGCCGTGCTGCGGCCGGACGGGGACGGCGGGCCGCCGGGCGTCCCGGAGGACCGGGAGGAGGCGTCCGGCGTGGCGTCCGCCGACCCGGCGGACGGGCCCGGGGACGGCGACCGGGCCGGGCGGATCGTCCGGCGGGTGGCAAAGGCGCTGGGCGAGGGGACCGTCCACCTCGTCGGCTCGCGACGGACGGGCTGCGCCCTGCCCGGCGCGGACGTGGACCTGGTGGCGGTGCTGACCGTGGCCCCGCCGCCGGGCGAGGACCTCGAGGAGGTGCTCGGCGCCGTCCGGGGCCGGATGCGGGCCCTGCTCACCGCCCTGGAGGAGGCCGGCGCGGCGGACGCGCACGCCTGGCCCCGCCCCGTCGAGACCGGTCCGGGCCTGGTCCGTTACGCCGTCGGTCTGGGCCGCACCCCGCCGGGGGCGGCCACCGTCGCCGCCCTCGCCCGGCGGTGGGGCGGCGGGTTGCCCGGGGTGGGGGTCGAGATGGTGGCGGGCGGCGCGGCGCCGACACCGCGCTGAACCCGCGCGAACCCCGTACGACTCCGCACTCTCCGTACGACACCATGGTCGCCGGGTGACCAGTCCGGGTCCGCCCGGACGGGCACCGGACGCGCGAGCATTTTTGCAATTTCATCTGCACGCGCTTCAGCATGTGCAGCAGGGCGTGCATAAGCACGTGAACCTCGTTATGCTCCAGGGGAGTTGGCCACCCGGCCTTCCCGAGCCCACCCACCCGAACCGCACCGTCCGCAACGTCACGGCTTTCCTCCCGGTCCCGGCCCGGCCGTCCGGAGCGCCGGGCCGGACGGTGCCTCCCGGGTGCCCGGCACCCCTCAGACGCCGAGAGGAACACCGCTCATGCAGATCAGGCGCAACGGCACCGCCCGCGGGCGGCGGATCGGTTCCACCGCGAGGCGCCTCGCCCGGTGGGGCGTACGGCGCCGGCACATCGCGGTCGGACACTTCCTCCGGGGCGTCTGCTCCGGGGCCGGCACCGCCCTGGTGGGACTGGCCGTGGTCTGGTTCCAGTCCCGCCGCTGACGGCGGCGGCGCGATGGTGCGCCGTCGTCTTATTCACTGGTCCCCGCCCGGCCGCGTACGCCACGCTGTGCGCCATGTCCCAGCAGGCGTCCCACGAGACGCACCACCACGCCGAGAGCCCGCTCCTGCGGGAACTGCACGCCTCCCTCGGGCAGCGCAGGCGCCCCGAGGACGTCGCGCACCTGGTGCTGCGGCTGTTCGAGGACGGCGGCGGGCGGGACGGCGGGCGGCCGCTCGACCGCCGCGCCCGGAAGGCCCTGGAGAAGGCGGCCCGCGGCTCGCTGCGGAACCTCTGGCACGGCTACACCTCGATGCTGGAGGACTTCGCACGCCCCGTCGGCGCCCGGCGCCAGCTCTCCCGGGCCGCCGAACTGTTCCCGGCGCTGCCCGAGCTGCTCGCCCTGCCGGAGTCGGCCGGTGACGACCCCGAGCGGATCGAGGCGGCGATCCGGGCCGCGGGCGGGGAGATCTCCAAGCACTTCGGAGCGAGCGACTTCCTGGCCGACCGGCTCAACCGGGCCCAGCGCGCGGCGGCCGGCCTCGGGGAACTGTCCAAGCGGCAGTACAACAAGCGGTTCCGGCTGCTGCGCCGGATGGAGGTGAAGCTGGCCCGGCTGGTGGTCGAGCGGCGCAAGCGCGAGGTGACGATGGTCGGCAGGAGCGGGCTGGCCTCGCGGCTGCCGTACGGGGAGTTCGCCGCCGACCCCGGCACCGCCGCCTTCGTCGCCTACCTCACCGCGCGCGCCAACCTGCGCAGCGAGTTCACGGTCTCCGGGCAGCAGCGCGCCTACGACGAGGTGGCGGACGCGCTGTTCCGGCGGCTGCGGAACGAGACCGGCCGCACCAACTGGTACGCGGTCGCGCACGTCCACCCGACCGCCGAGGTGCTCGGGCATCTGACGGACGGTCAGCGGGGTCGGCTGCTGGCGTTCTGGTACCGCTTCCTGCTGGACGTGGCCGAACTGCTGGAGACGGCCTGGCACCGCCGGCCGCTGGACCGCGCCACGATGATCGTGCGCCGCGGGGACGACTCGACGACCTGGAACCAGGCCGCCCGCGCCTGGACGAAGGCCCGCGCCAACTGGTTCGCGCTGCTGCGCGCCATGGGCGCCGAGGAGATCACCGAACGGCTCTGCCCCGGCAAGGTGCCGCTGCTGGTGGCCGCCGACGTGGCCGCCTGGCACCGGCGGACCGGGGGCGGGCTGCATCCGGACACCGGAGTGTGGGCCGAACTGCCGCTGCCGTGGCAGGTGCTGCGCGGTACGGCGGACTGTCCGCGGTCACTGGTGGCGGAGGTGTGCCGCCGCCACGGTGTCGACCCGGTCACCGGCGGCTGGACCGGGCCGCGCGACCGGGTCCGCCCGGTGCCGTTCCGGCCCACCCCGGAACTGGTGCACGGCGTGACGGTCGGCGACCCGGTGCTGGCCGGGGTGCTGCGGTCGGCCGGCTTCTTCTCCGGCAGGCCCCCGCGCCCGGCGGCCCGGGAGCTCGCGCCCCGCGCCGACCGGGCCTGAGGGGGGCGGGGCCGGTCGGTGCGGGGCCGACCCGTAAAACCGTTTGCCCCGCCGGTGGCCCCGCCGACAGGATCAGGTCCGCCGACGGAGAAGCTCAGTGGTGGAGCGCCCGGCTCTCAACCGGGTGGACGCAGGTTCGAGCCCTGCCTCCGTCGCACGGGCCGTACGGGCACCGGGAAGCTCAGCGGTGGAGCGCCCGGCTCGGGACCGGGTGGACGCAGGTTCGAGCCCTGCCCCGGTGCCCGTACGGCCCACCCCTTCCGGGACCGCGCCTCCGGGCGCGGCCCTTTCGGCTCTCCCGGGGGCTTCCGGGCAGCCGCCCGGTCCCCGGCGGGCACACGGTCCGCACGTGACCGGCCTCACGGGCCGCCAACCCGCCCCGTGCTCTTGTCGCCGCACCACGACCCCTTTATCGTCATTCTGACATTTAAGGAGGTCGTCGCGTGAACGACACCGTCGCGGACCTGCTCGCTCCCCTCCAGCAGCCGCTGTTCACCCTGCTGGACACCCCCGTCAGCTGGACGGAGGTGCTGGGCTTCGGCAGCGGCGCGCTGTGCGTGTGGCTCGTCGCCCGGCAGCACATCGCCAACTGGCCGATCGGCATCGCCAACAACCTGTTCTTCATCCTGCTGTTCACCGGTGCCGGGCTGTACGCGGACGCCGGGCTGCAGATCGTCTACATCGCGCTGGCGGTCTACGGCTGGTGGTCGTGGGTCACCGGCGGCCCGGCGGCCGCCGGCGGACGGCTGCCGGTCACCCGCACGACCGCCCGCACCTGGTGGGTGCTGCTGCCCGCGACCGCGGCCGCCACCGCCGCGCTGACCCTGCTGCTGGACCGGGCCACCGACTCCACCGTGCCCTTCTGGGACGCCCTGACCACCGCGCTGTCGCTGGCCGCCACCTACGGCCAGTGCCGCAAGAAGGTCGAGTCCTGGTACCTGTGGATCGCCGCCGACGTCGTCTACGTCCCGCTGTACGCCCACAAGGGTCTGTACCTCACCGCCCTGCTCTACCTCGGCTTCATGGCCCTGTGCGTGGTCGGGCTGCTGGGCTGGCGGCGCGAGCTGGCCGGGCGGGAGGCGCGGGAGGGCACCGGACCCGCGGCGGTGGAGGCCGTGGCGTGAGCGGGACGGGGAACGGGGTGGAAAGCCCCTCCGCGCGGCGGGAGTTCGGACACGGGCTGGTGCTGGGCAAGTTCTACCCGCCGCACGCCGGCCACCACCATCTGATCCGTACCGCCGCCGCGCGCTGCCACCGGCTCACGGTGCTGGTGTGCGCCTCGTCGGTGGAGTCGGTGCCGCTCGCCGAGCGGGTGGCGTGGCTGCGCGAGGTGCACCCCGGGGAGGGCGTCGAGGTCGTCGGCGCGGTCGACGACGTGCCCGTCGACTACTCCGACCCCGGCATCTGGGACGCCCACATGGCGGTCTTCCGGGCCGCCGTCCCCGGGCCGGTCGACGCCGTCTTCACCTCCGAGGCGTACGGCGCCGAGCTCGGCCGCCGCTTCGGCGCGGCGGCGGTCACCGTCGACGCCGACCGCGCCGCGTACCCGGTCTCCGGCACCGCCGTCCGCAAGGACCCGGTCGGCTGCTGGGAGTACCTGGCCGCCCCGGTGCGGGCGGCCCTGGCCCGCCGGGTGGTCGTGGTCGGCGCGGAGTCCAGCGGCACCACCACCCTGGCCCGCGCCCTGGCCGGGCACTACCGCGCCCGCGGCGGGGTGTGGGCCGGCACCCGCTGGGTGCCCGAGTACGGGCGGCGGTACAGCGCGGAGAAGTACGCGCGGCTGCGCGCGGAGCGGCCCGGTGCGGCGCTGGGGGAACTGGTCTGGGGGTCGGCCGAGTTCGAACTGATCGCCGAGCGCCAGCTCGCCGGGGAGGAGGACGCCGCCCGCGACGGATCACCCGTGCTGTTCTGCGACACCGACGCCCTGGCCACCACCGTCTGGCACGAGCGCTACACCGGCGGCCGCAGCCCGGCGGTGGAGGCGGTCGCCGCCCGGGGCCGCCACCACCTGTGGCTGCTCACCGACCACGAGGGTGTGCCGTTCGAGGACGACGGGCTGCGCGACGGGGAGCATCTGCGGGCCTGGATGACCGGCCGCTTCCGCACCGAGCTGACCCGGCGCGGCCTGCCTCACCTGGTCCTGGCCGGCTCCCGCGAGGAACGGCTGCGCGCGGCCGTGGCGGCCGTCGACGACCTGCTCGCCCGCGGCTGGCACTTCGCCGACCCGCTCCCCGAGCGCGGCTGAGGGCACCGCCGTGGCCGCCGGGCCGGGGGGTGTCACGGCGTACGGCCGATGTGCACCACGGTGACGGCGGCGTCGCGGACCTCGCACATGAGCCGGTGACGTCCGATGTGGATACGGGGGACACCGGGCTATCCGTACTGCCGGGCTCCGGTCGGCCCGGGATCGCTCATCAGGGCGTTGATCGCGTCGAACACCTGGTCCACGCCGTCCGGATCGGTTTTCCGGAACCCGATGAGCCGGTTCTTCGCCGGTGTACGCCACTCGGCCCGGTAGCTCACGCCGCCCGGCTCCGCGCCTCTCCCCTGGCCTCGCTGACTACCTGGTCGTGGGAGACGGTGTCGACAGTTCCGGTGGCCTTCTCCGGTTCGTACCGGGCGAGAGCGAGGCCGTCCTCGAGGTCGGCCAGTTCCTGCGGACTGATCAGCACCGCGGCGACCTGTCCGTGCTCGGTGGGGACGATGCGTTCCCCGCGTACGGCGGCCCGCCGTACGAGACCGTGAAGCCCGGCCCGGGCCTCGTCGACGCCGATCGTGTCACTCATACGGCGAAGGCCGCACAGGCACGCCGACAGAAGGGGGCAAGTCCGTGCTTCCGGACAGCAGGCCCCCGCCCCACCGTCCGGGCCGCGGCGCGGTCCACCCGGTCCCGCCCCGGTCAGCGCGCCGGTTCGAGCGGCTCGCCGGGGAGGCCCACCAGCCGGGCGAGCCGCTCGCGCAGTCCGGTGAGGCGGGCGATCTCGGCGTCGACGGCGCGCAGCCGGTCCGCGATCACCCGGGCGGTGTGCGTGGCGGCGCACTCCGGGGAGTCGCACGCGGGGAGCGTGTCGCCGTCGAACACGACCACCGGATCCCGCAGGCAGTCGCGGACGTCCTGGACGGTCAGCCCCATGGCCAGCAGTTCCCGGACGAGACGGACCCGGGCGACCTCCCGGGCCCCGTACAGCCGCTGCCCGGTCGCGGTGCGCCGGGGCGGGGGCAGCAGGCCGCGCTGTTCGTAGAACCGCAGCGCCCGGGGGGTCGTCCCCGCTGCCGCCGCCGCGTCACCGATCCGCATGTGTGTCTCCTCCGTGCCGTGCCCGCTGCTACGGCTCCACCACCACGGCCCCCAGACGGCGGCCCTCGATCACTTCCCGGAACGCCCGGGGGCCGCTTTCGATGCCCGCCAGGCGCGTGTGCGGGAAACTGATTCTCCCCGAGCGCAGCCAGTCGCCGAAGCGCCGGTTCCACTCGGGCAGCGCGTCGGGGTGGTCCGCTGCGTTGAACCCGCGCAGGGTCACCCGGTTGAGGACGACCCTGACCCAGTCCACCCCGGCCGGCGGCGTGCCGCCGAGGCCCTCAGGGGCCAGTTGCGCGGCCAGGCCGCCGACCAGGACGAACCGGGCTCCGGGCCGGGCCGCCGCGACCGCCGCCCGCAACTGCTCCCCGCCGACGGTGTCCAGCAGGACGTCGACGCCGTCCGGCGCGGCCTTCGCCAGCTGGTCGGCGACGGGCTCCGCGCCGCGCACCACGGCCGCGTCGTAGCCCAGCTCCGCCACCAGCCGCCGCGCCTTGTCCGGCGAGCCGGTGCTTCCGATCACCCGTTCCGCGCCCAGCAGCCGGGCGAGCTGCCCGGCCAGCGAGCCGACCGCGCCGGCTCCGCCGGTGACGAACACCGTGTCCCCGGGCCGGACCTCGGCGGCGCGGGTGAGCGCGCCGTACGCCGTCCAGCCCTGCGACAGGTGCGCGACGGGGTCGGGCAGCTCCGGGCCCACCACGGTGCACTGCCCGGCGGGCACCGCCGCGTACTCCCGCCAGCCCAGTTGGTGCAGGACCGTGTCACCGGGGCGCGGCCCGCCACCGGACGGCCCGCCCGGCGTGGGCGCCGCGACGACCTCGCCCACCGCCGGGCCGAACAGCGTGTCACCCGGCCGCAGGACCGCTCCCGGGTAGTGGCCGTCGATCACCGTGCGCAGCAGCGCGGCGAAGACGAGGAAGGCCCGGTTCCGTACGAGCACCTCGCCGGGGCCGGGCCGGGGCAGCGGCACCTCGGCCACCTCGAAGTGCTCCACCGCGGGCAGCCCGTCCGGCAGGGACCGCAGCCGGACCTCGCGCGAGGTACGGGGCAGGGCGGGTGGGGCGGACGAGCCGGACGGGGCGGTCATGGCGGCGCTCCTCTGCGGTGACCGGCGAGGCCGGTGGCACCTGCGGTGTCGGCGCACGGCGCGGGGGCCGTGCCGGGGCCGCGACGCTAACCCCTGACCCGCGCGTCAGGGGCAAGCCCGGGTGCGGGAGCGCACCCGGGCGGCGGCGGACGGCACCCGGCGGCCGGTGCGTCACCGGGGGCTCAGGTGGTCCGGGTGTTGGTCAGATGGGGGCCTATGTAGCCGATGTAGAGCAGCCCGGTGCCCGCCGTGTCGTCGTGGAAGTGCAGCCGCGGCGAGACGGCGTTCCCGGCGCCGATGCGCAGGTGCGCCTCCATGTAGACCCGGCCGGAGGGGTGGACCGTCCTCGGTACGGGCAGCATCCGCTCCCTGCGCCAGGCCGATTTGCACCGGACGGTCTCGGACTCCTTCATCCTGACCTTTCCCGCCGGGAAGGGATGCCGCCCCGGCGGGAGGTTCCGGCACCAGGCGCGGAAGTTCCCCCCGGCCCGGCCGGCCGCGGAGTCCGCCGCGAAGTCCTCCAGCGCCTTCAGGGCGTCCCAGCAGGTGACGATCCAGTTCGGCATCGCTCTCTCGTCCAGCCGCCTGGTGACCTTCCGGTCGCCGGTGAAGCGCAGTGTCGGGAACTCGTCCAGCCGTTCCAGGAGTTCGGTGAAGCTGCCGGGAGGCGGGGAGCCGCCTTTCCCCGCCGCCGGGGCGCGGGCGGTGTCGCGCGGGCGGCGCCGCGGGGCCCGGCCGCGCCGCCGGGTGCCGCGCGGTTCGGCGCGGGGCTCCTCCGTCGGCGGGTTCGCCGCGGGCGGGGAAGCCCCGGCCTCGCGTGGTCGCTCGTTCCGGGCCTCCCCCGCCCGTGTCGCCGCTGCCGGCGGCGTGTCCGGGGCGGAGCGGGCGGGCCCGGTGCCGCGATCGGCGGCCGGGCCCGGGCGCCGCGCGGGCACCCGGGCCGGCGTCCCGGACAACGGGCGGCGGGCGGCCTGCCGGCGGGCCGGACCGGCGGGGACGCCCGCCGCACGGTCCGGGGCGGCGCGCGGACCTGTGCCGTCGTGGCCCCCGTCGACGGCGGTGGCGCCGTGGCCCCCGCCGGAGAACCGTCCGGTGACCAGGCCGCCGGCAGTGGTGGCGACGACGACGGCGCGGTGCCACACGGTGGACACGACCCTGCGGTACGCGGCAACGTCCATGGATCCCCCCTTTTTTCGCATGCGGTGGTGAGTGATCGCTGTCCGCGCCACCGGCGGGGTGGGGGGTTGCGGCGGCGCGGAACGGAGAAGAGGGACAGCTGTCCGAGGGGCCGCGCCCCGGGCCGGGGACGCGCACGGCGCGGCGGGATGCCACGCCCTCCGCGGATTGTCTCACTCTGTGCACGAATACGGTCACAGGGAGTCCACACCGGAGACGGTGCGGCGCCCGCGGCGGGCTCCACGTCCTTGCCTTGTGAACGGTGTCAATGAGCGTAGTAACCTTCCCGGCAGCACGGGTTGTTCGAATCGTGGTGCCGGTCAGCACTTCCGAACCCTCCGAGTTCGAACAGCCGCCCCCACCGGCCCGTAGACGATCCCGGAGATCCCGATGCCCTCACAGCGCGCAGTCCCGGTCACTCTCGCGGAGATCGCACGGATCGCCGGGGTGGGGCGGGCCGCGGTCAGCAACTGGCGCCGCCGCCACGACACCTTCCCCGCCCGGATCGGCGGCACCGACACCAGCCCTCAGTTCTCCCTCGCCGAGGTCGAGCGGTGGCTGCGGGAGAACGGCAAGCTCGGGGACGTCGGGGGCCGCGAGCTGCTCTGGCCCGGGTTCGAGGCGCTCGGCAGCCGGGACGAGACGGGGCTGGCCGTCGCCGAGGCCGGGCGCCGCATGCGCGGCGAGCGGGTCCGCGTCCCGGACCCGCGGCTGTCGGAGCGGGCCCGCGAACTGGTCGGCGAGGCCGTGGCGCTGGGCCGCGCGGAGGGGACGCGGGAGACCTTCGAGTTCCTGCTGCGCCGCTGGCTGGACGCCCATGTCCGCCAGGTCAGCGCCAGCCCCCGCCCGCTGGCGGACCTGATGGCCGAGGTCGCCCGCACCGTCCGGCCGCCCGCGGCCGGTGCCCCGCTGACCGTGCTCGACCCGGCCTGCGGCGCGGGCCATCTGCTGGCCGCCGCCGCGCACGCGGCCACGGCGGCCGGGGCGGAGCCGGTCACCCTGCTGGGCTGCGACCGCGACCCCGCGCTGGCCGCGCTGGCCGGCGCCCGGCTGGCGTTCGCCGCGGACGGGGACGGGGACGCGGACGGGGACGGGGACGGCGCCGACAGTGGCAGCGGCACGGTGAGCGCGGACGTGCGCGAGGGCGACTCGCTGCGGGCCGATCCGCACCCCTCCGCCGCCGCGGACGTCGTCCTGTGCAACCCGCCGTACAACGAGCGCGACTGGGGCTACGAGGAGCTCTCCACCGACCCGCGCTGGGTGCACGGCCTGCCGCCGCGCACCGAGTCCGAACTCGCCTGGGTCCAGCACGCCCTGTCCCGGCTGCGCCCGGGAGGCGCCGCCGTGCTGCTGCTGCCGCCCGCCGTGGCCTCCCGCCGCGCCGGACGCCGTATCCGCGGGGCGCTGCTGCGCACCGGACTGCTGCGCGCCGTGATCGCCCTGCCGCCGGGCTGCGCCCAGCCGCACAGCGTGTCACTGCACCTGTGGCTGCTGCGTGCTCCCGGCGGCGCCCGCCCCGCCGCGGACCCGGGGGTGCTGCTGGCCGACGCGTCGGGCTCCCGGCAGCAGGCCGGCCGGGAGGGCGTGGACTGGGAGGCGCTGGGCGGCTTCGTACGGTCGGCGGTCGGGGCGTTCGAGCACCGGGAGCGGGAACTGCCGGACGGCGCCCGCCGGATGGCCGTCATCGACCTGCTGGACGAGGAGGTCGACCTGACCCCGGGGCGGTACGTCTCCCCCGCCGAGGACGAGGCGGACCTCGGACTGGCGGAAACCTGGCAGGAGTTCGCCGAGGCCGTCGCCGGGCTGCGGACCACCGGGAAGTCGCTGGCCGCCCTCGAACCTGCGGGCGCGGGCGGCGCCGGACACCCCACGACCACCGTGGGCGAACTCGTCCGCGCCGGGGCCCTCACCCTGCGCGGCGGCCGGCAGCCTCCGGACGGGACGGTGCGCGCCGGCGCCCCTTCCGGGGAGGACGGCGGCACGGACGACGGGGTGCCGCTGCTGACCGTGGCGGATCTGGTGCGGGGCGGCGGTCCTACGGGCCGGCTGCGCCGGGCGGACGCGGTGGAACCGGAGGTGGTGCTGGCCGAGGCCGGCGACGTCGTGGTGGCCGGGGTGATCCGCACCTTCACCGCCTGGGTGCACCAGGGCCCGCCCGTGGCGCTGGGCCCCCAGCTGTACGTCCTGCGGGTGGACCCGGAGAAGGTGGACGCCTGGTTCCTGGCGGGCTGCCTGCGGGCGCCGGCCAACGGCCGGCAGGCGGGCACCCATGCCTCCAGCACCTCCCGGGTGGACGTACGGCGGCTGCGGGTCCTCCAGCTCCCGCCGGCCGAGCAGCTGCGCCACAGCGAGGTCTTCCGGCAGCTGGCCGCGTTCGAGGAGCACCGCGCGCGGCTGGCGGAGCTGGGCTCCCGGCTGGTGCGCGACCTCAGCGACGGCCTGGCGACGGGACGGCTGGCGGCGAAGCGCTGAGCGGGCCGGGGCCGGGGGGCGGCGGCCGGAGCGGCGCCCCCCCTGGCGGCTCAGGTCACCAGCCGCACCTCCGCATCGGACATGCGTCCGCCCCCTCCGCTCGAATGGCCCAGGAGCATAGTTGCCTCCTTCAAGCATCGCCGTGACGGCCCCGCGACGTGTGGCCGCCCGGGCGGCGGTCCGGCCGCTCAGGCGGCGAGGGCGCTGTGCCGGTCGAGGATCTCCCGCAGCCGGTTCACGCCCTCCGTGCCCCGGGCGCCGCGCTTGGGAAGCGGGGTGACGAGGAGGCCCTCCTGGTCCTCCCCCAGCAGCACGAACAGGTCCGTGGTCTCGACGTACTGGGGGTAGCGGTCCCAGCCGGAGACGGTCTGCTCCCCGGCCGCCGCGCGGCGGACCCCGGAACCGTCGACCACCAGGCGCTGCCTGCCCTCCCCCGCCCCTGCCGACTCGGACAGCCGCCGGGCCAGCGCGCCCTTGGCGGCCCGGAAGCGCAGGAAGCCCAGCAGCAGGCCGACGGCCGCGCCGACCGCACCGCCCACCAGGAGGATCAGGACGTCCGTGACCAGGGTCAGGAAGACCGCGGCGATCATCAGCACGGCGGACCTGCGCAGATAGCGGAGCACGAAGGTGCGCAGGGACAGCCGGGTCACGATCCGCAGGCACTCCTCGCCGTCCTCCGGCGCCGGCCGGTAGACCAGCTCGACCGACTGCCCGGTGCCGTGCTTCGTCGCCATGGCCTTCTCTCCCCTGCAGCGGATGCTTCCCGCAGCATAGGCACGTCCGCGCACGTCACGGCACCCGTCTGCACCGGAAGGTTGCCCAGGCGGCCCGGCGCGGCCGGACCTCCGGGCCGCGATCCCCGGGCCGGGACCTCCCGTGTCCCTACAGCGGACCGCCCGCGATCGCGTGCTCGCACCGCAGACAGCCGGGCTCGGCGCAGCGGGTGAGCTCCGGGTCGGCGGCGATCGCGGCGGCGGCCGTGGCGAGGGCCTCCCGCAGCGGGTGGACGGTCCACCGGGAGGCGCCCACCGAGGCGGTGCGCGCGTGGGGGGCGAGGTGCGGTGCCAGCCCGGGGAAGCCCTCGGAGCAGCCGCCCGCCTCGACCGCCACCACCGCGCCGTCGGCCGCGCGGGCCCAGCGGACGAACAGCCGCCGGCCGGCGAGCTGCTCGGCCAGGTGCAGGGCGGTCATCCGGTTCAGGCCGACCCCCAGCAGCAGGACGTCGCCGCCGCGTTCGGCCAGGGCGCGCAGCGGGCCGTAGACGTCGTCCGGGCGCTGGGCGGCGATCAGTTCGGCGGCCAGCGGTCCGGCGGCGGCGAAGGAGTTGATCGGGTGGTCGCCGCGGTGCGCGTCCCGCCGGGCGATCAGCGCGGCGGGCAGGGCGCCCATGTCCGCGTCGATCAGCCCGCAGTCGGTGGTGTACGGCACGCCGGCCGGGCCGCCGGACGGGTCCGCGTACACCATGCCGTTGCGCCGGGGGCGCGGCCCGTCGCCCTCGGACACCCAGACCGCGCAGTGGCTCCCGCTGAAGGACGGCACCAGCACCGTGCGCCCGCCCGCGAGCAGCACGTCCAGGACCGTGTCCGCGCCACCCTCGACGGGCTGCCCGAACGACCTCAGCGAGGAGTGGACCATGACCGGCCCGTCGGCGGGCAGCAGGGCGTCCACGGCTTCGGCGAGCCGCCGGGTGGTGATCGTCATGCCTTCTCCCCCTGCCGTCCGGCTGCCGTCCGGGCGCCCGGTCTCCGCGGGCGGACCACGGCACGCTACCGCGGTGCCGGCCCGCCGCACAGGGGACGGCGGGCCGGCACCGCGGCGCGGGCCGGCACGGCTAGCGCAGGTGGCTCTCGATCTCGGCGAGCTCGTCGTCGGTGAAGTCGAGGTTCCCGACGGCGGCGACGTTGTCCTCCAGCTGCGCCACGCTGCTGGCCCCGATGAGCGCGGAGGTCACCCGCCCGCCGCGCAGCACCCAGGCCAGCGCCGTCTGGGCCAGGGTCTGGCCGCGCCGCCGGGCGATCTCGTTGAGCGCGCCGACCTTGGCGAGGGTCTCCTCGGTGATGCCCTCGCGGGTCAGGAACGGGCTGGCGCCCGCGGCACGGGAGTCGGCGGGGACGCCGGACAGGTAGCGGTCGGTCAGCAGGCCCTGGGCCAGCGGGGAGTAGGCGATCGAGCCCGCGCCCGTCTCGTCCAGGGTGTCGAGCAGACCGTCCTCCACCCAGCGGTTGAACATCGAGTACGAGGGCTGGTGGATCAGCAGCGGGGTGCCGAGCCCGGCCAGGATGCGGGCGGCCTCGCGGGTCTGCTCGGGGGTGTAGTTGGAGACCCCGACGTACAGCGCCTTGCCCTGCTGCACCGCCGTGTGGAGGGCGCCCATGGTCTCCTCCAGGGGCGTGTCGGGGTCGGGGCGGTGCGAGTAGAAGATGTCGACGTACTCCACGCCCATGCGGCGCAGGCTCTGGTCCAGGCCGGACAGCAGGTGCTTGCGCGAGCCCCACTCGCCGTACGGGCCGGGCCACATCAGATAGCCGGCCTTGGTGGAGAGGATGATCTCGTCGCGGTACGGGCGCAGGTCGCGGGCGAAGTTCCGGCCGAAGTTGGCCTCGGCGGCGCCGGGCGGCGGGCCGTAGTTGTCGGCCAGGTCGAAGTGGGTGACGCCCAGGTCGAAGGCCCGGCGCAGGATGGCCCGCTGGGTCTCCAGGGGGCGGTCGTCGCCGAAGTTGTGCCACAGCCCCAGGGAGATCGCGGGCAGCTTCAGTCCACTGCGGCCGACCCGGCGGTAGGGCATGGCGTCGTACCGCGTGTCGGCGGCGAGATAGGTCATGGTGCTCCTCATGAGGAACCGGCAGAGGCGGACACCAGGGACTCTACGAGGGGACGGCGGGAAGTCGGCGCAGGGGCACGCGCCGACCCGCACCGGCGCGTACGGGCAGGGGAGCGCCCCACCCGGCCGCCCGGCGGAGCCCCGTCGCGCTCCCGGCCGCGCGGCGGCGGCCCCCGGAAACCCGCGGCACCGGTATTGACACGGTTGGAAGGATCGGGCCTGATATGGGGGCGGCGGCCTCACCACCCCGCCGCGGCGCCACCGCCGGGCGGCCGGCAGGGCAGTGCGGCACGTACCTCCGGCAACCGGCTCCGCTCCGCCCACCGGGGCGGTACCGGTGGACTCGGCGGCACTCCCGGTGGTCCAGCACGATGCGACAACGTTGTCTCACCTGACAACGATGTCCGCCCCAGTCGGCATGCCCGGAGACGACCCCTCTCCGGACCGCCGTCTCCCGGAACCGCTCACCCCCCTGACCCGCGGCCCCGACAACCGGCCGCGGGCATCCCGAGTCCCTCCCCACGGGTACCGCTCGGGACAGGCACTCCTGAGGAGAGGAACATGCTGAAAAGATCACGGCACCTGCTGCTCACAGTGGCGGCCACGGCGATCGCGGGCCTGGTCGGCCTGCTGTTACCCGTGTTCGGCCCGGCCGACGAGGCGGCCGCCGCCACCGGCATCCGCGTCAGCGGCGGACGCGTCGTCGAGGCCAACGGCAACGGCTTCGTGATGCGCGGCGTCAACCACCCGCACGCCTGGTACACCGGCCGCACCGACGCCTTCTCCCACATCAAGGCCAAGGGCGCCAACACCGTCCGCGTCGTCCTCAGCAGCGGCCAGCGGTGGACGAGGACCGGCGCCGCCGAGGTCTCCGACATCGTCGGCCTGTGCAAGCGGAACCGGCTGATCTGCGTGCTGGAGGTGCACGACACCACCGGCTACGGCGAGCAGAGCGGCGCCGCCACCCTCTCCCAGGCAGCCGACTACTGGATCAGCGTCAAGAGCGCGCTGGACGGCCAGGAGAACCACGTCGTCGTCAACATCGGCAACGAGCCGCACGGCAACAACGGCTACGAGCGCTGGGCCGCCGACACCTCCGGCGCCATCCGCAAGCTGCGCGACGCCGGCTTCGACCACGCCCTGATGGTGGACGCGCCCAACTGGGGCCAGGACTGGTCGAACACCATGCGCGACAACGCCCGCACGGTCTTCGAATCCGACCCCGACCGCAACACGATCTTCTCCATCCACATGTACGGGGTCTACAACACCGCGGCCAGGGTCCAGGACTACCTGAACTCCTTCGTCAGCGCCGGACTTCCCCTCGTCGTCGGCGAGTTCGGGCACGACCACTCCGACGGCAACCCGGACGAGGACGCCATCCTGGCCACCGCCGAGCGGCTCGGCCTGGGCTACCTGGGCTGGTCCTGGAGCGGCAACGGCGGCGGCGTCGAGTACCTCGACATGGTCGAGAACTTCGACCCGAACGCCATGACCCCCTGGGGCGAGCGCCTCTTCGACGGCCCGGACGGCATCGCCGCGACCGCGAAGGAGGCCACGATCTACGCCGGCACCGGCGGGAGCGGCACCGGCACCACCGGCGGAAACAACGGCGGCGGGACCGGCGGGACCGCGCCGAACGGCTACCCGTACTGCGTCGACGGCAGCGCCACCGACCCCGACGGCGACGGCTGGGGCTGGGAGGACCAGCGGTCCTGCGTCGTGCCCGGCGGCCCGGCCGACCGGCCCTGACGCGCGCCCCGTGAACTCCGCCGATCGGTAGTGGTGCCGGATGAGGCGGACACCGCGAGGCGTCCCCCGCCCGTTCCCGGGCGGGGGACGCCTCGTCACCGCTCCGTGCGGCTCCGCGCGGAACGTCCGCTCAGCAGGTGCTGCGGCTGGTGTTGTCCAGGGTGAGGTTGCGGTAGGTGATGTTCGTACCGCAGGGGCTCTCCCGCAGCGAGGTGTTGGTCAGCGTCAGGTTCTGCAGGGTGATGTCCCGGTTGCCGGGCATGTCGCTGCGCGCCGCCAGCCGGACCTCACCACCGCCGCTGATCGTGCCGCTCTGGGCGGCGATGGTGACGTTGTAGCAGTTCTCTATCAGGACGGCGTTGTTGCCGGTGTTGGTCAGCGTCACCCGGTCGATCACCGCGCCGCCGCTCTCGGAGACGCAGAACACCCCGCGTCCACCGCCCCGGGCGATCACCTCGCCGACCCGGATGTTGGTCGGGTAGCTGTCCCCGACCCGGCCGTTGCGGTTGGCCATGCGGAACGCCGCGTAGCCGGTGCCCGCCGCGGTGTTCTCGGCGTCCACCCTGGTCACGGTGGCGTTGATCGTGTCGTTGAGCAGCAGTCCGGAGTAGCCGACATTGCGGGCGGTGACCGTGCCCACCGTCAGCCCGTCCACGCCGTAGGTCTCCACCGCGTGGTTGGAGGCCCCGGAGACGTAGGCGCTGTCGATGCGGATGTTCCGCGACCGCTCGGCGCGGTTGCCGTGGTTGTCGATGCGGATGCCCAGGCCGCCGGAGAGCCGCATGTCGATCTGGCCGAGCACCACGTCGCTGACGTTCCGCATGAAGATCCCGTACAGCGGGGACCCGGTCAGGGTCAGATGGCCCACCTCGATGTTCGACGCCCCGCGGGCGTAGATCGGGGCCTGGTCGCCCGAGCCGGAACCGGTGACGTCGATGGTGCCGCACACGTCGATCGCGGTGTTGCTGGGCAGCGACACCCGGGTGCCGGCGCTGATCGAGCCCGAACCGCGCACCACCACCCGCTCCTTGGCACCGCGGTTCGGCGTCAGGCTGTTGACCGCGGCCTGCATCGCGTCGCGCATGCTGCTGCCGGTGTAGACGGTGCTGCCGCCCCGGCGCGCCGTCCAGGTGCCGCCGCTCTGGACGGCCTCGGCGTGGTACGAGCCGTCGCCGCAGGCGAGCGCCGCCCCGGTGCCGGCCCGCGCGGGGGCCGGGGACGCCGAGGGTTCGGCGGCCCCGCCCGTGCCCTGTACGGCCGCCAGGGTGCCCGCCGCCAGCAGGCCCGCGGCCATGACGCTCAGGGCGCGTCTTCTGACGGACTTCACGGCTCCGCTTCCCATGGGGACTCCTTCGTGGGGGGATGTGCCTACCGCGCGTCCGGGCCGGCCGTCCGGTCGCCCCGGGTACTTCCGTGCCCGGTCGGGAAAGGCGGTGGTTGAGCGGCCGTGGACATGGGGAGATGCGGTAAGCGCTTTCTGGGAGCGTTCAGTATTGCGAAGTTTTGTTCGAAGGGTCAAGGAGAACGACTCAATCGACCGGTTTTCCCCAGGTGTCCTTTCCCGTCCTCACCGACGGACCTCACTCCGGCATCCAGTCGACGAATTCCTCCGGAATCCGGAAGTCGGATACGCCTTCCGCCGGATCGGAGAGCGAACCGCGCGGAAAAGCCGCATTCGAAACCGGAGAACACCGGTTCGGAAACCGGCGCCGGGACTCCGCGGGCCCTGGCGGGCGCGGGCAGCTCACGCTGCTACACGCCCTCCACCGGCACCGGGGCCGCGGCACGCCACCACGGCTGGGCAGGGGTGCGCACGGCGGCGGGCTCGAAGGGCTCGCCCGGCCGGGGCAGTGCGACGGGGGCCCCGGCGTCCTGCCCGGCGGACAGGGTGCCCTCGCCCGGTTCGGACCACGGGTGCGGGGCGAGGTTGAAGGTGGCCCAGTGGATCGGCAGCATGACGCCGTGCGGCTGTCCGCCCTGGAGGTCGAGGTGGGCGCGCATGCCCTCCTCGGGCGTCATGTGGATGTCGGGCCAGAAGTCGCTGTAGGCGCCGACCTGGATCATCGTCGCGTCGAACGGGCCGTGGGCGGCACCGATGTCCTTGAAACCCTCGAAGTAGCCGGTGTCGCCGCTGTGGTAGATCCGGTGCTCCTCGCAGGCGACCACCCAGGACGCCCAGAGGGTGTGCTGGGGGTTGCGCAGGCCGCGGCCGCAGAAGTGGCGGGCCGGAGTGGCCGTCAGGGTGAGGCCGTCGACCTCGGTCCGCTCGTGCCAGTCCAGCTCGCGCAGCCGGCCGGCCGGCACCCCCCAGTGCTCGAGGTGGGCGCCGACGCCGAGGGGGACGGCGAACAGGGTGTCGGTGCCGGCCAGCGCCTTGATGGTGGGCATGTCGAGGTGGTCGTAGTGGTCGTGGGAGATGACGACGACGTCGACCGGGCCGAGCGCGGCCGGCGGAACGGGCACCGGGTGCAGCCGTTTGGGCCCGGCGAAGGAGAACGGGGAGCAGCGCTCGCTCCACACCGGGTCGAAGAGGACCCGGCGCCCGCCGATCTCCGCGAGGACGCTGGAGTGGCCCATCCAGGTCAGCCGCAGCCCGGTGGCGGGGGGCCGGGCGAGGTCGGCGAGCGTGTCCCCGTGGACCGGCACCACCGTGCCGGGAGTACGGCGCAGCCGCTGCTCCCTGTCGAAGTAGATCTTGGCGAAGTCCCGTATCGAGCCCGACGGGCGGATGCGCGACGGGCCGCCGGGGTTGGTGAAGGCGCCGTCCTCGAAGTGCGGCGACCTGCGGATGCGCGCCAGGCGTTCACCGCTGGGCGCTCTGCCGAGGGCGCGGAGCAGGGAGCGCGGGCCGGGAAGGGCGGACACGGTACCTCCGAAGCGGGTTCTGCGGGCTGACGGGTGCGCGGTGCCGGGAGACGCGGGCCGTGGGACAGGGCCCGGCCGGGCGGTGAGGGCTGTCGGCGCGGTGGGCACGGGGTCGGGTGGCGTCGTCCGGGTCCGGGCCGGCGTGTGGTCCCGGACGCCGGGCCGGCTGTCCTGCCCACCGGGGTGGGCTTGTCCCGGCGGAAGGCGCCCGGAGCGGGATGTCGGTGACGGGACCGAGGATACGCCGCATGCGTACGCCGGCGGGCCGGCGGTGCCCGGCAGTGCCGGCGAGGACACCGACAGAGCCCGCGGCGCGGGCCGTCCGACCGGCCTCGGGCACGCCGCCGCCGGTCGCGGCCACGCGCCCCGGCCGGGCGGCGGCCGACCCGGCGGTACCGCCCGCCGACGGCGGCGGGGCGTTCTCGGGGGCGGCACTCGGCACGTCCGGGCGCCCCGCCCGCGGAAACCGCCGTCAGTCCGCTCCGGCCCCACCCCGGTCCAGCAGTTCCAGCGCGCCGCGCAGCTCCGCCACGTCGATCTGCCCCGGCGCGGAGGCCGCGCCGACCGCGCCGAACGTCGCCGCCGATCCGAAGACCCGGCCCGACAGCCGGGAGACCAGCCCCAGCCCGCCCATCGCCATGGTGATCAGCGGCCGGTCGGCGTGCTCCTCGCGCATGGCGCGGGTGGCGTCCAGCAGGGTCAGCACGTCGGCGGCCGAGTGCGGCATCACCGCGATCTTGCAGATGTCGGCGCCCAGTTCCTGCATCTCGCGCAGCCGCGCGACGATCTCGTCCTTCGGCGGCGTCCCGTCGAAGTCGTGGTTCGAGGCGACCACGGGCACACCGTGCTCATGGGCGGTCCGCAGGACCCGCTCCACCACGGGGCGCGAGCGCCGGTACTCCACGTCCACCAGGTCCACGGCGGCCGAGCGGACGAGCGAGGCGTTGAGCTCGCCGTACGCCTCGTCGTCGAGCTCCGCCCGGCCGCCCTCGGCGCGGGTGCGGCAGGTGAACAGCAGCGGGATGCCCGCCAGCCGGTTCACCAGGGCGCGGGCGGTGGAGGTGACGGCGTTGGAGTCGGCGAGATCGGAGAAGAGGTCGACGCGCCACTCGGCGAGATCGGGCCGCGCCGCGACGACGGCCTCCGCCTGGGCGTACAGCTCCTCGGAGGTGCCGCCGGTGAGCGGCGCGATGACCTTCGGCGCGCCCTCCCCGATCGTCACTCCGCCCACGGTGACGGTCTTGATCGCCCTGCCGGTCGCCATGCCTCTCCCCTCTCGCTCGCTTCGCACGCGTTCTGCCGCGTCCGCCAACGTAACCGACCACCGCACCACCGCCCCGGCACACACGCCTGTGTACAGGCCGGCGGCGTTTTCCGTACGGGCCGCGGGCCGTGACCGGAGGCGGGCGGCGCGGTTGGTCCGGACGGACCAATCCCACTAGGGGGTGCGACGCGCGTGACGGACAAGCGTCTGCCGAGGCAGGGCGGCACGGACGGCAACGACGACCCGCCGGCGATCTGGGTCGGCTACGGGAAACTCCTCAAGCTCCACCGCAAGCGGGCGGGGCTGAACCAGGAGCAGTTGGCCGAGGCGATGGTGTACTCGCTCCACCAGATCGCCTCCGTCGAACAGGGACGGCGGCCCGCCAAGCTCCACTTCACCGAGACCGCCGAACGCGTCCTGGACGCGGGCGGCAACCTGCTGGCCCTCCAGGAGCAGGTGGATCTGGCCCGGCTGCCCGTCTTCTTCCGGGACTTCGCCGCTCTGGAGGCCGACGCCATCAGCTTCTTCTGGTACGGCGGCTACGTGGTGCCCGGGCTACCCCAGACGGAGGACTACGCGAGAGCGCTGCTCAGCGCCCACTTCCCGCCGTTGGGTGAGGAGGTCGTCGAGCAGCGCGTCGAAGCACGCATGGAACGTCAGTCATCGCTGTCCCGGAAGAATCCGCCACTGGTGGCCACCTTCGTGATCGAGGAAGTCGTTCTGCGCAGGCCGGTGGGCGGCTCAGCCGTGATGAAGGCACAGCTTCGCAAACTGCTGGAGCAGGCACAGCTCCCCAACGTCCAAGTGCAGGTCATGCCTACGTCCTTCGGAGCGCATTCGGGTCTCAACGGTTCGATGGTGCTGCTGGAGACCACCGAACACCGCAGGGTCGCCTATACCGAGTCCCAAGACATCAGTTCGACGGTCCACGAGGCCAGGAAGGTCGGCGATTTCTGGTTGCGCTATGGAATGTTGCGGTCGCAGGCCCTCAACCTTGAGGAGCCAGCCCGTCTCATCGAGTGCGCAGCGGGAGAACTATGAATGATCACCAAGCCACTGTCTGCCCCGCCGGTCTGTCATGGGTCAAGAGCAGTCACAGCGGCACCAGCGGCGGCGAGTGCGTCGAGGTAGCCACCGCCCCCGGCACCGTCCACATACGCGACTCCAAGAACATCCCAGGACCCGTGCTCCGCTTCCCCGACCGGCAGTGGGAAGCGTTCCTCTCGCACACCGCCGGACGCCCCGGCGCAGCGGACTGACCAGGGGCGGGCGGCCACGGGCCGCCCGCCCCTTTCCGCAGTGCTCCGGCGAACCCAGTGCCTACAGGGTGCGCTCCAGACGCTCGGCGAGGAGCCGGGTGAAGCGGGCCGGGTCGGCGGGACTGTCACCTTCCGCGAGCAGTGCCAGCCCGTGCACGATCTCGGCCATGTCCGGCAGCTCCGGGGCGGCGGCGTCGGCGGCGTGCGCCTTGCGCAGACCGGCGATCAGGGGGTGGCCGGGGTTGAGTTCGAGGATGCGCTTGCTCTCGGGCACCTCCTGCCCCATGGCGCGGAGCATGTTCCGCAGGGCGGGCGTCATGTCGTCGGCGTCCGAGACGACGCAGGCCGGCGAGGTGGTGAGGCGGGCGGACAGCCGTACCTCCTTCACCTCGTCGCCGAGCCGCTCGCCCAGCCAGGCCAGCAGGCCGGCGTACTCCTCCCGCTGCTGCTCGCGTTCCGCCTTGGCCTGCTCCTTCTCCTCCTCGGTGCCGAGCTCGGCCTCGCCCTTGGCGATGGAGAGCAGCTTCCTGCCCTGGAAGTCGGGCACGGTGTCGACCCACACCTCGTCGACCGGGTCGGTCAGGACGAGCACCTCAAGGCCCTTGTCGCGGAAGGCCTCCATGTGCGGCGAGTTCTCGACGGCGGCGCGGGAGGGGCCGGTCAGGTAGTAGATGTGCTCCTGCCCCTCCTTCATCCGCTCCACGTACTCCGCCAGGGTCGTCGTCTTCTCCGCGTCGTGGGTGGTGGCGAACGAGCAGGCGGCGAGGATCGCGTCCCGGTTGTCGAAGTCGTTGAGCAGTCCCTCCTTGAGGACCGCGCCGAACTCCCGCCAGAAGGCGGTGTACTTCTCGGGCTGCTTGGTCCGCATCTCCTTGACGGTGGACAGGACCTTCTTCGACAGCCGCCGCCGCATCATCTGGATGTGCCGGTCCTGCTGGAGGATCTCGCGGGAGATGTTGAGCGACAGGTCCTGGGCGTCGACGACGCCCTTGACGAAGCGCAGGTACGGCGGGACGAGTTCCTCGCACTCCTCCATGATCAGCACGCGCTTCACATAGAGCTGGAGACCGTGCCTGCCGCCCTGGGTGAAGAGGTCCTGCGGCGGCCGGGCGGGGAGGAAGAGCAGCGCCTGGTACTCGAAGGTGCCCTCCGCGTGGATGCGGATGGTCTCCAGCGGGTCGGTCCAGTCGTGGCTGATGTGCTTGTACAGCTCGTGGTACTCCTCGTCGGAGACCTCGCTGCGGGGCCGCGCCCACAGGGCCTGCCGGGAGTTGACCGTCTCCGGCTCCGGCTTCCCGTCCCCCTTCTCCCCTTCCTCACCGTCGGCCCCGGCCTCGGCCTCGGCCGTGATCAGCCTGATCGGCCAGGTGATGAAGTCCGAGTAGCGCTTGATGATCTCCTTGATCTTCCAGGGGGACGTGTAGTCGAAGAGCCGGTCCTCGTCGTCCGCCGGCTTGAGGTACAGGGTGACCGACGTGCCCTGCGGCGCGTCGTCCACCGTCTCGATGCCGTACGTGCCCTCGCCGGTGGACGTCCAGCGGGTGCCGGTGGCCTGACCGGCGCGGCGGGTCAGCAGCGTGACCTCGTCGGCCACCATGAAGGCGGAGTAGAAGCCGACGCCGAACTGCCCGATGAGGCCCTCCGTGGCGGCGGCCCCGTCGGGGGTGCCGTCCTTCTGCACCTCCTTGAACTTCTGGAGGAACTCCGCGGTGCCGGACTTGGCGATCGTCCCGATGAGCCCCACGACCTCGTCGCGCGACATCCCGATGCCGTTGTCCCGCACGGTCAGGGTGCGGGCGTCCTTGTCCGCCTCGATGTCGATGTGCAGGTCGGAGACGTCGGCGCCCAGCGAGTCGTCGCGCAGCGCCTCGATGCGCAGCTTGTCGAGCGCGTCGGAGGCGTTGGAGACGAGCTCCCGCAGGAACACGTCCTTGTTCGAGTACACCGAGTGGACCATCATCTGGAGGAGCTGGCGCGCCTCCACCTGGAACTCGAACGTCTCGGCTGTCATGGTCGGGCCTTCCCCCAGCGGTGTCTGTCGTCCGTCGCCGGAAGGCCCGGGCGCCGTCGGGCGGCGCGGGCCTTCCGGACATGCCTTTTCGCCGATGTTATGCCGTACGGGCGGACCGGTCCGCCCGGTCCACGGGGCCGGTACGGCCCCGGCACCCGTCGGCGCGCCCCGCATGGGCACCAGCCTCCCGGTGCGGTCCCCCCGCGTCTTGCTCCGGACCTGTGGGAAAGCGGCGCCGGCCACCGGCCCGCCCGGCGCGCGGCGGCTACCGCCAGGCCTCACGGCGCCGGTCGAGGCCGTCGAGGACCAGGTCCAGGCCGACGGCGAACTCGTCGGCGTAGGCGTAACCGGGCCGCAGCGCGTGCTGGAGGAACATCTCGGTCAGGTGCGGGAACTCGTCGCGGGGCATGCGTTCGAGCATCGCCGCGCCCAGCGTCTCCAGATCGTCGCCGGTGGACTCGAAGGGCAGGCCGAGTTCCTGGAGGGTGAACCCGTAGATGTAGCTGTCGAGCACCGAGAAGGCGTGGGCCGCGCCGGAGACCGAGAACCCTCCCGCGCGCAGGCTGCCGATCACCGCCTCGTGGTGCCGCAGCGTCTCCGGTCCGGGGTTGGCCCGTGAGTCCAGGAGCCCGACCGCCCACGGGTGGCGCTTGAGGGCCTCGCGCGCGGAGAACGCCCGCAGCCGCATCGCCGTGCGCCAGTCGCCGTCGGCCGCCGGGAGCTCGATCTCGCCGAAGACCGTGTCGACCATGCCGTCGAGGATGGCGTCCTTGTTGGCGACGTGGTGGTACAGCGACATGGCCTCCACACCGAGCCGTTCCGCCAGCCTGCGCATCGTCAGTGCCGCGACCCCGTCACGGTCGGCCAGCGCGACCGCGGTGCGCAGCACCGCCTCGCGGGTCAGCGGCTCGCGGCGTCGCGCCGGCTTCGCAGCCCCCTCCGGTGGCACGGAAGGCCTCCCCGTCGTTCCCTCGTTCGACCGTCCGGTCGTCCGGCACTGGCGCGGTCCACCTTACTCCGTAAGGCGTCCTTACGGCGTAAGGTAGGCTTACAACGTAAGGCAGCGGAAGGTCCAGGAGGGCGGGGACGATGGAGGCAGTACGGCCGGACGGGATCCGGCAGGTGGGAGCGGGGAAGAGGGTGTGCGTCGTCGGCGCCTCGGGCAAGCTCGGGCGCTACCTCGTGCAGCACGCGCTGGACCGGGGATACGAGGTCGTCGGAGTGTGCCGCGAGCAGAGCGTGGGGAAGCTGGCCGGCTTCGAGGGGCGCATCACCGTCGTACCGGGCCCCACGGACGACCGCGCCGTCATCGCCCGCGCGGTGGAGGGGTGCGACGCGGTGCTGACCGTACTGGCGCCCTGGGGGATGCACCACTACGCCTCCGGCACCGCGCAGGCCGTGCTGGACCACGCACGCCCGGAGGCGCGGCTGGTGTTCTCCTGCGGCTGGCACATCACCCGCGACGGCAAGGACGTCTACTCCCGCTGGTTCAGGGTGTCCGTGGCCGTCGTCAAGGTCCTGGCGAAGCTGGTCAGGATGGTCGACGTCGACGACCAGGTGGAGGCCTGCCGCCGGATCTTCGCCAGTGACACCCGCTGGACCGTGGTGCGCGGCAGCGACCTGGAGGAGGGCGAGAGCCAGGGACTGCCGGTGTGGAGTCGGCACGTCGGCGACCCCGTGCTCGCGAGCAACCGGACCCGGCGGGTCGACTTCGCGCTGTTCATGGTCGAGGCGATCGAGAACGAGGACCTCGTCCGGGAGGCCCCGGCCATCGTGGGCCGGCTCACCCCGTCGGCCCTCGCGCACACGGCCCCGGGGCGTGGGGCATGAGTGCCCCGACCGCCTCCGCACACCACCGGGCCGGTCCGCCCGGGTGCCGTACCGCCGCAGTGGCCGGCCCGGTTCACCGGCGGCGTGCAGCTCCTGCCGGCCGGGCTCGGCGTGCTGGGTCCCTCACGCCGCAGTCGCTGCTCTTCCCCGGCGACGCGGCCGCAACCGCTACCCGGTGAGGGTCTGGGTGCCGAGCACGGTGAGCAGTGCGAGGCGCTCGGCGTCCTCGGTGCCGGGCTCGGCCGTGTAGACCACGACGCGCAGGTCGCTGCCGGACACGGTGAGCACGTCGCAGTCCAGCGTCACGAGGCCCACCTGCGGATGGTCGACGGTCTTGCGGGCGGTCTCGTGGCGGCCGACCGCTCCGGAGTCCCACAGCTCGGCGAACCGGTCGCTGTGCGCGCGCAGTTCCGCGACCAGCCGCCGCAGCCCCTGGTCGGCCGGGTAGCGGCCGGCGGTCGCGCGCAGGTCGGCGACGAGCGCGGACTCGAAGGCACGCCGGGACTCCGGCGTGTGCCGGACCCGGCTGCCCGGGCCGAGGAAGTGCCGCCACACCCCGTTGCGCCGGCTCCCCCGCCATTCGGAGGGGTCGCCGTGCAGGGCGGCGTACGGGGGGTTGACCACCAGCAGCGTCCAGGCCGCGTCGTAGACCGCGACGGGCGTGTCGGCCAGCCGGTCCAGCAGCCGCTGGACGCTCGGGGTGAGGTGCGCGGGCACCGTCCGCAGGTCCGGCGGTGCCAGCCCGGCCAGCAGGAACAGGTGGTCACGTTCCGCTCCCGACAGCCGCAGGGCCCTGGCCAGGGCCTCGGCGACCTGCGCCGAGGGACGGGACGCGCGGCCCTGTTCGAGGCGGGTGACGTAGTCGACGGAGATCCCGGCCAGTTGGGCCAGCTCCTCGCGGCGCAGCCCGGGCGCGCGCCGGTGCCCGCCGGCCGGCAGCCCGGCGGCGTCCGGCGGGGTGCGGTCCCGCCAGCGGCGCACCGCCTGTCCGAACTCCGTCGCCGTCATGCCCCCCAGTGTGCCCCGCTCGCCGACGGACCTGCCTGGTACCGGTGTTCCCAGGAAGACGGGAAGCCTGGCCGACCGCGCCGCCGGGCCGCAGCCTGGCCCGTATGACGACAACCACGTCGAGAACGTCGAGAACGTCGAGAACGTCGAGAACACTGATCACCGGGGCCAACAAGGGGCTCGGTTTCGAGACCGCCCGCCGGCTGGCCGCCGCGGGCCACACCGTCTACATAGGCAGCCGGGACGCCGAACGCGGGCGCCGCGCGGCCGAGCAACTGGGCGTGCGGACGGTGCCGATCGACGTCACCGACGACGCGTCGGTCGCCGCCGCGGTGAAGACCATCGAGGCGGACGGCGGGCTGGACGTGCTGGTCAACAACGCCGGCATCGAGATATGGGCCCCGGACGGGGAGGAGCTCGGCCCCACGGAGACGACCGACGAGGTGATGCGGTCGGTGTTCGAGACCAACGTCTTCGGGCTGGTGCGCGTCACCCGCGCGTTCCTGCCGCTGCTGCGGCGCTCCGCCTCCCCGGTCGTGGTCAACGTCAGCAGCAGCCTGGGGTCGCTGACCGAGTCCACCGCCCCCGGCACACCGGAGCACGCCTACCAGGGCGTCGCCTATCCGGCGTCGAAGGCGGCGGTCAACATGATCACCGTGAAGTACGCGAAGGCGTTCCCCGGCATGCGGATCAACGCGGTGAACCCCGGCTACACCGCGACGGACCTGAACCAGCACAGGGGCACGCAGCCGGTCGAGGAGGGCGCCGAGATCATCGTCCGCATGGCGCAGCTCGGTCCCGACGGCCCGACCGGGGGCTACTTCGACGCCGCCGTGGGCACGCTGCCCTGGTAGTCCGGCACGGCCGTGACGTCCAGCCGGGCCCGCTGCCCGCCCCGGAGCCGGGACGGGTGCTTCGGGTCCGGCCCCGGGCGGGGCCGGGACGCTGTCGGGCGGGGGCGCTGTCCCCGTCCGGGACAGCAAGAACCCGGGCGGCCCGGCCCTGGTGTTCCCCGAGAGCACATGGGGTGCGTTCGTGGCGGGGATAAAAGGACGTACGCGTCCCTGACAGCCGGTCCGTCAGGAACGAAGCACGCGTCTCGGCCGGGGCAGGCGGGCTCGATTCCCGTCCCCGCCCCGGCCGTCGGCGTTCAGGCGCCCTGCCCCGGCGGGCCCGCCCGCGCACACGCCACCGCTCAGAGAACGGCCTTCCACAGGGCGACGACTCCGGCCACCACCGCGGCGACCGCGCTGACGCCCAGCACCAGGAACATCACCGCGACGACGGCGGTCGCGGCGTGGTACGCCCAGCCCCGCTCGGCACGGCGGTCCCCGCCACCGGCGTCCACGGCGGCGACGGCCAGGGCGGCGAGGTAGTGCAGCCGGTCCGGGAACGTCTCCCGGGACAGCTCCGGGGCGAGGGCCGCCACGACCTCACGGATACGCGGATCGTCGGCTTCGATGAGGTCGCGGGCGCGCAGCACGGCGTTCTCCGGGTTCTCCGGCTGCCGCGGGGCGGCGGGACGGTCGGGCATCGGCAGGTGTCACCTCGACGAGGTCGGTTCTGCCGGCAGGGACGAGCCGGGTGCCGCCGACGGTTCCGCCGCTCAGGACCGAGTGGCGGTCCCGCACCCCGCTTCGCCGGCCTCCCGCATACGCGCGTCCATCGAGGTGCTCCGGTCGTACGGGTCGACCGCGGGGCCGTCTCCCGTGTCCGTGGCCGCGCGGTCGGCGATGAACTCGGGGGTGAGGTAGCCGGTGAAGGTGTCGCAGCCGCTGTTGGTGGTGTCCATCTTGTAGGAGACCAGGGAGAACGTGCCCGGCTCGGTGATCACCTTCGCCGGGTCGTCCCAGCTCATCACCACCTCGCGGCGCACGATGGTGCGCGCGACCTCGTCGCTCCCGGCCTCGGCGCGCACGACGGGGTAGACGTACGTGACGTCGGTGGTCACCTCCACCGCGCCGCGTTCGCCCTCCCGGTAGGTGACCCGTCCCCGGGTCTTGACCACGTCCCCCACCAGCCGCACCTCGCCGGTGAAGCGGCTGAACAGCAGCAGCGGATCGTTCTCCCGGCTCGGCTCGCGGAATGCGGCCGCCAGATAGTCCCGGACATCCCGCTGGTGCGGATTGATCAGTGCGATCGCCCTGCCCGGCCGCTCCCCGCGCAGCACCCCGGTGTCCAGGCTGGAGGCGACGAGGAAGTCCCGGGTCCGCTCAAGCGCCTGCGCGACCTGCGCCTTGCTCATCCAGCCGGTCGCCCGCGGCACCGGCAGGTGGATCCCCTCCGCGCCGTCGTCCCAGCGCGCCGCGGGTGATCCCCGGAAGGGCTGGTCCACCGTGGGCAGCCGGGCCGCCACCTCCGTGGGCGGCGGCTGGTCCGGACGCGTCGACTCCGCCGCGAGCGGCGCGCTCCCGCCGCTCCCGCCTCCGAACAGTCCGGCCACCCACCCCGGGGCCAGTGCCACGACCACCAGAGCGAGCGCGACCACCAGACCGGCCAGGTACCGGCCCCGGCGCCGCCGGGGCCGGGCCGGCCGGTAGGTGCGCCATCCCTCCGGCGGGCCGGGCTCCTCCCGCAGCCGCCGCGCCACCATCCGGGCACGCGCCGACGGCTCCTCGGGAGCGTCGCGTCCCCCGGCCTCGGCCTCCCGCAGGAACCGCTCCAGTTCCTCGTCCGAGATGGATTCCCCACCCTTGTCCACGACGCGTTCCCCTCCCCTTTCCGCGCCCTCGGTCCTTGCGCCCGTGGCGTCACCGCACAGCTCAGTGGCACCGCCGGCAATCCCAAGCCCCAAGAACGTACAGCAGTTCGACCCCTGCCGCGGCAGAGCACCGGTTCGGGGCGGCGGGGTTCCGATGGCCCGTTTCCGGTCCCCGTGGGTCCCCCTGTACCCGCACGGCACAGCCACGGCCCGTCCTCCCACCATCCCGCGGATCTCCGCCGGAAGGTGAGCGGCAGAGCCCGCTGCTACGTTGATCCGATGGCATCGGTCAAACAGTTCCAGGTCACCTTCGACTGCGCGGAGCCTGAGCGCGTCGCCCGTTTCTGGTGCGAGGTGCTGGGGTACGTCGTACCACCGCCACCGGAGGGGTTCGCCGGTTGGGACGACTTCGACCGCTCGCTGCCGCCTGAGAACCAGGGGGCATGGTTCGCGTGCGTCGATCCCTCAGGTGTGGGCCCGCGGCTGTTCTTCCAGCGCGTTCCCGAGGGCAAGGCCGTCAAGAACCGAGTGCATCTCGACGTGCGGGTCGGCGCCGGACTCGTGGGTGAGGAGCGACTGGCCGTGCTCGAGGCCGAATGCGCACGGCTGGTCGCGCTCGGCGCGGCACGCGTGCAGCTGCTGCCCGCCGACGACGACAACGAGTCCTGCATCGCGATGCAGGACGTCGAGGGCAACGAGTTCTGTCTCGACTAGCGTCCCTCGGGGCGGCGAGACGGGGAGCCGTCCCCCTCATACCTCTCCGACCTCACCCCCCATGATGGTCCGCCGACTCCGCCGGCGGACCGTTCCGCGTTCTGCGGCGGGTGACAGGCAAGCCGGGCAGCGCGAAACGGCGCACTGGATTTTTTTCCGCCAATCACGGACGAAGCAGCGGCGGCTTTCACCTGAAGTATTCGCAGGTGAATTGAGAGAGCGTGTTCTCCTCACAACGACACCGCTGTTCCCTTTGCCCTCAGGTGACTCTCCCGTGAGCAAAGCCGGAGCTCACAGGGCGGGTCTTCCTCTCCACCCCGACAGGAACGCCCCCACAGAACCGATGGCCGATTCGCGAGGTCCACCTCCCGCACGGCCTGATCATCCGCCAGTTCCTGTCAGTGCCCGCTGTTAAACCGTTTTCAGGACAGGGGCCGTATCGGAACGGCCCCGAGGGAGGAAAGGGGACGCCATGCCGCCGGAGGGGTACCACGTCGTCCGCAGTCATCTCCGCCGCAATCCACGGCCCAGGGCCCGGGGGCTCAGTGGCTGGACGATCGCCGCCCTCGTCGGGATGGTCTGGTTGTGGGGGCAGCTCGTCGGCTTCGGCGAGGCCGAAACCGCCGAGCCGGAGCGTCCCGGCCCGTCCGTCTCCGTCCCGGCGGAGCGCTGATGGCCAGACGACAGCTCCGGGTACGCGCCCCTCGCGACACCGGTGAGCTCGTCGCGGCCGGGATCGTCACCGTGGCGGCGTTGACCTTTCTGGCGGAGGTGGCCACGGCCGTGCGGGACACGGCGGTCCGCGGGTGGCCGTACCTCGCCGCCGCGGCTGCCGGCGGTCTGGGCTACGGGCTGTGGCGCGCACTGCGCGCGGCGCGGGTCCGGCGCCTGCGGTCGCGCATGCTCGAGATCCTGCGGCTGCCGCTCGCCCGGATCGACGCCATGGAGGACCGGGGTTTCGAGGAGGCGCTGCGGGACCTGCTGGTCCGGGACGGCTGGTCGGCCCGGAGGGTCGGGCAGCAGGGTGATCAGGCGGCCGATGTCATCGGCCGGCATCCCCGATGGGGCCGGATCGTGCTGCAGGCCAAACACACCCGTGTCGGCGGCAGGGTCGGCTCCCCGGTGATGTACCAGGTCAAGGGAACCGCCGAACCGGTGCACGGAGCCGATGTCGCAGTGGTGGTCACCAACGGCGGGTTCACCCGGGACGCCCGGGTCTGGGGCGAGCGACACCGGGTCCACTGGGTCGACCGGGAGCGGCTGCGGGCCTGGGCCGAGGACGGGGTCCCCCTGCACGTGCTGCTGCGGCTGCCGTCCCGGGGCACGTTCCGTCGCGGGGTTGCCGCCTGACCGTACGGCCACTGCCGGCAGCCCGCACTCCCGCGGGAAGTGGACGGTTTACGCGAGGCCCCCTCCGGTGCAGACGGCTGCTGCCCGGTGGGGCAGCAGCCGCCGGGGTACCACAGAGCCGGACGATCGCGGAACTCGAACCGGCAGCCGGGCGACGGCGGGAGGGGACGGGGAGGGGCGACCGTTCCGGACACTCAAGTACGATTTGCGGCCAATGAAAGGGTGACAACACGTGGTACGGCAACGGCCGTAAATCGTACCGTCCGGAACGGTCGCCCCGGACCGGCCCCGACCCCACCCGACACCGCATCCGCGCCCGCACCCGCACTCCGTGCCCGTCTCCCCCGGGATCCGTACGGCACCGGCCCGTGCCCTATCCGTTCCCCGGCCCCTCGCCCCCTGCCCGCTCACCGTCCGCCCGCCCACCGCCCACCGGACCCGCGGCTCCCCGCCCCACCCGGATCACCAGGTACCCCTCACCGTCTCGCGGCGGTCGCGTCCAGGAGCGGGTGGTGAACGTGTGCAGCCGACCGTGCACGAGGGCGTGGCGCGGCAGGGTGACCCCGAACTCCCGGGCCACCGCCTCCAGCAGCAGCCGTTCCGTATCGGCGCCGTGCCCCGTACCGCCGCCCGCCGGGTCGCCGAAGAACCGGCCCGGGTCCAGCGCCCGCGGTATCTCCCCGTTCCGCAGGACCTCCCCGTCCGCGAACGTGAACGCGTACCGCTCGGCACCGTCCCGCGCCACCGAGAGGTGGAAGAACGATTCCCCCTGCCCTGTCCGCAGACCGCTCCACACCACCACAGCACGCCCTCCTTCGGAGGCGGCCGCGGCCGGGGAGACGAACCGCTGCCTGCCGAACGGGGCGGGGCTGCCGTCGAAGGCGAAGCTCCACCCGGCGCCGGCCCGGCCGACCGCCATGAGCGCCTTGTCGTCGTAGGACGAGAACTCGGTCCGGTCGCCCCGCAGCCTGGTGCGCGCCTCCCATGAGGTCATGGGCTCGTTCAGCGCCGCGTCGCTCCCGTCCGCGAGGCGCCCGGGCAACTCCTCCGGCTCCACCCCCTCCACCAGGACGAACCGGTACGAGGTGCGGTTGTTGCCCGGATCCGGTTCCGCGAGCCACGCCAGGCCGTCCGGGTCGAGCCCGGCCGTCGGCTCCGGCGCCCCGGCCGGTGTCCCGCCCGCCTGCCCGCCCCTGGGCGTGGACAGCAACTCGCGGCCCCGCTCCGGGGTCAGCAACGGACCGAGCAGGGGATCGGCCACCCAGCCCAGCGGCGCCAGATGGTCCGGCCCCAGCGGCTCCCACAGCGGCAGCGCGTCCCGCAGCGCCCGCCACGCCCCGTCGGCGTCCCCCCACCGCGCCAGCTCCCGGGCCCGCTCGACCGCCTCCCCGAACGGCCCGGCCGCGGTGTACCGGTACGTGCCGTCCCGCACCCGCTCCAGCGTCGCGTAGGCCAGGTCCACCAAATCGTCACCGGCGCCGCGCAGGTGGTACTTCAGCGTGGAGTCGTCCCGGTAGGAGTGCGCCACGTACTCGGCCACCAGCGGTGGCAGCAGCTCGGGCGCGTACCGCGGGTCCGCCACCAGGTCCTCGAAATACACCATGTAGGTCTGTCCGAGGAGACGGCGTATCTGGTCGCCCAGTCCGGCGGCCCGCGGTCTGCCGTACTTCCGGGCCTCGTCCAGCATCTCCCGGGCCCGCTCCCACCCGCCGCGCAGCGCCTCACACCGGGCCTCCGCCACGAGTGCGTCCAGCTCCCGCGTGGTGTCGTTGGCGAACGCCGGTTCCTCGTCACCGTCACCACGGCGTGCCCGCAGACTGTGGAACTCCCGGTACATGTCCCGCATGAACTCCAGGAAGTTGGCGTGCCGCTCGGGCGGCGCGGCACGCCAGCTCGCCCAGGTGTACACGGCCCACTCGCCGTCCTCGTCCACATCCTCGGGGTCCATCAGGACGTGGGTGATGTCGGACTTCACGTCGAGTTGCAGTCCGCGGCGCCAGAGGTCCGCCTCCCGCCGCTCCTCGGGCCCGGCGTCCTCGGCCAGGTACTCCTCGAACATGTCCGCGAGACCCGACTCGTTGCCGTGCCAGCGCACGCTCTCGGTCCCCGCCAGCAGCCACACGAACCCGCCCGCGTGCCGCCATCCGTCGCTGACCTTGAGGAACTCCCGGTACGACGGGGGCATCCGGCGGCCGAGGCGCTCTTCCACGGCCGCGATCCGCTCCTCGGACGCGGGCGGGAACCCCAGCCAGCGGACCCGCCGTGCGGCCTCGTCGTCCTCGCTCCGCGTCTCGTCCTCCGGCAGGGAATCCGCCCACTCCCCGCTCCATCCGAGCAGGAAGGACCGCCAGTCGAACGTCGTGGTGTCCGTCATGCGCCCGATGCTGCCAGCCGCCACCGACAGTGCCGCGCCGACTGCGACCGGCAGGGAGTCCTGTGCAGGGGGCGGGGCCGGGGCACGGCCTTCAGGTCCCGGCCCGGGAGCCGTCCACGGCCAGCAGGGCGGCCGCGTCGCCGAGGTCGAGATCGGCGACGCGTACCGCCTGCCCGGTGGCGAGGGAGCGGTTGGCGGCCAGACCCACGGCGACGGACCGCACGCCGTCCCGCCAGGACGCGGCGCGGCCCAGCGGATCACCGGGGGAACCGCCCTCCGCGCCGGGGGCGAACACGTCGCGCAGCAGGACGTCGTCGCCGCCGCCGTGGCCGCCCCCGGCCCGCGGGATCGCCACCTCGCGGGCGGGTTCGAAATGGCGCTGCACCACCAGCCGCTCCCCCACCGGACGTACGGCGTCGTCGGTGCCGCCGGTGACGAGGTCCGGGCGGGCGCTCGGGTCGATGACCACACGGCCGTCGGCGTCCACCCGCACCGAGCCGCGTTCGACGACGGTGAGCTCGGCGCGGCCCTCGGTGCCGTTGACCCCGACGGTGTAGCCCTCCCAGGGGGCGTGGGCGTTGAGGGAGTACGCCATGGAGGCGCCGGAGGCGTAGTCGACGACGAGGGAGAGATTGTCCTCGATGGTGATGCCGGGGTCGAAGACGTCCTGGTCGCGGCGGTAGCCGTCGTGGTGCTCCTGGTCCAGGTAGAGCTCCTTGTACAGCGGCTCGTGGCGCAGGTCGAGGCTGAAGGCGTCGCGCAGCGGGGAGTCGGTGGTGCCGCGCTCGGGGCGCGGCCCGAGGCCGCGGCCGGCGGCGGCCTCGGCGCCGTAGAAGCGCAGTCCGCCGCTGGCGAAGACGCGGGCGGGTAGGTCGCCGAGCCACCAGTTGACGAGGTCGAAGTGGTGGGTGGACTTGTGCACCAGCAGGCCGCCGGAGACGGCCTTGTCGCGGTGCCAGCGGCGGAAGTAGTCGGCGCCGTGGGCGGTGTCCAGCAACCACTCGAAGTGCACCGAGGTGACCCGGCCTATCGCGCCGGAGGCGATGACGCGCCTCAGTTCGGCGTTGCGCGGCGCGTAACGGTAGTTGAACGTGACGGTGACCTGCCGGCCGGTGCGTCCGGCGGCCTCGGCGATGCGGCGGATCCCCTCCTCGGTGGTGGTCAGCGGCTTCTCGACGATCACGTCGGCGCCGGCGTCCAGGGCGGCCGTCACGAGGTCGGCGTGGGTGGCGTCGGGGGTGGTGACGATGACGCGGTCGATGCGGTGGCGGCGCACCGCGTCGGCCGTCCCGCCTGGGGCGAAACGGACGGGCACCTCGGCCCCGGCCGCGCGCAGGCGGCGCTCGTACACGTCGAGCCGGCCGGGGTTGGTGTCGCTCCAGGCGACGAGGCGGGCGCGGGAGGCGTGCGGTCCGGTGACGGCGTCGAGGTACATCCGGGCGCGGGAGCCGGCCCCGACGAGGGCGTAGCGCGGCGGGGAGGGCGGGGACGACGGGGAGGCGGAAGCGGGCACCTTGGTTCCTTCCGGTTCCTGCGTGCGGGTGACGGGTGCGGGGGTGGCGGGGTGCACGGGTACGCGGGCGCGGGGCCGGGTCACTTGATGCCCGTGGTCGCGATGCCCCGCAGCAGCCAGCGCTGGCCGACGAGGAACATCAGGAAGAGCGGCAGGAGCGAGACCACGGACATGGCGAACATGCCGCCGTAGTTGGAGACCGACTGCGCGTCGAGGAAGGTCCGCAGGGCCAGCGGGGCGGTCCAGTTCTCCTCCCGGGTCAGGTAGATGAGCTGGCCGAAGAAGTCGTTCCAGGTGCCGATGAAGGTGAAGATCGCGGTGGTCGCCAGGGCGGGCACCATCAGCGGCAGGATCACCTGCAGGAAGATCCGCGGGTGGCCCGCGCCGTCGATGCGGGCCGCCTCGTCCAGTTCGCGCGGCAGGGAGCGGATGAACTGGACCATGAGGAAGACGAAGAACGCGTCCGTGGCGAGGAACTTCGGCAGGACCAGCGGCAGGAACGTGTTGAGCATGTGGAGCTCGGAGAAGAGCACGTACTGCGGGACGATCAGGACGTGGATGGGCAGCATGATCGTGCCCAGCATGATCGCGAAGAGTGTCCGGCGGCCGCGGAACCGCAGCCGGGCGAAGGCGTAGGCGGCCAGCGAGCAGGAGAACAGGTTGCCGACGATCGTGCCGAACACCAGCAGCGCCGAGTTCCACAGGTAGGCGCTGAAGGGCGAGCCGAGGGCCGTCCAGCCGTTGCCGTAGTTCTCCAGTGTGAGGCCCTGAAGGCTCAGCGCCGGATCGCGGAAGATCGTCTCGCCCGGCCGGAAGGAGCTGACGACCAGCCAGATGAGCGGATAGATCATCGTCAGCGCGAGACCGGTGAGCAGGACGTGCTTGAGCAGGCCGAGCAGGCGCCGGCGGCCGGTGCGCCGCCGGGCCGGGGACGGGGGCGAGGCGGGTGCGGGGCGCTCGGCGACTGCGGCCGACACCGGCTGAATGGATTCAGTCTCAGTCGTCATAGAACACCCAGAATTTCGAGGCCCAGAAGTTCACGGCGGTGAAGGCGGCGACGAGGATCAGGAGCGCCCAGGCCATCGCGGAGGCGTAGCCCATCTGGAACTGTCCGAATCCCGCCTTGTAGATGTACAGGGTGGTGAAGAGGGTCGAATCGCTCGGCCCGCCCGTTCCCCCGGAGACGATGAAAGCCTGGGTGAAGGACTGGAAGGCGAAGATGGTCTGGAGCACCAGGTTGAAGAAGATGATCGGGCTCAGCAGCGGCAGGGTGACCGACCGGAAGCGGCGCGGGACGGAGGCCCCGTCCACCTCCGCGGCCTCGTAGTACATGCGCGGGATCTGCCGCAGCCCGGCGAGGAAGATCACCATGGGCGAGCCGAACGTCCAGATGTGCAGCAGGACGATGGTGCCCAGCGCGGTGGAGGGGTTGGATATCCACCCCGGCCCCTCGACGCCGAACAGCCCGAGGAACTGGTTCACCAGGCCCTCGCTGCCGAACACCTGGCGCCACAGGATCGCGACCGCGACCGATCCGCCCAGCAGCGAGGGCAGGTAGAGGACCGAGCGGTAGAACGACAGGCCGCGCAGCCCCCGGTCCAGCAGCAGGGCCAGGCCCAGGGCCAGGGCGAGTTGCAGCGGCACGGAGAACACCACGTACAGGAGCGTCACCTTCAGCGACGCCCAGAACCGGCTGTCCTCCCACATCCTGGTGTAGTTCCCCAGACCCGCGAACTCGGGCGGCTGGAGCAGGTTGTAGTCCGTGAAGGACAGGTACAGCGAGGCGAGCACCGGCCCGATGGTGATGAACACGATGCCGAGCAGCCAGGGGAACAGGAAGACGTACGCGACGCGGTTGTCCTTGTTCTCCGCTCTCCCCGGGCCCGGGGAGAGCCCCGCCGTCCTGCGCGGTCCGGACCGTCTGGACCTGGCGAGCGCGCGGAGCTCACCGATGCCGCTCATGCGCAGCCCCCTCCGTCGGCCTGTGGGACCAGGCGTCTTTCCCCGGGAAAGCGATTTATGGGCGCCGAGTATGGCACGCGTCACCGGTGGGTCAACCCCTGTGAGTTCCGGCGCGAGTTCTTCTCCGAGTTCCGCTGCGGAGGGCCGGCGTACCGGCCGGTCCGCCCCGGCGGGCTTCCGGCGGGAACGTCCCGGGGCGTTGACACGATGTGGCGCTCCCGTTAACTTCCCCGGGAAATCGATTTCCCGGACCGGGTGCGGCCGCCACCGCATTGAGACGATTCAACACGATGCAGCCACTCCGTCGGAGTGCGTGCTGCCGAGTCACCCCGAACGCGCCACGAGAGGCCCACGAGAGGCCCACGAGAGACGAGGTGCAGCGATGCGGACCACCCGGAACATCTCAAGGAGCCGGCGCGGGCTCCGGACCGCCGCGGCGGCCGGGGCGGCGCTCGCCGCACTGGCCACGCTCGGCGGCTGCGGCGACTCGGCGACGGACGGCGGCGGCGGCTCGGACGGCAGGGCGACCATCCGGTTCGCCTGGTGGGGCGACAGCGAGCGCGCGGCGACCACCAGGAGCGTGCTGGCCGACTTCGAGAAGGCCAACCCCGGCATCACCGTCGAGACCGAGACCAGCGACATCGACGCCTACTTCGACAAGCTCGCCACGGGGACCGCCGCCGGCGACGCCCCCGACGTGATGACGCTCGGCGGTGCCTACCCCCGCGAGTACAGCGACCGGGGCGCACTGCTCGACCTGGGACAGGTCTCCGACGAGCTGGAGCTGTCGGAGTTCCCCGAGTCCACCCTCGCGGCGGCGAAGTTCGACGGCACCCTCTACGGGGTGCCCACCGGCGGCAACGCCATCGGGATGTTCGTCAACCCGGAGGTCCTCGAGGCCGCCGGGGTGGAGCTGCCCGACACCGACACCTGGACCTGGGAGCAGTTCACCGAGCTCGCCGCCGAGGTGACGGCGGGCAGCCCGCGGGGCACCTACGGCTTCGAGCCGCGGGTCAACGACACCCTCGGGGTCTACTCGGGCCAGCGCGGCACGCCCATCTTCGACGAACAGGGCGAACTCGGCGTGTCCGCCGCCACGGTCGAGGACTACTTCGCCATGGAGCGGAAGCTGCTGGCGAACAAGGGCATGCCGCCCGCCGAGCTGGTCACCGAGCGCGCCGCGGTCCCGCCGGAGCAGACGCTCATGGGCCAGGGCAAGGCGGCCATGACGATCACCTACTCGAACCTGCTGGGCGTCTACGCGAAGGCGTCGGGAGCCGACCTGCGGATCGTCAACCTCCCCGGCGAGAAGCAGTACGAGCAGCCGGGGACGACCGTCCTGCCCTCCCAGTACTACGCGATCTCCAAGCAGTCCGAGCACCCCGAGGCCGCCGCCAGGCTGGTCGACTACCTGGTCAACTCGCCCGAGGCGGGCAAGAAGATCCTCGACAACCGCGGGCTGCCGTTCAACAGCGAGGTGCGGGAGGCCGTCTCCCCGCTCCTGGACGAGGCCGGCCGGGCCAACGCCGGCTACATCGAGCAGGTCGCCGGCAACGGCGCGCCCGCCGCCCCGGTGCCCCCGGCCGGCGGTTCGTCGCTGAACGACGTCACCACCCGGCTCGACTCCGAGGTCCTCTTCGGCCGGAAGTCCCCGGCCGAGGCGGCGAAGGAGTGGGTGGCGGAGATGAAGCAGGCGCTGGACTCGGTGTGACGGGCCCCGGCATGACGGGTCCCCGGGCGACGGCGGCGGGCCGGGCATGACGGTCGACCGCGCGGCCGTGGTCGCGCGCCACCGCGTCGTGGCCGGCGGGATCCTCGGGCAGTGCCCGCTGGCCGTGGGCAACGGCGAGTTCGCGTTCACCGTCGACGTGACCGGCCTGCAGTCGCTGCCGGACCACTACCCCCTGCCCGACCGGTACGGGCAGGGGGCGGGGACCCTGCTGGCGACGATGGCGCAGTGGGGCTGGCACTGCCTCCCCCCGCGCGGGGAGGAGGGCCGCGGGCTCGCCTCGACGATGCGCCGGTACGACACGGCGCACGGCCCGGCCGACTTCGTCGACCTGGGCGGGACGCTGTCGGCCACCGCGCAGGACGGCCTGACCCCGGCCGAGGAGTGGCTGCGGGCCAACCCGCACCGGCTGGACCTCGCCCGGATCGGCCTGTGGACGGCGGACGCGGCGGACGCCGCCGGCCCGGGGAGCACGGTGCGGGCCGCGGACCTGAGCGGTGTCCGCCAGGAGCTCGACCCGGCCCGGGGCGTGATCACCAGCCGGTTCCGGCTGCGCGGCCGGGGCTTCACCGTCCGGACGGCCGTGCACCCGCGGCGCGACGCCGTCGGGGTGGAGATCACCGCCGAGGAGGGGGCGGCGGTCGGTCTGACGCTGGCGTTCCCCTACGGCTCGGGGGCGTGGGGGAACGCCGCCGACTGGTCGCGCCCCGATGCGCACCGCACCCGGCTGTGCCGCGAGCGCGGCGGCCGGCACGTCGAGCGCACGCTCGACGGCACCCGCTACACCGTCCGCGTCCACGGCCCGGGGCTCACCGTCGAGGACGGCGACGGCGGTGACGGCGGCGACGGCACCGGTGGTCCCCACCGGATCACCGTCCGCGGGAGCGGCAGCCGCCTGGTCTGCGCCGTGGAGTTCGCCCCGGGCGGCACACCTGACGGACCGGACCTCACCGGCGAGGAGGTCCTCGCCGCCGCCGCGTCGGGCTGGGCGTCGTTCTGGTCCTCCGGTGCCGCCGTGGACCTGTCGGGCAGTACGGACCCGCGCGCCGCCGAGCTGGAGCGCCGGATCGTGCTCTCGCAGTACCTCACCCGGATCCACTGCGCCGGGTCGCTGCCCCCGGCCGAGACCGGGCTGACCGCCAACTCCTGGCGCGGCAAGTTCCACCTGGAGATGCACTGGTGGCACGCGGCCCACTTCCCCGCCTGGGGACGGCCGGAACTGCTGGAGCGCTCCCTCGCCTGGTACGACACCGTCCGGCCGCGCGCCCGCGCCACCGCCGCCCGGCAGCACCTGCCCGGGGCGCGCTGGCCCAAGCAGACGGGCCCGTCCGGCGAGGAGACGCCCAGCGACATCGGCCCCTTCCTGCTGTGGCAGCAGCCGCACCCGGTCCATCTGGCCGAACTCGTCCGCCGGGCCCGCCCCGGGGACCGGGAGACCCTCGAGCGGTGGGCCCCGCTGGTGCTGGACACCGCCGCCTTCATGGCCGCGCTGCCCGAGCGGACCCCGCGCGGCTTCGAACTCGCCCCGCCGCTGGTCCCGGCGCAGGAGTCCTACGCCGCCGACCGCCGCCGGCTGCGCAACCCCACCTTCGAACTCGCCTACTGGGCCTGGGCGCTGGGCGTGGCGAACGACTGGCGGGTCCGGCTGGGGCTGCGCGGGTGCGAGAGGTGGCGGCGGGTCGCGGAGGGCCTGGTCCCGCTCCGGGTGCGCGACGGCGTGTACGCGGCGATCGGCGTACCGCCGTACACGCTGCGCACCGACCACCCCAGCATGCTCGGCGCGCTGGGGGTGGTCCCGGCGACGCCGCTGGTGGACCCGGCGGTGATGGAGCGCACCTTGGAGTCGGTGCTCGCCGACTGGGACTGGGACAGCGCCTGGGGCTGGGACTTCCCCATGGCGGCCATGACCGCCACCCGGCTGGGCCGCCCGGACCTGGCGGTGCGGGCACTGCTGCTGGACGTGCCGAAGAACCGCCATCTGCCCAACGGCCACAACCGGCAGGACGACTCGCTGCCGCTGTACCTGCCCGGCAACGGGGGCCTGCTGGCGGCGGTCGCGCTCATGGCCGGCGGCTGGGACGGCGCGGCGCGTACCGCGCCGGGGTTCGGGCCCGGCTGGTCGGTGCGGCACGAGGGGTTCGTACCGCTGCCCTAGCACGTCGGCCGGGGGAACCGATTGCCGGAAGCCGCGTACAGCCGCTCCCGTCCGTGCTCTCGGCCGGCGCGGCATCAGGCTCGGCACCGGGGGTGCCGTCCGCGGGGCCGTGAACGGACGGGGCAGGCCCCGGTCGAGGGGGCCCTGGGTGGACGAGGGCCTTCCGGCCCGGTGCGGATCACGGCGTCCGCGCCGGTGCCCGGCGGAAAGGCCCTCGTGCCCCGGCGTGGCGCACCCCCGGCCGCGACCGGACGGCTGCGGCCGGGCAACTGCGCGGCCGGGGAAGGCCCGCTTCCCGAACGTGCCGCGGAACGGTTCCCGGGTCCCGCCGGCGGTCGGCCGCTCCGGCCGTCCGCACCCGCCCGCGGCACCGCCGGACACCGGCCCGGGGCGCCGCGGGCGGAGGCGGTTACCAGCCCGGACCCCCCGGACGGTAGGCGTCGTGGACGTCCACCGGGGCGGCGCCCGGCGCGGTGCCGCCGCCGGGGATGTGGACCGTGCCGCGCACGGCGACGGCAGCGGTGCCGTGGCGCGGCACCGGCATCGGGTCGAGCCGCCGCCAGCGGTCGCGGACGGTGTCGTACGCCTCGACCTCCGGGAAGACGGTGTGCACGCCGTCCACCACGTTGCCCTCGCCGCCGAAGGTGTGGATCCAGCGGCCCACGGCCGCGGCGGCGAGGCCGCCGCGGGCGGTCGGCATCGGGGTCCGTTCGGACCAGCGGCGCCGGTGGCGCAGGTCGAGCGCGTAGACGGTGTCCCGTACGTTCAGCTGCCCCCGGTCCCGGCCGCCGACCACGTGGAACACCGTGCCGACGACGGCCCCGCCGACGTGGTCGCGCGGCTGCGGCAGGTCCGGCAGCGCCTCCCAGCGGCCGGTGGCGGTGTCGTAGGAGGACACCTCGCCCACCGTGTCCTGGAGGCCGCCGGGACCCGTCGGTTCCAGGACGCGCATGCCGCCCGCGAGGTGGATCCGGCTCCCGCACACCCCCATCGCGGCGCTGCCTCGCTCGGTGCCCGCGGGCATCGGCGGCAGCCGCTCCCAGCGGCCCGAGCGCGGGTCGAGGACGAAGCAGTCGCGCAGGGCCTGCCACGAGGCGCCGCCGGACAGCCCGCCCAGGACGTGGAGCCGGCCGTCCACCACCGCCGCGTTGGGGTGGTTCATCGCGACGGGCAGCGGGGCCGCCTGCGACCAGGTGCCGCGCCGGGTGTCGTAGACGTCCACCCGGTCGGTGGTGGTGAAGCCGCCGGCCAGGTCGGGGACGATGCCGCCGATGACGTAGACCTTGTCGCCGACCGCGGCGACGCCGTGCTCCTGCCGGGGTCCGCTCCCGATCGGCGCCAGGGTCCGCCAGCCGCGGCGGCGGGGCGGCGTGAGCGCCGTGCCGGGCGGCGCGGTGTGCGCGTGCGCGTGTGTGCGCGCGGGCAGGGTCAGGGCCGTGGCCAGGGCGGCGCCGGAGAGCAGTGCCGTCCGTCGTTTCATGAGGGTGCTCCTCGTCCTCGTCGGTCCGTGTGCGGGGTGCGGGTGGGTGAGCGGGTGGGTGGGTAGGTGAGCGGGTCCGGGATCAGGGCACCAGGACGAGCTTGCCGGTGGCCGAGCCGGCGGCCACGAGCTCGTGCGCCTTGGCCGCCTCTGCCAGCGGCAGCACCTGGTCGACGTGGACGGTGAGCCGTCCCTCGTCGACGAGCGCCGCCAGCCGCGCCAGGTCGGGCGCGGACGGGCTCACGAAGGTGAGGGCGTGCCGGATGCCGAGCTCGGCGACCAGTTCCGCCGTCACACCGGTGTCCTGGGGGTAGCCGCTGACCAGGACGCCGCCGGGGTCGAGGGCGCGGGCGGAGCGCTCGCCGTACTCGCCCCCGACGAGGTCGAACACCACGTCGAACCGGCCGGCTTCGGCGAAGTCCTCGGTGCGGTAGTCCACCGGCCGGTCCACCCCGAGGCGGCGCAGCAGGCCGTGCTTGCCCGCGCTCGCCGTACCGGTCACCCGGGCGCCGCGGGCCTTGGCGATCTGCACCGCGAGATGGCCGACACCGCCGGCCGCCCGGTGCACCAGCACCCGCTGTCCCGGCCGGAGCCGGGCGAGGCCGACGAGGCTCTGCCAGGCGGTGAGACCGGCCATCGGCAGGCCCGCCGCCTGCTCGACGGTGAGGCCGGCCGGCTTGCGGACGATCTCGTTGACCGAGGCCAGGACGTACTCGGCGTAGGTGCTGCCCGCTCCCGGGAGGGCGAGCATGCCGAGCACCTCGTCGCCGGGGGCGAAGGCCGACACGCCGGGACCTGGGACCTCGACGGTGCCGGCCACGTCCCAGCCGACGGTGAAGGGCGGTTCGCCCAGCGTCGGCATGGCCCCCGACCGCACGTGGCCGTCGATCGGGTTGACGCCGATCGCGCCGGTTCTGATCAGCACCTGCCCCGGCCCCGGCTCCGGGCGGGCGGCCTCGGTGAGCTCGAGTACGGACGGGTCGCCGAGGGTGTGCTGGGTGACGACGCGCATGGGTCTCCTGCCTTCCGCGGGGTCTGCCCGGCCGTTCGCGGCCCGGGGACGCCGGGGCGGGCGGCCGGTGCGCCCGGCCGCCCGGGTCTCCGGCGCCTGTTCCACGATCGGCCGGTGTGCCGCCCGCGGCCAGGGCTGGGCTCACCCTGGGGACGGCGCCCCCCGGCTCGGCCCGGTGCCGAGCAGGTGCTCGCGCAGCACCGCAGTCAGGCCCGTCCGCTCCACCGTGTGCTCGAACCGGAAGGAGTGCGCCGCCTCGGCGGCCTCCTGCGGCGTGATCCCCGCGAAGAGCGCGGCGAAGCGTTCGGCGAGGGGCTCGGCGAGCAGGATGTGCCGCACCAGCAGGGCGATGTGCTGCCGTCTGCCCCACGGGTAGGGCTCGTAGCCGGGGAACTCCCGCTCGAAGAGCGCGTCGACCGGGTCCAGGACGTCGCGCACACCCGCGTCCGAGCCGCCCCAGGAGTCCACGCCGAGCCGGGCCTTCTGCTCCAGGGCGGGCCGGATGCGGCGCAGATAGGGGCTGTCGGGCGCCGCGTGCACCAGTCCCTGCAGGCCGATGTCCTTGTAGGTCCACAGCGACCAGCCGGCTCCGTGCTCCCGGTAGATCTCCAGCTGGTCGCGGAGCAGGGCGTAGCGCCACTCCTCCACCGGCCGGTCGGTGGGGTGGACGGGCCCGAACTCGCCGATCCACACGGGTGTCCCGGTCTCACGCATGAACTCCGTCCGGCGCAGGAAGGCCTCCTCGACGACCGAGCGGTCGAAGTACTCCCCCCGGGTCACTCCGGGATAGGCGGTGGCGCCCGCGATGCCGGGCAGGGCGTAGTCGTGCGCGGTGTAGACGCAGTTGGGGAACGGCTCGGCGCGGCGGGTGAAGACGGAGAAGTCGGTCGAGTACCGGTTGCCGTCGAGGAAGAGCACATGGCGGGTGTCGATCGCCCGGACCGCCTTCTCCAGCCGCTCGTAGAAGGCGAGCAGGGCGTCGCCGGCCGGGTCGGACGGCTCGTTGACCGGGTTGTACCCGGCGACCTCGGGGCGGTCCTTGTAGCGGTCGGCGAGTTCCTCCCACAGGGCCACGGCGCGGTCCTGGAAGTGCCGGTGGGTCCAGAAGGCGGCGCGGTGGGTGGGGTTGTCGCTGTGCCAGTGCTGGTTCTGCGCGCCGGGCAGCGCGTGGAGGTCGATGACCGAGTACAGGCCGTGCTCCGCCAGCAGGGTGACGACCCGGTCGAGGGCGGCGAACCCGGCCTCCTTCCACTCCATGGGCCGGCCGTCGTCCTCGAAGTGGCGGTAGTTGACCGGGATGCGGACGCAGTTCATGCCGAGGGAGGCGAGGTACCGGGCGTCCGCGTCGTCGAAGAAGCCGGTCAGGAAGGCGTCGAAGAAGGCGCGGTACGCCTCCCGGCCCATCGCCGCCCGGAGCAGGCGGCGGATCTCCCCCTCACTGCCGGGGTAGCCGGTGACGAAGTTCTCCATGTTCATCCAGCCGCCGAGACCGACGCCGGTCAGCACGACCGTCCGGCCGTGTTCGTCCGCGAGCCGGTCACCGTCCACATGAATCCATTCAAGCGCGGGCACTGCGTTCCCCTTCCGATGCGGTGTGCGAAGGGCCGCGCCGTGCAGGCCGCCGCCGCTCCGGGAGCCGGTACCGCCCTCCGCTTCCTGCCCCGCGGGGGGTGCGGGCACGCACCCGGCCGGGGTACGGGCTCCCGTCCGCCTTTTACCGGGCGCGTACCCGGGTACACCAGCCCCCGCACCGCGCCTTCTCACCGGGATCCGGCCCGGCGGACGGCGGCGCGGGAGGAGAGCGGGACGAGAGGAGCCGCGATGAGCGGACCGGTCGGCACGGCCGACGCACCCCCGACCCGGGCCGACGCCGGTCATCCCACCGCCCCGTGCGTGGAGGTCGGCGAGAGCCGCGAGGCGACGGTGGGCAGGTTCCGGGTACGCCGCGCGCTGCCGCGCCGGGGCCGGCGCACGGTCGGCGCCTGGTGCTTCGCCGACCACATGGGACCGGCCGACGTCACCGAGAACAGCGGACTGGACATCGGCCCGCACCCGCACATCGGGCTGCAGACCGTCACCTGGCTCACCGACGGGCAGGTGCTGCACCGCGACAGCCTCGGCTCCGAGCAGGTGATCCGGCCCGGCCAGCTCAACCTGATGACCGCCGGCGGCGGTGTCTCCCACGCCGAGGAGGCCACCGGCCACTACCGCGGCACCCTGGAGGGCGTCCAGCTGTGGGTCGCCCTGCCCGAGGCCACCCGGCACGGCCCGGCCGCCTTCGAGCACCACACCGAGCTGCCCCGGGCCGAGCTGGACGGCGGCGCGGGCGCGGCGACCGTCCTGGTCGGCGACTTCGGCGGGGCCGTCAGTCCGGCCCGGTACGACACCCCGCTGGTCGGCGTCGAGCTGGACCTACGCGCGCCGGCCACGGTGCCGCTGCGCACCGGCTTCGAGTACGCGCTGATCGTCCTGACGGGCGCCGTCGCCGTCCACGGGCAGCCGTTGCGCCCCGGCAGGCTCGGCTATCTGGGCGAGGGCCGCGACGAGCTCCGCGTCGAGGCGCGCGAGCCGGCCCGGGTGATCCTGCTGGGCGGGAAGCCGTTCGAGGAGCCGATCCTGATGTGGTGGAACTTCGTCGGCCGCACCCGGGAGGAGATCGACGCCGCCCACGCCTCCTGGGCCGCGCGGGACGACCGGTTCGGCCGGGTGGACTCCGCCCTGCCGCGCGTCCCGGTCGCCGCACCCCACTGGCAGCGCGGCGGCGCGCGTCCGGCCTCCGGCGGCCGGCGGACCGGGAAGGAAAGCGCACCATGAGCATCAGCATCCGCGACAACACCGCCGAGAACCGTTACGAGATCCACGACGGCGACCGGCCGGCGGGCTTCTGCGCCTACGAGATCACCGGCGGGAGGATCGCCCTCACCCACACCGAGACCCTGCCGGAGTTCACCGGCCGCGGCATGGCGAAGCGACTGGTCACCGCGGCGCTCGACGACGCCCGCCGCCGGGGGCTGGCCGTCCTGCCGTTCTGCTCGTACGTCCGCAAGGTCGTCGAGCAGGATCCCGGCGCCTACCTCGATCTCGTCCCCGAGCAGGCCCGGGAGCGCTTCGGACTGCCCCGCACGGGGACGGCGTGAGCGAACCGCGCCCGGCCGGCCGCCGGCGGTGCCGGGGCCGGCCGGGCGCGCGCGGTGCGGCGGGCCTGGCCGGGAGCGGGATCAGGAGAGGGAGAGGAAGAGCTTCTCCATCTTCCGGGCGTCGACGCCGTCGGCGCCGCCCTCCTCGGCCAGGCACTGCTTGAGGCCACTGGCGACGATCGAGAAGCCCGCCCGGTCCAGCGCGCGGTTGACCGCGGCGAGCTGGGTGACGACGTCCTCGCAGTCGCGTCCCTCCTCCAGCATGCGCACGACGGCGGCGAGCTGGCCCTGGGCGCGCCGGAGCCGGTTGGCGGCCGATCGTACGTTCTCGGGGGGAAGCTGGACCACAGCGGTCCGTCCTCTCGTCTCGGTTCGTCCCGGTGGATCTGTCCGGTCCGCGGGCGCGGTCCGCGGGCGCGGCCCGCGGTGCTCGGTCCGCGGGGCTCAGTCCGCGGGGCCGGACTCCTGGGCGGCCACGGAGGCGCGCACCTCGTCCATGTCCAGGCCGCGGACGGCGTCGATGACCTGGTCCAGGGCCTGCGAGGGCAGGGCGCCGGGCTGCGCGAAGACCAGGACGCCCTCGCGGAAGGCCATCAGGGTGGGGACCGAGGTGATGTTCGCGGCGGCCGCCAGCGCCTGCTCGGCCTCGGTGTCGACCTTGCCGAAGACGATGTCGGAGTTGGCCTCGGACGCCTCCTCGTACACGGGGGCGAACTGACGGCACGGACCGCACCAGGACGCCCAGAAGTCGACGAGGACGATGTCGTTTTCCGTCACGGTCTTCTCGAAGTCGGTGGCGCTCAGGGCGACGGTGCTCATGTGGTGCTTCCTTCCGGATCGGTCCGGGCGGCATCATGCGATACCCCCTGGGGTAATGAACGCCGGGACGCGGCGGAACATTCCGCCGCACCCCGCGGCGCACTCCGTACGGGATACCCCGTTGTGCCGGGATGTCCCGTGCGGAGCGACGGACACTAGGAGCTGTGCACCGCGCGCCGCAAGGGGCATCGGGCGACCAGGCCGTAGCACAGGCCCGCTCCGGTGCCGAGCGAGGCGAGTACGGCGAGGGCGGGCAGCCGCAGCTCGGCCGGGGCCTGCTGGAGCAGCGTGAAGGTGCCCACGGCCAGGACGAACCAGGCGAAGGCCCGGGAGAGGGCGGCGGCCGGGACGCGGCCGGCCAGCTTCGCGCCGGCGAGGCTGCCTGCGACGGCGGCGGAGGTGACGGCCGCGGTCAGCGCCCAGTCGACGGGGACGGTGGTCAGGTAGCCGGCGAATCCGGCGGTGGACTTCATGGCGATGACCAGCAGCGAGGTGCCGACGGCCACCGGCATGGGCAGCCCGCCCAGCAGGGCCAGGGCGGGGACGACGAGGAAGCCGCCGCCCGCGCCGACCAGGCCGGTGACCAGGCCGACGACCGCTCCGTCCAGCAGCGCCCGGCGCACCGGGAGCCGCCGGTGCGCGGAGCCGGTCCCGTCGCCGGTCCCGGGGGCGGCGCCGTGCCGCCCACGGAGCATGGCGACGGCGGTGACGATCATCATGGCGGCGAACGCGACCAGCAGGACGAGGCCGGGGAGGTGGCCGCCGGCCAGGCCGCCGGTGTAGGCGCCCGCCATGCCGGCGGCGCCGAACAGGGCGCCGGTGCGCCAGCGGACCCGGCCGCCGCGGGCGTGGCCGACCACGCCCACGGCGGAGGTGACGCCGACGACGAACAGGGAGGTGGCGACGGCCTCCTTGGCGTCCATACCGGCGACGTACACCAGGAGCGGCACGGTCAGGATCGACCCGCCGCCGCCCAGCAGCCCCAGGGAGACCCCGACCAGCAGCGCCAGCACCAGTACCAGGGCGAGCGTCGGCGTCATGCCCGTCACCTGCCGCTGTCGGCGAGCCGCGCGACGGCCGCGCGCGGGTCGAAGGCGGCGGTGCGGTTCCACGGCATCCTCGACAGCAGCACGCCCATGGCGCAGGTGTTGGACAGGGCGGCGAAGGCCAGCCCGCCGCCGACGAGCGCCGACAGCACCTGCATCCCGGGGACCGCGAAGCTGCCCAGGGCGCCGGCCAGCACCAGGGAGCCGGCGACCAGGCGGACCTGCCGCTCCATGTCCCAGCGCTCCCGGCCCCGGTTGACCGGGGCGCCGCACTGCTCCCAGGCGGCCATGCCGCCGGACAGGACGGTCAGACCGGGCAGTCCGGCCTCGGCGAGGGCGCGCTCGGCCCGGCCGGCGCGCCGGCCGGAGCGGCACACCAGCACCACGTCGGTGTCCAGGTGCTTCGTCAGCTCCTCGCGGTGCTCGCGCAGGGTGTCCAGCGGGACGTTGTAGGAGCCGGGGATGTGGGCGGCCTCGAACTCGGCCGGGCTGCGCACGTCCAGCAGCCGCGGGGGGCTGTCCGAGGCGAGCCCGGCGCGCAGCTCACCGGTGTCCAGGTGGCGGGTGACGGGGGTGCTCATGCGGGGTGTTCCTTCTGTCGGACCGGTCCGGCCGGACCGGCGGGGGTGGGGCGGGGTGGGGGTCAGGGACCGGGGTCGGAGCAGGCCGGCCGGGCCGGCGCTGTCGAAGCCGTCGTCGACGGCGACGACGTCGTGGCCGCGGGCGTGGAGCAGGGCGGCCACGACCGAGGCGCGGTAGCCGCCGGCGCAGTGGACCCAGATCCGGCGGCCGGCGGGGACCTCGTCGGCGCGGGCGAGGATCTCGTGGACGGGGATGTGGAGCGACCCGGGGATGTGGGCCCCGGCGCGCTCCTGGTCGCGCCGCACGTCCAGGACGACGGGCCCCTCCCCGTCCTCGCCGCCGTCGCCGCTCCGGTCGAGGGCGGCCTTCAACTCGGCGAAGGTGGCGCGGCCGAAGGCGGCCAGGGGCTCGCCGCCGGCCCAGTCACCGGGGCCCCCGGTGGCCATGGCGGCGGGCCGGTCGATGCCGATGCGCACCAGCTCGCGCTGGGCCTCGGCCACGTCCTCGGCGCTCTCGCCCAGCAGGGTGAGGGGGGTGCCCCAGGGGATCAGCCAGCCCAGATAGGTGACGAACTGCCCGTCCAGGCCGAAGTTGAGGCTGCCGGACAGGTGCCCGGCCGCGAAGGCGGTACGGTCTCGCAGGTCGACCACCCACTCCCCCGCCTCGATGCGGCGCCGCAGCTCGGCCGGGTCCGCCACGGACGGCGGAGACAGGTCCGGCGCGCCGGGACCGGCGGCGTTGGCCGGGCCCATGTGGGCGTAGTAGGCCGGGAAGGCGTCCAGACCGGCCAGCAGCCGCTCGACGTAGGTCTCCTCGTCGTCGGTCAGCGCGGTGTTGGTGCGCTTCTCCTCGCCGATGGTGCTGGACAGCCCGGCGGACTGGGTGGCCGAGCAGAACGAGCCGAAACCGTGGGTGGGGTAGACGGCCGCGTCGTCCGGCAGCTCCCCGGCCAGCCGGCGCGCCGAGCGCCACTGGGCCCGCACCAGGGTGTCGGTGTGGTCCGGTCCCAGCAGGTCGGGGCGGCCGGTGGAGCCGTACAGCAGTGAGCCGCCGGTGAAGACCGCGAGCTGCTCGCCACCGGCCTGGAGTGCGTAGGACAGGTGGGTGTGGGTGTGCCCGGGGGTGTGGATCGCCCGCACCCGCATGGCGCCGACCTCGACGACGTCGCCGTCGCGGACCGGGGTGCGCTCGTAGGAGACCTCGTCGTCGGCGTTGACCAGGTAGCGCGCGCCCGTCTCCCGGGCCAGGGCCAGGCCGCCGGTGACGTAGTCGTTGTGGATGTGCGTCTCGAACACGTGGGTGATGCGCACTCCGGCGGCGTCGGCCAGCGCGGTGACGCGGTCGTAGTCGCGCTGCGGGTCGACCACCAGCGCCACCGAGCCGTCGTGGGCGAGGTAGGCGCGGTCGCCCAGGCCGGGGGTCTCGACGGGCAGGACGGTGATCTCCGGGATCTCCGGCCCCGCCGCGCGGGAGGCGGGTGCGCCGGGGGCGTCGCCGGCGACCACGGGACGCCCGGCGTCGACCCAGGCGGCGGTGCCGCCGCTGACGTTGCGGGCGTCGTAGCCCAGGTCGCGCAGCAGCGCCGTCGCCTGCGCGCTGCGGGCGCCGCTGCGGCAGATCACGTAGACCGGGCGCTCCCTGGGCAGCTCGGCCGCCTTCAGGGGGAGCAGTCCGAGCGGCGCCGGCCGGGCGCCGGGGACATGGCCGGCGCGGTACTCGCCGCTGTCGCGGACGTCGAGGACGAGGGCACCTGCCGCGTACGCCTCGGCGAACCGCTGCTGGTCGATCTCGGGAACCATGCGGACCTCCTGCTCGCTTCCTTCGAGAAATACCCCGGGGGGTATTTCGAAGCCAACCGTAGCAGGATCCGGTTTATGCCCCCGGGGGTATTAGGAAGTGCTACGGGCCACCTCCGCGTCCCGGCGCCGGAGCGCGGGGGACGCACTTATCCCCGGCTGACGGACGCTCCCGTAGGATCGGCCGTGTGAATCGGTGGTCGCGTCCGTCCGCGCTCCCCCCGGGGACATGGGCCCGGTCGCCGCTGCCCGTTCTGGCGGCGCTGGTCCTGGCCGTCCTGGCGGGGCTGGTGGCGATGCACGGGCTGGCGCCGGGTTACCCCGGGCCGCCGGTCCGGGCCGCCGCTCCCGCGGACCACGCCGCTCCCGCACACCACGCGATGCCCGCCCACGGGCATCCGGTGGCCCCGTCCCCCGAACCCGTTGGCGCCCAGTGCGCGCACTCGGCGCACGGCACGGGCGGACACCCGGACCACGCGGACGCCACCTGCGCGGCCGGCGGCACCTCCGCCGCGCCGCAGCCGCCCGTCCTCCCCGCCACCGCGGCGGCCTCGCCCGACGGCCCGGCGGCCGTCCGGCACCTGCCCGCCACCACCGCGGGCAGCCGCGCCCCGCCGTCCCTGAGCGAACTCCAGCTCCTGCGCATATAGGAACCCCCGCGTGCGCCCCCGCCCGGCCCACCGGGGCGGCGGTGGCGCGCGCCGCCGCGTCCTCCGGCGCTTCCCAGCGCCCTTCACAGCCTCTTCCGCAGGAGTCGTATCCCATGACCGCGCACCACTCCGCCCTGCGCCGGATCGCCGCGGCGGTGACCGCCGTGGCCGCCGCCGCCGTCCTGGCCGCCTGCGGCGGCGACCGGCCCGCCGGGGACTCCGGCCGCGACGACAGGGCCGCCCCGGGTTCCTCCGCCCCGCTCCCGGCGGGCGATCACAACGCCGCCGACGTCACCTTCGCGCAGGGGATGATCCCCCACCACCGGCAGGCGGTGGAGATGGCCGACCTGGCCGGGACCCGGGCCTCCGCACCGGAGGTGAAGGCCCTGGCCGAGCAGATCAAGAAGGCCCAGGACCCGGAGATCGAGACGCTGTCCGGCTGGCTGGAGTCCTGGGGGGAGCGGGTTCCCGCCGAGTCGGACGACGGCGCGGGCCACGGATCCCACGCCGACCGCTCGGGGCACTCGGGTCACGGTGACCACGGCACGACGGGGATGATGACCCCCGGCGAGATGGCCGGACTGGAGAAGTCCTCCGGAAAGGCCTTCGACACCGCCTTCCTGGAGCTGATGATCAGGCACCACGAGGGCGCGGTGGCCATGGCCGAGGAGGAGAGGGAGAACGGCTCCCACGGCCCGGCCAGGTCCATGGCCGAGGACATCATCACCTCGCAGAGCGCCGAGATCGAGAAGATGAACAGGCTGCTCGGCCGGGAGTAGTCCCAGAGCCGCCGGGCCCCGGCCACCACGGGCCCGGCGGCCGGTCACGGGCATCCCCGCGCGCTCCCCTGACGCCTCCGGAGACGCCCGTCCCACTCCGCCGCACGCCCGGGCACACCTGGCCACCCGCCACCGCTCCCCGGTGGGAGGGGTGCGCCGCACACCGTCCTTCCGCACGCGGCCGACACCGCGAACCCGATCCGAGGAACCCCGATGCCCAACCGCACCCGCACCCTGCCCGCGGCCGCCGCGCTCCTGCTCGCGGCCGTCCTGACCGCCTGCTCGTCCGCCTCCGGCGACCGCCCCGCCACCCCCTCCGGGGGCTCCTCCGACGACGGCCACTCCCACTCCCACTCCGCGGAGCCCGGTCTCGGCCATGTCCACGGGCTCGGCATCAACCCCGGTGACGGGAAGCTCTACGTCGCCACCCACTACGGCATCGTCGCCGTCGACGACGACGGCGGCACGGAACGGGTGGGCGACACCGCCGACTACATGGGCTTCGCCGTCGCCGGGCCCGACACCTTCCTCGGCAGCGGACACCCCGCCGAGGGCAGCGACGAGCCCGCCAACCGCGGGCTGATCAGGAGCACCGACGCCGGGAAGACCTGGCAGACCCTCTCACTCGGCGGCGAGGTCGACTTCCACGCCCTGGAGCAGGCCCACGGCACCGTCTACGGCTACGACAGCACCCACGGCACGCTGCGCGTCAGCGAGGACGGCAAGGACTGGGACGAGCGCGCCGAGCTGGCCGCCCTGGACATCGCCGTCAGCCCGAAGGACCCCGACGTGGTCCTGGCCACCACCCGGAACGGCGTCGCCCGCAGCACCGACGGCGGCAGGACCTTCTCCGGCGGCACCGGACCGGTCCTGGCCTATCTGTCCTGGGCCGGCGAGGACGGGAAGGACGGTGAGGACGGGCTGTACGGGATCGACCTCCAGGGCGCGGTGCACCGCAGCACCGACGGCGGCGGGAGCTGGACGAGGACCGGCACCGTACCCGGCGGGCAGCCCCAGGCGCTGACCGCGGCCGGCCCCGACCACATCCTGGCCGCCACCGCCGGCGGCGTCCACGAGTCCCACGACGGCGGGAAGTCCTTCACCGAGCGCCTGGAGATGTCGGACGGCGCCCACTCCCACTAGGGACGGCCGCCCGGGGCGTCGCGGCACCCCGCGCCGCTTGCGCGGAGACGGCCCCGGTCCCGGCTCCGGAACCACCGACGTGCGCCGGCCGCCCGGCCGGGCCCCCGCGGCCCCGGCCGGACGGCCGGTGACGTTGACTGGAGGCCGACATGTCCGCGTGCGCGCCCGTCCCCCGCACGCGGCGACCGTACCCGTCGCGAGGAGCACCACCCTTGAGTACGCCCGCCCCGTCGTCCCGCCCCGCGGGGAAGCACCCCGCCGGAACCGAGCCGTCCGGGGCGGGGAAGCGTTTCCACGGCTGGCGCATCGTCGCCTACAGCGCGCTGGCGATGGCGATGACCGCACCGGGCCAGACCACCGGGGTCTCGGTCTTCATCGACCCGCTCATCGCCGACCTGGGTGTCAGCCGCACCGCGGTCTCCACCGCCTACCTCACCGGCACCCTGGCCGGGGCCTGTGCCATGCCCCTGATCGGCAGGGCGATCGACCGCCACGGCCCGCGCGCGGTCATGGCGGTCGTCGGGGCCGTCTTCGGCGCGGTCCTGGTCGCCCTCTCCTTCGTCTCCGGCATCGTCGGGCTCACCGCCGGATTCGTCGGCATCCGGATGGCCGGGCAGGGCGCCCTGTCCCTGGTGGCGACCACCACGGTCGCCTACTGGTTCGACCGGCGGCGCGGCCTGGCCCTGGGCATCACCAGCGCGGTCGGCGCCGCGGGCATCTCCCTGGCGCCGCTGGCCATCGAACGGCTGGTCTCGCAGGCCGGCTGGCAGCGGGCCTGGCTGGTCGAGGGCCTGGTCGTGTGGGCCGTGGTCGTCCCCGTCGCCCTGCTCGGGATCCGCAACCGCCCCGCCGACGTGGGCCAGCAGGTGGACGGCGATCCCGCGCCCGCCGGCGACGACCCCGGCGGCGACCGGCCGGACGACGGCTGGCCCCTGCGCCGCGCGATGCGCACCGGCGTCTTCTGGGCCGTGGCCGCCTGCCTGGCGGCCAGCAGCATGCTCACCACCGGGCTGAACTTCCACCAGATCGCCCTGCTCGGCGAACGCGGTCTGACCCCCGTCGAGGCGGCCGCGAACTTCCTGCCCCAGACCATCGCCGCCCTGCTGTGCACCCTGGCCGCCGGTGCCCTGCTGGACCGGCTGCCGCCCAAGGTCGTCCTGATCGCGGCGATGGCGGTGCTGGCCGCCGCCACCCTCGCCCCCCGCCTGGTCGCGCCCGGCTGGACCGCGCTGGGCTACGGACTGCTGCTGGGCACCTCCAACGGCCTGCTGCGCGCGGTGGAGGCCGCCGCCTACCCCCGCTACTTCGGCACCGCCCACCTGGGCGCCATCCGCGGTGTCGCGCACACCGTCACCGTCGCCGCCAGCGCCTTCGGCCCGCTGGCCGTCTCCCTCGGCCACGACCTCACCGGCCGCTACGGCACCGCCCTGCTCGCCCTGGCCCTGATCCCCCTCGCCGCCGCGGTGGCCGTCGCCCTCGCCCGCGAACCGCACCGCGCGGAGACCTGACGGGCCGTGAGCGGGCCGCGCCTCCGCGGCGCCTCCGCCCCGTCCCTCCCCGAACCCGGACGACCGGCCGCCCACCCGGCGGCGCAGGTGCGGACCCCTCCCCGGGCACGGCCGGGCGTGACGGCTCCCGGCCCGGCGCCCGGCGCCCGGCGCCCGCGTCGGCGGCTGCCGCTCCGGGGCGTGTCCGTTGAGGCGCGGACCGGTTCGTAGTGCGCAGACACCAGGACGGATGAGTGGCTGGTCCGGGCGCACCAGGCGAAGACGGCGGCGGGGGACGATGCCCGGCGGGACGCCGGAGGGGAGTGTGGGAGGCGCGCGGACCTCGCGCGTTCCCCCTTGCCCGACGGTGTCTGGAGTGATCGACAGGTGGCAGTTTTCCTTTACCGGATCGGACGGTGGGCCTTCCGGCGGCGGCGGCTCGTCGGTGGTGTGTGGCTGGGGGTGCTGGTGCTGGCCATCGCCGCTGCCGCCATGGCACCGGCCGGGGAGGAAGAGGACCTCTCCATGCCCGGCACCGAGTCGCAGAAGGCGTTCGACCTGCTGGACGAGCGCTTCCCGCAGAGCAACGCCCAGGGCGCCGAGGCCCGCCTGGTGTTCCAGGCCCCGGACGGACAGCGGGTGACGGCCCGGGAGAACAAGGCGGCCGTCGAGGACACGCTCGGCTCGCTGGAGGGGGGCGACCAGGTCGCGTCGGTCACCGATCCCTACGAGACCGGCGCCGTCAGCGAGGACGGCACCATCGCCTACTCCACGATCACCTACACCGCGGACGCCGTCGACCTGACCGAGGGGACGAAGAGCGCCCTCGAGGACGCCGCGAGCCAGGCCCGGGACGCGGGGCTGACCGTGGAGATCGGCGGCTCGGCCCTGGACGTGGAGGAGGCGCCGGGCGGTACGACGGAGCTCGTCGGCGTGGCGGTGGCGGCGGTGGTGCTGGTCCTCGCCCTCGGGTCGCTGGTAGCGGCCGGACTCTCGCTGCTGACCGCCTTCGTGGGCGTGGCCATCGCCTTCGGTCTGATCTCCGCGCTGGCCGTTCCGCTGGGCCTGACGTCCACCGTCGCCATCCTGGCGCTGATGCTGGGACTGGCGGTCGGCATCGACTACGCACTGTTCATCACCTCCCGCTTCCGCGACGAGCGCGCGCGGGGCAGCGAGCCGGAGGAGGCCGCCGGCCGGGCGGTGGGCACGGCCGGATCCGCCGTCGTCTTCGCCGGCGCGACCGTCTTCATCGCCCTGGTCGGGCTGGGGGTCGTCGGAATCCCCGAACTCACCAAGATGGGCATGGGCGGCGCGGGCGCCGTGGCGCTCGCCGTACTCGTCGCACTGACCCTGGTCCCCGCGCTGTTCGGCTTCTTCGGCCGGCGGGTACTGCCCCGCGCCGTCCGCAAGGCCACCGCGCCGGGAGGCGAGCACCCGCACCGGGCGCGCACAGCGGCCGCCCGGCCGGGGCTCGGCACCCGCTGGGCGCGGTTCGTGCTGCGCCGGCCGGTGGCCGTGCTGCTGACCGCCGGACTCGGTCTCGGGGCCGTCGCCCTACCGGTGCTGAGCCTCGAACTCGGACTGCCCGGAGACGAGTCCAAGTCGGTGGAGACCACCCAGCGCCGTGCCTACGACCTGCTGTCGGAAGGCTTCGGCCCCGGCTTCAACGGCCCGTTGACCGTGGTGGTGGACCTGTCGGAGTCCTCGGACACCCGGACCGCCACGGACCTGGTCGTCAAGACCCTGCGGGGAGTGGACGGAGTCGCGTCGGTCGGCGATCCGGTTCTCAACCAGGCCGAGGACACGGCCGTCCTCACCGCCGTCCCGCAGACCGCGCCGAACAGCGGCGAGACCAAGGACCTGGTGCACGCGATCCGGGACGCGGCATCCGGTATCGAGGCGGACACGGGTGCCGGCGTCCTGGTGACCGGCAGGACCGCGCTGAACATCGACATCTCCGAAGCCATGTCCGACGCCCTCGTCCCCTATCTGGCCGTGGTCATCGGCCTGGCGGTGCTCCTGCTGACGGCGGTCTTCCGCTCGCTCCTGGTCCCGGTCAAGGCCGCGCTCGGCTTCCTGCTGTCGGTGGGTGCCGCCTTCGGGGTCCTCGTCGCCGTCTTCCAGTGGGGCTGGGCGGCGGACCTGCTCGGCATCGAGCAGACCGGACCGGTCATGTCGCTGATGCCCATTCTCATCATCGGCATCGTGTTCGGTCTCGCCATGGACTACGAGGTCTTCCTCCTCACCCGGATGCGGGAGGCCTACGTCCACGGCGCGTCCCCCGGCGAGGCGGTCGTCAGCGGCTTCCGGCACAGCGGACGCGTGGTGGCCGCGGCGGCGATCATCATGATCAGCGTGTTCGCCGGATTCATCGGGATGAGCAGCCCGACCATCCAGACGATGGGTGTCGGCCTGGCCGCCGCCGTCGCCTTCGACGCCTTCGTGGTGCGGATGGCGATCGTGCCCGCGGTCCTGGCACTGCTCGGCCGCCGGGCCTGGTGGCTGCCCCGTATCCTGAACCGTGTGCTGCCGAACATGGATCTCGAGGGGGAGGCGCTGAACAGGCCCGCACCGGCCTCCGCGGCCGGGTCCGACGCGGCGGTGCGACCGCTCCCCGTCGGCCGGGACTGAGCCGGCCATGACGAAACCGGGTGGCTCCCTCCCGCGACCACGCGGCGCGTGGTGGCGGGAGGGGGCGATCACGGCGACGGCGTTCGCGCTCTGTCTGCTGGGCGGCACGGTGCGGGTCGACGACACACTGTCAGCACCGCCTGTCGCCGCCTACCTCATCGCCGTGCTGTCCTGTGCCGTGCTGCCACTGCGGCACCGGGCACCCCCGGCCGCCCTGGCGGCCACGACCGCGGTCGGCGTGCTGGTGCAGCCCCTGGACCTCCTGCTGAACCCGCTCGTCATGGCCCCCGCCGTGATCACCGCCTACTCCTACGCGCTCGTCGCACGCACCGAACGGCGCGCGGCGGGCGCGGTGTCGCTCAGCTCCGCGGTACTGCTGGCCGCCTCCGTCTCCCAGTCCGGGAACTTCTCGTGGCAGGACGCGAGCAGGGTGGGAGTGGTGGCGACGTTCCCGCTGGTGGCCGGCGTACTCGGTCGCTCGGTGCGGAACCGGCGGGCCTACCTGGCGGCCGTGGAGGAGCGGGCCCGGCGGGCCGAGGAGAGCCGGGAACACGAGGCGCGCCGGCGGGTGGCCGAGGAACGGGTGCGCATCGCCCGGGAACTGCACGACCTGGTGGCCCATCAGATCACCCTGGCCAACGCCCAGGCCACGGTCGCGGCCCACCTCTTCGACACCCGCCCGGAGCAGACCCGCAGGAGCCTGCGGGAACTCGTCGAGACCACCGGTCACGCGCTCGACGAACTGCGGGCCACGGTCGGTCTGCTGCGCCAGTCCGGGGACGCGTCCGGGGACGCCGAACCGGCGCCCGGGCTGTCCCGACTCCCGGCGCTCCTGGAGTCCTTCCGCCGCGCGGGGCTGGAGGTGTCGGTGCGCCAGGAGGGCACGGCCAGGCCGCTGCCGCCGGCGGTGGACCTCACCGCCTACCGCATCGTCCAGGAGGCCCTGACCAACGTGACCAAGCACGCCGGCGCCGGCAGCGCCCGGGTGTGTCTGGGCTGGAACCGCGATCATGTCACCGTCACCGTCACCGACGACGGCGGGGACGCCCGTACGGCGCCGGTCGCGTCCGCGCTGTCGGAACGTCCGCCCGGCTACGGTCTGATCGGGATGCGGGAACGCGCCGCCGCGGTCGGGGGGCACCTCTTCGCGGACAGGCGCCCGGAGGGCGGCTTCCTCGTGTCCGCCCAACTGCCCCTCCCGCGCGCCCGGGACACGGCGCGGAGGACCGGCGGAGCGGCACCCGCCGAGAAGACCGGGGAGAAGACCGGGGAGAAGGAGGAGAAGCGGATGGCCGACGGGGCCACAGGCGGCGGACGGAACGGCGGCGGAGCGGACGGGGACGTGCCGTGACGCTCCGGGTGCTGCTCGCCGACGACCAGGCCCTGCTGCGCGGCGCCTTCCGGCTGCTTCTCGACTCCGCCGACGACATCACCGTGGTCGGCGAGGCCGGCGACGGCAGGGAGGCGGTGCGGCTCGCCCGGGAGTTGCGTCCGGACGTGGTGATCATGGATATCCGGATGCCCGAGGTGGACGGTCTCACCGCCACCTCGCAGATCTGCGCGGACCCGGAACTGCGCGCCTGCCGCATCCTGATCCTCACCACGTACGAGACCGACGAGTACGTCGCCCAGGCGCTGCGCGCGGGGGCCGGCGGCTTCATCGGCAAGGGCATCGGGGCCGAGGACCTGGCGGACGCGGTGCGCACGGTCGCCGAGGGCGACACTCTCCTGTCCCCCGCCGCGACCCGTGCCCTGGTCGCCCGTTTCCTGGCCACCCCGGACACCGCCCCGTCGCGCCACTGCGAACAGCTCGCCGCGCTCACCCCGCGCGAACGCGAGATGGTGGCCCTGGTCGCGACCGGCCTGTCCAACCAGGAGATCGCCGAGCGGATGTTCCTCAGCCCCTTCACCGTCCGCGCCCACGTGCAGCGCGCCATGACCAAGCTGGAGGCCCGCGACCGGGCGCAGCTCGTCGTCATCGCCTACCGGACGGGCCTGGCCCAGGCCGGCCCCGACGGCGACGGCGGCCGGCTGCCGTAAGCCCGGTACCCGGGGACCTCCGGCTGCGCCCCGCGGCCGTCCGCGGGGCGCCGCCGGCCGTTCCCTCGGACGGCCGCGGAGCGCTTACGGCGTCAGGGCGGTACCGGGCAGCGTGAGGGCCGAGTGGGCCGGTGGCGCTGCCGCGGGGGGCATGGTGACGAGGTCGCGCAGCATGGCGTTGCGCTGCTCCAGGGCCTGCGCCGTGGTGGGGAAGAGCGTGGCCTCCCCCCTGCCGACCAGTGCCTGGTTCATGGTGACGAACTCGCGGACGCCGCGTTCGTAGGCGGTGAACGCCGCGGTGTGGTCCCGGTGCGCGGCCAGGGCGTCGGCGAGCATGTAGGCACCGACCAGCGCGAGGCTCGTGCCCTGTCCGGTGAGGAACGAGGGTGCGTACGCGGCGTCACCGACGAGCGCGGCGCGGCCGCTGGACCAGTGGGGCATACGGATCTGGCCGGTCGTGTCGAAGAACAGGTCGTCCGCGTCGCGCATGGCGCCGACCATGCCGGGGACCTCCCATCCCGCGTCCGCGAAGACCGCGGCGACCAGGTCCCGCTGGGCACCGGGGTTCCGGAGGGCTTCGAACGGCGGTTCCGGCTGGTGGAAGTTCAGGAGCGCGTGCAGTTCGTCGCTGTCGCCGACGGCGTAGAGGGCCGCGGCCTTCCCCGGGGTGTTCCACAGCACGATCTCGTGGGAGAGCCCGAAGGTGTTCGGCATGGTGAACACGGCGAAGCAGTAGCCGAGGTAGTGGTGGAACCGCTCTTCGGGTCCGAACAGGGACTCCCGGGTGTGCGAGTGCATACCGTCGGCGCCGACCACCAGGTCGAACGTGCGCTGCCGTCCGCTGCGGAACGTGACGTCGACCCCTTCCTCGTGCTGGTCGAGGGTTTCGGCGGAGTCGCCGAACAGGAACTCCACGTCGTCGCGGACCAGCGCGTGGAGGAGCGCGGCCAGATCCCCGCGACGCACCTCCAGGTCCTGTCCCCCGGCACCGCCGGCAACGGCGCGCGGGTCGACCGAGGCCACCTCACCGCCGTCGGCGTCGAGGAAAGTGCAGCGGCGCGAGTCGATGTGCGCGTCCCGCAGCCGCGGCAGTATCCCCATCCGGCGGACCACCTCCAGCGCGGTACCGCGGACGTCGATCGGGTAACCGCCGTCGCGCGGTGCCCCGGCCTTCTCCACCACGGTGACCGCGAATCCGGCCCGGTGCAGCCAGTACGCCAGCGTGGGTCCGGAGACACCGGCCCCGGAGACCAGAACCTCGCGCTTCGCGGTGGTCCCCACGTCCTTCGACAGACCGGTAGGTGTCATGCCTGGACTCCCTTCTTGGTGACACGGACGACGAGCAGTGACAGTGCGGTGATGAGAGCGGTGGTGACGAACCCCGTGACGAAGGCCGATTCGGTCGGCCGGCCCGTCATCGGGTCGGCCCCGGCGGCGAGTATCACGCCGCCGATCTGGACGCCCAGGGCGACGCCGATCACGCGCGTCACCACGAGGAGACTGGTGGCGATGCCGGTGTCCCCGGTCTCGACGGCGGTGGCGGTGCCGGCGAGCAGCGCCGTGGTGGCGACGCCCGCGGCGAACGCGGTCAGCACCTTCGCCAGGACGAGCTGCCATGCCGCGGTGTGCAGCGACGCCAGGGCGATCATCGTGCCCGCCGTGACGAGGGTGCCCACGACGACCACGGCACGTGAACCGAAACGCCGCGCCGCGACCCCGCCGACCGAATCGCTCAGCGCCCCGGCGATGGCGCCGGGCAGCAGGAACAGTCCGATCTGGGTGGTGTCGGCTCCGAAGCCGTACCCGTCGGCCGACACCGCGAACAGCTGCGGGAGCAGGAAGAGCACCATCCCCGCGCTGGTGGTGATGACGAGGGTGAGCACGCACGCGCTCCACATCGCGGGCTTCGCCAGCATGCGCAGATCGACCATCGGCGAGACCGCCCGGCGCTCGACGGCGACCCATCCGGTCGCGAGGGCGGCCACGACCACCGCGATGGCACCGACCGCGAGCGGCGGCAGGCCGGCGCTCGTCACCGTCACGAGCCCGAGCATGAACGCCAGCAGCGTGCCGCTCAGCAGGACCACGCCGGCCCAGTCGATCCTGTCGTCCGACCGGATCGGCGGGTCATGCGGCATCAGCCGTGCCACGGCCAGCGTCGACACGATGATCGCGATCGTCGGCAGCGCGAACATCCAGTGCCAGGACAGCCCTTCCGCGATCGGCCCGGCGACCAGCATGCCCACCATGCTGCCGCCCGTGAACAGCGCGACGACCAGTCCGATCGTCACCTGTGTCCGCCCCGCCGGGAGGTGTGTGCGCACCAGGACGAAGGAGAGGGGCAGCGCGCCGACCATCACGCCCTGCAGCACCTGACCGAGCAGCAACACCGGCAGGTTCGGCGCCAGGCCGGCCAGCAGGCCGCCGGCCGAGACCACGGCCATCAGCCGGATCAGAACCCGCTTTCCGCCGTAGCGGTCGCCGAGTTTGCCCGCTACGGGCGCGGCGACCGCGCCGGTGACGAGTAACGCGTTGGCAACGAGTGCCCCTTCGGCAGGAGTGACCCCCAACTCACGCTGCAGCAGCGGAAGCGCGGGCTCCACCACTGACTGCAGGGTGCCGAGGGCGAGTGCCAGGATGCCGAGGGCAGCGATCGGCAGCTTCCCGAGGCGGACCGGGGAGACCGGGGTTTCGGACATGGACGTCCTTCTCATCGTCGGTTGTGGGCACGTGCGCGGACCTGCTGAGGCGTGCGCCGCGCTCCCGTGGCGCACCTGTCAGGGGGATCGCAGACCGCGTCGGTACGCCGGCGGGCCGAACCGCCCGGCCGGCGCGCCGACCGCGGCCGTGGCCACGAGGGCGGCCGGGGGCGCCCGGTCCCGCACCGGCAGCGGAAGGCGAACGCCGCCGCCGTGATCGCTTCCTCCCGCCACCACATGCCGCGTGGTCGCGGGGCTTCCTCGCCCGTGGTCCTCACGGCCGACTCGGTGCCGACCGAGGGCGTACGGCGCCATGCGGACCTCGGCTCCCTGTGAGCCGCTCCGCGGGAAGCGCCCATCCGGCAGGCCGAACGCCTTCCGCGGCTCGGCCCCGGACATGGAGGAGCCCGAAATACCGCCACTTGTCGATCACTCCAGACACCGCCGGGCAAGGGGGAACGCGCGAGATCCGCGCGCCTCCCACACTCCCCTCCGGCGTCCCGCCGGGCATCGTCCCCCGCCGCCGTCTTCGCCTGGTGCGCCCGGACCAGCCACTCACCCGTCCTGGTGCCCGCACACTACGAACCGGCCCGCGTCCCACCGCACCGGGCATACCGCGGGGCTGCGCGGCCGGGCAGCGTCCCTGCCACCGTCGTGGTGCCGGAGAAGGCGCCGTTCGAGCCGTCGCCCGAGGGTGCCCGGCGCCGGCGCTGCTGCCGCGTTCGTGACGAGCCGTGCGGGCCGGACGCTCATCAGCGCCGATGGCAGCCCGCACGGCATACCGGTCAACGGCCGGCTCCGGTCCTGCGCGAGATCGAGAAGAGGCAGCCGTGCGGGGCGAGGCGGTCCTGCCGCCCGGTGCCCGGCGAGGGGGTGGCTACTCGCCCTGCGGCGACGGCGTCGGAGTGGGCAGCCCGCTCAGTACGTCGCGCACGGTGAAGCGTCCGAGTTCGGTCGCCACCGCGCCGGCGATCGTCCGGCCGAGCGTGTCCGGGCCCTTCTGTACGTTGCGGCCCACCGCACAGGTCGGGGCGGGCTCGTGCCGGCCGAGTACCTGGTCGGTTCCCTGGAGCAGCAGCCAGACGCGGCCAAGCCGGATCTCCGCGGCGTCCGCCGCCGGCTGCCAGCCCCCCGTGGACGCCGGGCCGTGACTGCACCACCGTCGGCCTTCTCCGGCACAGGATGCCCGGTCACGCGTACACGTGGAAGCCCGCCCGCCTGCGGTGCGGGGCCGACGGCACAAGCACGGCAGGCGGGCGGGCTCGTCAGCGGTTCACGAGCGGTGCTGGAGCCAGAAGGCGGTGAGGCTGATCGCGCTGGTACCCAGGCCGTAACAGGCTCCGCGCAGCATCAGGCCGAGGGCTGCGCGGTGGCGCCGGCGGACCCACCGCACGAGGCGGTGAGAGTTTCCCGGGTGCTTGCGGGCGGGGAGGCGACCAGGGTTATCGTGCATGGCAGACGTTCCCTTCGTCTTGGGGGCGTTGGATCGCGGGGAGCCCTTCCGGCAGTGGCCTGGGAACCTGAGCCGGGGTGAGGGCTCCTCTGCTCTGCCCTGCTGTCTTGTCAGGTCAGCGGCGGGTGAGGGCGTGGAGGCGATCGGCCAGGCGGCGGTCGGGGCGGCTGACGATGATGCAGGAACCGGTGACGTGGGTGGCCAGGCGGTCGACCTCCATCTCCAGGCCGCCGGTGGTACCGCCGGCCCGGGAAGAGCCGTGGTCTCCGACATAGCGGGCGAGGGCTTCCAGGGAGGCGAGGAACGCCTCGTCGGGGGCTTCGGAGTCCAGGACGGTGTCGGTGACCTGGTGGAGCCAGTGGTGGGCCTCCCTGTTCTCGCTCAGGGCGAGATGGTGCAGGTGGAGGCAGTAGGCGGCGGCACGGTGACCGGCGCCGGCGGCCAGCTGCCACCAGAACTGGGCGGACTCGCGGTGGTCGGTCAGGTGCAGCAGGCAGGCGAAGACCAGGGCGCCGTCGACGTCCAGGTGGTCCACAGTGGTGGCCGGGGTGTCGGGGTCCTGTGCGAGGCGGTCCACGTGGTCGGCGGCGCCGGGCCTGTTGAGGATCCAGCGGCACAGCACTGACAGGCGCTGGGCGGCCTGGGCGGCGCGGGCCAGGTCCGGGGCCGGGGTGGCCCGGGCCGCGTCGGCGGCGAGGCGGCGCAGGGCGGCGCCGATGTCGAAGCCGGTGGCAGTGGCGGGGGTGGTGGGGACACGGGCGTCGGCCAGGAGGTCGTCGATGGTGGTCACTGCCCGGCTCCTTTCGTGGTCTTGCGGGGCACGGCGGGCAGGCGCAGCTGGACGCGGAGGCGCTCTTTGCCCTTGCGGCCGTGGTAGTCGACGGTGCGGGGGTCCAGGCCCATGTAGCCGGCGATCTGTTTCGTGTCGTAGCCCAGCAGGTAGCGCAGGACGATGACGGTGAACTGACGGGTGGGCAGCTCATAGATCGCCTCGTACAGGCCGCTGAAACCGGTGGCGAGCTCCAGCTGGTTGCGGACCGCCTGGAGGTGGTGGGCTATGGGGGCGTTGATGACGAACGCCGCGGGCCGCTCCTCGCGCCGCAGGCGGTCGGTGACCCGCCGGTGGAGAACCGCCAGCGTCTGCTGCTCGAGGTCGTCCTGCTGCAACAACTCCTCCCAGCCGCCCAGGATCTCCAGGAAAACCTGGTGGACCACCTGCTCGGCGGCCCGCCGACTGCCGAGGTGGATCTCGGCGAAGGCGTGGAAGAACTCCTGGTGGCCCAGGTAGAAGGCCTCGAAGTCCAGCGGCAGGCCAGGGAGGTCGTCCACGGTCTCGTTGTGACTGCCGTTCTGGGGCGATATGCCGGTGCTGACGTTGCCGTCGCTCACACGGTCCTCCAGATGGTGCGCTCACCTCCCCGTCGTCGTTGAGGGGCGGCAAGGCCGGGTGCGGGCGAGCCGGCCCGCACAAGAGCCCGGTTGAACTCTCAACACCACCCTGTCGATTTTCCGGGCTCCAGACTCACGAGCCCTCAAGAAAATCACCCAGTGATCATCGACCGTGGACGGAACGTGAGTGCGATGACAGTTCATCTGCTCCCCCCACGTGCCGTGGCCAGCGGTGACGCCCGCGTGCCCTGCGTCCCGCTGAACCCGGGACTGCCTCCGGCGTGGTGCACCTCACATCCCCGCCCGGTCCTGTTCGTGCCTCGGCTGCGTCCCGTGGCGGAGCGGGCCGAGCGGGCGGGCGCGAGTGGCGCATCCCCCGTGAGAGCTACAGGAGCTGTCCATGCGCGGGTGATTCGCGGACGTCGGCGGATTCCTAGCGTGGTCGTCAGGTCGCCGCAGCTGCGACCACTACAGGGAGGCCACCATGGGAACGACGTCCGCCGCACAGCACGACACAGGCTCCGGCCCGGACGGGGACCGCGACGGACGCGGCGGCCGTTTCGGCCGGATCACGCGCTCTCCGCTCGGCTGGATGCTGACGGGGATGGTCGGCGTCGGCCTGGTCTCGGGCCTGACGGCGACCGGACCCGGCCCGGTGCCGGTGCTGGGCGCGGCCGCCGCGGTGGCCGTGTACTGGTTGGTCATGCGCCGTGTCGCACGACGCTCCACGCCGGAGATCGCCCGGCTCGGAGCCGGCCGGGAGGTGCTGCTGGGCGGCGGGATCGGCCTGGGCTTCATCCTCGTCTCCGCCCTCCTGGTCACGGCGTTCGGGGGCTACTCGTTCTCCTGGGCGGGCAACGGCTTCCTGCCGGTCGTCTGGACCGCAGTCGCGGTGCAGATCGGCGCTGCGGTCACCGAGGAGTTGCTGTTCCGCGGTCTTGCCCTGCAGGCCCTGGAGCAGCTGTGGGGCAGCCGGGCCGCCATCGTGATCACCTCGCTGTTCTTCGGCGTCTCCCACCTGGGCGCCCCGGGAGCGAGCGCGTGGAGCGGACTGGCGATCGCTCTGGAGGCGGGCGTCCTGCTCGGAGCCGCGTTCTTGTGGCGGCGTAACATCTGGTTCGTCGTGGGTCTGCACTTCGCCTGGAACACCACGGAGCAACTGCTCGGCATCCCGGTCTCCGGACACACCCCCGAGGGCCTGTTCACCGTCGACATCCACGGCCCCGCCCTCCTGACCGGCGGCAGCTTCGGCCTGGAGACGTCGATCGTGCCCGTCCTCATCGGCGTGGCGCTCGCCGTCCCGATGCTCGTCCTCGCCCGCCGGAACGGTGGGATCAAGACCCGCCGGCGCGCGGGCCGCTGAGACAGGCCGACTGGAGGAAACCGAAGTGATGCCTCGCCAGGTGCCCTGGAGCCTCCCGCTGCTCCGGGCGCCGCTCGACCGGTGGCGGGAGCGGGATGCCTTCCTCAAGGACGGTGTCCTCGCCCTGGCGCTCACCCTGCTGGCCTTCGTGCCGACCCTGTCCAACCTCGGTGCGCAGATCGGCGATCTGCCCGAGCGGTCGGCGAACGTGCTGGGCGTCGGGCTGGTCCTGGCCCAGACCCTGCCGCTGGCGGTCCGCCGCAGGTGGCCCGCGGCCTGTCTGGCCGTCGTCGCGGGCGCGTTCGCCGTGCACCAGGCGCTGGGCTTCGCGACGACGTTCGCGAGTGTGGGGCTGTATGCGGCCCTGTACTCCGCCGGGGCCCATCAGATCCGCTTCCGCCACGGTCTGGCCGTCGTGGCGAGTGCGGGCTACGCCGTGCTGGCCGTCGTCCTGGACCGCCTCGGCTCACCGCAGTCAACACCGGACTACCTCGCGTTCTATCTGGCTCTGGCCGCGGTCTGGCTGGTGGGGAGCACGGTGCGCACACGGCGGACGGAAGAGGCGAAGCGGCGGCGGCTGGCCGCCGAGGTGGCCACGGCCGCCGAGCGGGCGCGGATCGCCCGCGAGCTGCACGACGTGGTCACCCACCACGTGACGGCCATGGTGGTCCAGGCCGACGCGGCGCAGTTCCTGCTCACGTCCGCGCCGGAACGCGCCGGCGAGGGACTGACGGCCGTCAGCGACACCGGCCGCCGGGCGCTGACGGAGCTGCGGTACCTGCTCGGCGTCCTGGAGGCGACCGGCGAGTCGGCGTCCGCGGACCCGGCGCGCGCGGGCCGGGCACCCGCCCTGGGACGGGTGGGGGACCTGGTCGAGCAGGCCCGCAGGTCGGGTCAGCCGGTCGAGTTCAGCGAGCAGGGTGAGCGGCGGCCAAGAAGCGTGGACGTGGAACTGGCCGCGTACCGGGTGGTGCAGGAGGCGCTCACCAACGCCATGAAGTACGCGGCCGGGAAGCCGACACGGGTCCTGCTCCGGCACGGCGACGAGCACATCGAGACCGAGGTGACCACCGACGGACCAGTCACCGCACCGGTCACGCGGAAACCGGGTTCTGCGGGCGGACGAGGGCTGGCCGGGCTGCGTGCACGGGTGCGGATGCTCGATGGTGAACTGAAGGCCGGTCCCCGGCCCGAGGGCGGGTTCGAGGTCCGCGCCACGATTCCGTCCAAGTCCCTTCAGGAGTGACCCCGTGAGCGATGCGCCGCCACCGATCCGTGTGCTCGTCTGCGACGACCAGGCGCTGGTGCGGACCGGCTACGTCACCATCTTCTCCGCGCAGCCCGACATGGAGGTCGTCGGGGAGGCCGAGAACGGCCACGAGGCGGTCCAGGCCGCGCGGCGGCTGCGCCCCGACGTGGTCGTGATGGACATCCGGATGCCCCTGCTCGACGGCATCCAGGCGACGCGGCAACTGGCCGGTCCCGACACCGAAGACGCGCCGAAGGTACTGGTCGTCACCACGTTCAACGTCGACGCCTACGTCTACGACGCGTTGCGCGCCGGAGCGAGCGGCTTCCTCCTCAAAGACGCGCCTCCGGCGGAGCTCGTCAACGGCGTCCGGACCGTCGCCCGGGGTGAGGCCCTGCTGGCACCCGCCGTCACCCGCCACCTCATCGGCCACTTCGCCCAGCACCTGCGACCGGCCGACACCTCCCTGCCGGCCAGGCAGGACGTCGTGCGTGCGCTGACCCCCCGCGAGCTGGAAGTGCTCCAGCTGATCGCCGAGGGGCTGTCGAATGCGGAGATCGCTGCGGCGATGTTCATCACGCCCGAGACCGTCAAGACCTATGTGTCGCGAATCCTGGCGAAACTCGGCCTGCGCGACCGCGTCCAGGCCGTCGTCCTCACCTACCGGGTCGGACTGGTGTCCGGCACGCCGTGAACCGGCATGGTCGTGTGCCCGGGGTAAGCGCCGCCCACCCGGCAGACCGGGTGGAGCTCCCGCCTCTCCCTTGGTGACCTCCCCGACACGGAAGCGCGGGCCGGAGCCTGATCCGCGACCGCTCTCACAAACGGGGGGCCTTTGCGCGAGGAAGACCAATCACGGGCCGCCGGACCCCCACCGACTACCCGGCATCGGTCTGGCGCTGCTGGCCGCGGTGTGCTGGGGCTGCTACATCCTGCTCAACCGCACCGTCGGCCGGCGCCTGCCCGGACTGGAGGGCTCAGCCGCTGCCGCGGCCGTCTCCGGCGCGCTCCACCTCCCCACCGGCGCACTGGTGCTCCGGCAGCGTCCCCGCCCCCGCCGCCCTCTGCCTTGCCTGGTCCCGGATCGCCGGCCAGGTCTGCTCGCGCCAGAAGCGGACCGCTTCCGGAGCCTGCTCGGCCGCGCGCTTGTCCGGACGCTGGAACGACAGGCCCCAGCGGCGCGGGTACGTACCCACCCGCGGCTCGGTCATCCTCACCCGACACAGCTTCGCGATGAGCGCGCCAATCTGGCCCCGAGCCCACAAGCGCCCCGAAAGTCCCAGGTCACACGGCCGGTGGTCGAGCGCTGCCCGCCTCACCGCCTGCTGTTCCGCCTCCGACAGCACCTGGTGTCCGCCGACCCGCTTTCCCCTCGACCAG
>NZ_JAZDCX010000031.1:0-59743 GCF_036323805.1 Streptomyces rubellus
CGGGCCGGTGGGCCGCCCCCAGGACCGCGGGTGGGAACAGCGGGGAACAACGGGGAACAGGAGCGGGACTCAGATCCGGACGCCGTGGTTGCGCAGGTAGGCCAGCGGGTCTATGTCGGAGCCGTAGCCGGGGGCGGTGCGGATCTCGAAGTGCAGGTGCGGGCCGGTGCTGTTGCCGGTGGAGCCGGAGCGCCCGATCCGCTGGCCGCCGGAGACCTGCTGCCCGGTGCGTACGGAGATCGCCGACAGATGGGCGTACTGGCTGTAGCGGCCGTCGGTGTGCCGGATGACGACCTGGTAGCCGTACGCGCCGCCCCAGCCGGCCGAGACGACCTCGCCGCGGCCGACGGACTTCACCGGGGTGCCGGTGGAGACGGGGAAGTCGACACCGGTGTGGTAACCGCTGGACCAGCTGCCGCCCGACTGCCGGTAGGCGGTGCTCGGGCCCGCTCCGGAGACGGGGGCGTGGAAGGACGTGCCGCTCTCCGCCTTCGGGGCCGGCTCCGGGGCGGCCTTCGGGGGCTTGCGGTCCTCCTGCGGCTTGGCCTGGGCCCTGACCTCCTTGCGGGCCTCGGGCTCGGCCTGGGCCTTCGGCTTCTCCTGGGCCCGGTGCCGACCCGTGGCCTTCTCCGGAGTCCCGGCCTTCTTCTGCGCCTCGGGCTTCTGCGGGGCCTTCGGCTCGGCGGCGGGCCGTTCCGCCCGGCGCTCGGTCCTCTCCGGAGCCCGCACGCTCTGCTGGAGCTGGAGCCGCTGACCGGGGAAGATCAGATCCGGGTCGTCGCCGACGACCGTGCGGTTGCTCTCGTACAGCGCCTGCCAGCCGCCGCGGACCTGGTGCTCGTCCGCGATCCCCGACAGGGTGTCACCGCTGGTCACCTGGTACGCCCGGCCCGCGTCGGCGGGCGCGTCGGCGGGCGCGGTCCGCGGCGCCTTCGGGGCGGCCTGCTGGGATCCGGTCTGCTGCTGGGGTCTGGCCTGCCGCTCGGCCCGCTCCTCGGCCGGCCCGGCCTGCTGCCCGGTGCGGCGCTCGGACGTCCGCTCGGGGGCCCGGTCCTCGGGGGAGTCGCGGTGCTCCCAGGTCAGCCCGGCCCGGGAGGAGCACACCGGCCAGGCGGCCGGGCCCTGTCCGTCCAGCACCCGCTCGGCGACGGCGATCTGCTCCTGCTTGGTCGCCTGGTCGGCGCGCGGGGCGTAGGCGGTGCCGCCGAATTCCTGCCAGGTGCTCTGCTTGAACTGCAGCCCGCCGTAATAGCCGTTGCCGGTGTTGATATTCCAGTTGCCGCTGCTCTCGCACTCGGCGACCTTGTCCCAGATCTCCTGGGGTGCCGCCTGGACCGCGCTGGCGCCGACCAGGGGGATGGCGATTCCCGCGCCTCCCGCGGTGACGGTCAGCGATGCCCGGGAAACCGCGTTGGGCTTGTAGCGGCGATGACGACCACGTCCGGCCACAGCCGGTCCCTCCCCTTACGCCGAAACCCGGCGCTCCGTCAGTTGAGCTTTCAGAGAAAGCTGTTGGTGAGCGCGCCAAAGATAAACACCCCCGTCGCAATCCGGCAAGGGTCGCCTTTGGGATGTGGAAACCCCCCGGGGCGCACCGGAGGCGGCGCACGACCGCGTGAAATGTCCTTCCGGACAGCTCGGAAAGGGAAGCGGAATCCACGATTCCGCAGCGGTGGCGCGTACTTCGCCGGCCGCCTTCCGGCCGGGACCGGCGCGCACCGGACCCGCCGCACCCCGGCCGGAAAGACGTCCGTCCCGGCCGGGCCGATGTCCGGGGGCACCGGAGCCGGCCGTCCGGCGCCCGGCCCTCCCGGCGTCGGACAGCGCGCGGGCCGCCGTCACCGGGGTGCCGGGGGTGTCGCCCGCCCGTTCGTGGGCGCGGCGGTCCGGCGGTACGCGCACCGTTGTGGCGTTCCGGGCCCTCCCGCCCCTCGGCCGCGCACCGTTCGTCCGCCGTTCCTCCCCGGTCCGGCCGGCCCGAGCCCCGGGCGGGGACTCAGGCCAGCAGGCAGCCCATGGTCTCGGCGGCGCCGACCGCAGCGTCACCGCAGCAGTTGTTGAACAGGACGTGGACCTGCTCGGTGCGCTCCGCCAGTGCCCGGATCCGCGGGACCCACTCCATCAGCTCCTCCTTGGCGTACCGGTGCCGGTAGGCGTCCTCCTTGCCGCCGGTGCCCCAGTGCGGGCTGCGGCCGTGGAACCGGACCACCGACAGCTCCGGGGTGGTCGCCACGGCCACCGGCGGCACGGAGGCGGGCAGGCCCCGGGCGGTGTCCACCGCCACCAGGGCGGACCGGTGCCGCCCGGCGAGCGCCGCCGTCCGCGCGGACCGCTCCGGTTCGTACCACCTCGGGTCCCGGAACTCCACCGCCGTGCGCCAGCCCAGCGCGCCCGCGCGTCCCAGGCAGCGCGCCACGAACTCCTCCGCCTCGGGGCCGGGACGCAGCGACGGCGGGAACTGCATCAGCACCGCCCCCAGCCGTCCCGCCGCGCGCAGCGGCTCCAGGGCCTCCGCGAAACGTTGCCAGACCTCCTCCACGGTCGCCGGGGGCAGTGCCCCGGGCCGCACCCACGCCCGTTCCGACCCGGCCGGACGCAGTTGCCGCGGCAGCGCGCCGATCCGGGTGGAGTGGCCGGTGAGCAGGGAGAACGCCTTGATGTCGAAGACGAAGCCGGGCGGGGTGCGGGCCGCCCACAGCTCGCTGTTGCGGGTGCTGGGCAGCCCGTAGTACGTGGCGTCCACCTCCACCAGCCCGAACCGCCCCGCGTAGTACCGCAGTCTGCCCTCCGCGTCCCGGGCGTCCGGCGGGTACCAGCCGCCGGCGACCAGCGCGGGATCCGTCCACGAGCAGGTGCCCACCAGAATGCTTCCCATGTGCACGGGGTACCCGCGCGGCGTCGGCGCGATCCGCCGTCAGGAGGCACCGGCGGCATCCGGAGGCACACGGGATGCCGGGTGCGTCCCGGAACACTCAGGAAGGAGCGAGCCATGACCGGCGCGGACAGGGACAGGCAGGGCGACCGGGACAGCGGTACGGGCGGCGCGGACCGGGAGCGGCGCGCCCGGGAGATCGCCGAGGAGGCCGAGCGGACCCGCAACCCCGGGAACGCCGTTCCCGGGGTGAGCGGGGAGGACCCGGGGACGGGTGAGCGCCACTGGCCCGCCCGGAGCGGTGCGGAACCGCCCCGCCCGTCCCCGCAGGGCAAGGGCGGGGTCCACGCGGTGTCGGGCCCCGACATCGAGCAGCCCGAGATCGCCGAGGGGCCGGTCCCCGGCATGCAGCCGGGCGAGAGGACGGAGCGCGGTCCCTGGATCCCGCCGGTGGAGGTGGACCCGCCCAAGGGCGGCGATCTGCCCCGGGACGCGGCGGGCGAACGGGACGCGGTGCGGCGGCAGAAGGAGGAGGGCGGTCCCTGACGTCCTCCGGGGCGCGGCGGGCGGTCCCTGACGTCCTCCGGGGCGCGGCGGGCGGTCCCTGACGTCCTCCGGGGCGTGCGGCGTGTACGGCGGCGCCCCGCGCCCCCGCCGCACGGCGGGGGCGCGGGGCGCCGCGGGACGGCCGGTCAGCCGCCCTCCGACTCCGGCCGCTCACCCTTGGGCCCCAGACCTCGCTCGGTCCGCGGTCCGGAGGAGCGCCAGTGCGGGTCCTCCTGCAGCGACCGGTTGGCCTCCTCGTTCGCGTGCCGGTCGGGGATGCCGCTCCGCTCGGCCTCCTTGCGGCGCCGGGCGCGCTGCTTGTCGTACTCCTTGCTGCCGGGTTCGGGCATGTCCGTTCACCTCCGCGGCGGCGGGTTCCCGGGGCCCTTGGGGTGAAACAGGCGCCGTGACCTCTCCGGGCGGTTTCCCGTGTCCGCCGCTGTGGCACCCGAGGACGCCGACCGTCCCGAACGGAGCACGGGAAGCCTCTGGAACAGGAGCCGCCGATGCCGCCCCGCACACCGGTCAGGGCCCTCGCGGTCGGAACGCTGACCGCCCTCCTCCTCGGCGGGTGCGCCCTGCCCGAGAACTACAACCAGCCGGGTGCCAACGGGGAGGTCGGTTTCGTCGACGTGCGGTACGCGCACCTGGCGGAGCCGCGGGACGGCGAGCCGTGGCGGGAGGGCGACGACGTCCCGCTGTACTTGTGGGTCTACAACGACAACGAACCGGGCGGGGAGGACGCCCGGCTGGTCGGCGCGGAGTCCCCGGTGGCCGCGTCGGTGGACATCGTCGCGCCGGAGGGGGAGGAAGCGCCGCAGGCGGTGACCGTGCCGCCGGACGGCTTCCGGGAACTGGAGCGCGGCCGGGTGCACCTGGTGTTGCGCGATGTGGAACAGACCATCCGGGGTGGTGACTTCGTCCCGGTCACCTTCGAGTTCGATCCCGTGGGATCCCTGGAACTGAACGTCCAGGCGCAGCCGCCCACCTACGGTGAGTCCCCCGAGGAGGTCCTGCCCGAGGAGACCGAGGAGACCGAGGAGCCTCCCGAGGAGCCCCGGGACGACCTGGCCGCGCCACCGCCCTTCGGCTGAGGGGCGGTGCGCCCGCACGGGGCCGGGCCCGGTGGGAGGGGATCCCACCGGGCCCGGCCGGTTTCCACCCGCGTGGGCGGCGGGGGAGGAGCGGCGGCCGCCGCCCCGGGTCACGCGTTGAGGCAGGTGTTCCCGAAGGACGGGTTCAGCAGGCCGATGACGCTCACCGTGTTGCCGCAGACGTTGACCGGCGCGTGGACCGGGACCTGGACCACGTTGCCGCTCGCGATGCCGCCGGAGCCGATGGTCGCCCCCTGGGCGTGGGCGCCGTCGCTGGCGGCCGCGGCTCCCGCGCCGCCGAGGACGAGGGCGCAGCCCGCCGCGGCGAGGGAGGCGGCCTTGGCGATACGGATCATCGCCGTACTCCTTTCAGGTTGTGAATGGGACACCCTCCCAACGCCGGGCCGGAGAGAAGGGATACGCATGATCACTCGATAGGCTTATTTGTCCGCCGATCCGGTGTACGGCGGCCCGGAAGGTGCTCCGGACGGAACTCCGAACGAAGGGGCCGCGGGCCGTTTCCGCACCTTCTTCCAGCCCGTCGGAGTGATCACACACCCGGCGCAATCCCCGCGCGTCTCTCCGGCGGCAAGCCGGTTCTCTGTCATGGTTTGCTCCGATTTGATCGGCATCGATCGGAGAAGATCCATGCGTTTTTCCGTGGGGTTCACCAGCCGCGGCGTGGTGTGCGCACTGACATCCGCGGCCCTGGCGATGACGCTGTCGCCGTCCGCGGCCGCGCCGGCGCCGACACCGGGTGAGGCACCGCGCGTCCCGTTCGCCGAGCGCTACCGCGCCACCCAGCACGGCGGCATCGTGCGCGCCGCCAACTCCGCGGCCACCTGCGCCTCGCCCGTCAGCGCCGGGGCGCCGTCCTGCCCGGCGGTCCAGCGGGGTACGGGCACGGGGACCAACGGCGACTACGAGATGACGTACGTCGACGTCGACGACGACCCCAACACCTACAACTCCAGCCGCGCCGAGCTGCGGCTGCCCGCCGGGGCCCGGGTCACCTACGCCCGGCTGTACTGGGGCGGCAACCTCCGGGTCGGCGAGCAGAAGCCCCCCGCGGACAACGGACGGGTACTGGTGGCCGAACCGGGCGGCCGGTACAAGGAGGTCCTCGCCGACACCCTCGTCGGCCACCGCCGCACCCGGCTCACCGACGGCTACACCGCCTCGGCCGACGTCACCGGCCTCGTCGCGCGGTCCGGCGGCGGCCTCTACACCGTCGCCCAGCTCAACGTCGCCCGGGGCCACTCGCCCGCCGGGGCCTGGGGCGGCTGGACACTGGTGACCGCCTACGAGCACCGGCGGGAGCCGCTGCGCCATCTGGTGGTCATGGACGGCTACGAGGCCACCACCACCGCCCGTGACACCCTCCGGTTCACCGCCGGCGACCTGCCGGTGCCACCGGGGGCCGCGGGCTCGGTGGGCGTGGTGGCCTACAACGGCGACCGCGGCAAGGGCGGCGAGTCGCTGGCCGTGCGCGCGGGCACCGGGCCGGAGGCGGGGGTGCGCGACCGGGCCAACCCCGCCGGCGACCTGATGAACTCCACGATCACCGACCACGGGCGGCCGGGAACCCGCCGGGTCCCGTCCCACGCCAACACCCTCGGCTACGACTCCGACGTCTACGACATCGCGCCCGCGCTGCGGCGCGGCGGCGACTCGGTGACGCTCCGCTTCACCGACCGCGGCGAGGGCTACCAGCTGGGCGCGGTCTTCCTGCAGACCGACGCGCGCCGGTGAGGCGCGGCCCGGCGCCCTCCGGGTGCCGGGCCGGAGCGGCGTCGGACCGGAACCGTGTGGGGAGTTGTCGCGTGCCTGAGAACGGAACAGAGACGGAGCCGGGGACGGTGCGGACGGTGCTGCACCTGTCCCAGCCCGCCGGGAGCGGCGTGGCCCGGGTCGTCACCGATCTGGTGCGCGCCCAGACCGCCGCGGGACTGCGCGCCGTGGTGGCCTGCCCGCCCGGCGGCACACTGGGCCGGGACGCCGCCGCGGCCGGTGCCGAGGTGCTGGACTGGCCCGCCCGGCGTGCCCCGGGCCCCGGCCTGTGCCGGGAAACCGCCCGGGCCGCCCGCCTGATCCGGCACACCGCCCCCGACCTGGTGCACACGCACAGCGCCAAGGCGGGGCTGGCCGGCCGGCTGGCCGTCCGCGGCCGGGTCCCCACCGTCCACCAGCCGCACGCCTGGTCCTTCGAGGCGGTCGGCGGTGCCACCGCCCTCCTCGCCCGGCGCTGGGAGCGGCTGGCGGCCCGCTGGACGGACCGGGTGCTGTGCGTCAGCGAGGACGAGCGGCGGCGCGGCGCGGCGGCGGGTGTGCGCGCCCGCTGGGCGGTGGTGCCCAACGGCGTGGACACCGGACGCTTCCGCCCGGCGGACGGTCCCGCCGGGGGTGCCCGGGCCGCCGTCCGGGCCGCCCTGCCCGGGCTCGGCGGGCTGCCGCCGGACGCCCCGCTGGCGGTCTGCGTCGGCCGGCTGTGCCGCCAGAAGGGCCAGGACGTCCTGCTGCGGGCCTGGCTTGAGGTGGCCGCCCGGATCCCCGGCGCCCGGCTGGTCCTGGTCGGCGACGGTCCGGACCGGCGGGCCCTGGGCGCGGCGGCACCCGAAGGGGTGCTGTTCGCCGGGGCCGCCGCCGACCCGGCGCCCTGGTACGCGGCGGCCGACGCGGTGGTGCTGCCCTCCCGCTGGGAGGGCATGGCCCTCGTCCCGCTGGAGGCGATGGCCTGCGGGCGCCCGGTGGTGGTGACCGACGTGGCCGGCGCCGCCGAGAGCCTCCCGCCGGGCGGTGCCGGCCACTGCCTGGTCCCCCCGGAGGATCCCGGTGCCCTGGCCGGCGCGCTGGCCGCCCTGCTGGCCGATCCGGAACTGCGCGACGGCCTGGGACGGCGGGCCCGCGAGCACGTGCGGGCCGCGCACGACGTACGGCGGACGGCGGCGCGGGTCATGGAGCTGTACGACGAGGTGCTGGCCGGGCGGCCCGCCGTACCGCCCGGCCGCCGCACCGCCGGAGAGCCTCCCCGCCCCCTGCCCCACTCCCCGTCCCAGCCTCACCCCCACCCCGCACCCATGGAGCGCACCAGGCGATGACCGCGGAGAACACCGGGACATCCCACCCGAACCAGGTCCTCACCCCGCCACCGTCCACCGTCCGCCCGGCGGTCCCCGCGCCCCCGCGGCGCGGCCCGTTCCCGCGGCGGATGCCGCCCCGGCCGCGCAGGCTCCGCCGCGGCCCCCGCACCGCCGCCCCTCTCGTGGCGGCCGACTGCCTGGCGGCGGTCGCGGCGGTCACCGTGATCACCGCGGCCACCGCCGCGCCGGGCTCGCCCGGCGCGGCGGTCCTGTGGGCCGTGCTGCCGGCGACCGCGGTCCCGCTCAACGCGCACGGCGGCCTGTACCGCACCGCTCCGGCCGCCGTCGCGCTCGACGAGCTGCCCGCCCTGTTCGGCAGGGCGGCGCTCGCCTGGTGCGTGGCGGCGGCGCTGCTCGCCGCCACCGCCCCCGGCCGGGCCCTGGGCTGGACGGCCCTGGCGGTCGCGGTGGCGGCCCACACGGTGCTGGCCTGCGCCGCGCGCGGTACGGTCCGGCTGGCGCTGCGCCGGGCCGGCCGCCGCAGGCCCCGCTCCACCCTGGTGGTGGGCACCGGCCGGACCGCCCGGCGGATCACCGCCGCCCTGCACGCCCACCCCGAGTACGGCATGCGCCCGGTCGGCCTGGCCGATCCCGGCGGTGAGCCGGGCGCCGACTCCCTCCCCGATCCCTTTCCCGAGCCGGACACCGGGCCGGACGCCGAACCGGGCGGCGACATCCCCGTGCCGGTGCTCACCGGGCAGGAGGACATCGTCCGGGCCGCCGTCCAGAACGCCGTGCGGGACGTGGTGCTCACCCAGGACCCCCGTTCCGACCCGGCGGCCGCGGAACTCGTCCCGCTCCTGGCGGCACTGGACTGCACCGTGTGGCTGGCCGGCCCGTCCGCCCCGCACACCGCCGGGCGGCTCCGCGGCGGCGACCACCTGTGGGGTTTCGCCTGCCGCCGGCTGGACCCGCCGCCCCGGCACCGCACCGGCACACCGCGCCGCAAACGCGCCCTGGACGTGGTGGTCGCCGCCACCGCCCTGGTCGCCCTCGCGCCGCTGCTGCTGGCCTGCGCGCTCGCCGTGCGGATCGCCGACGGCCCCGGGGTGCTCTTCCGCCAGGAGCGTGTCGGGCTGGCGGGCCGTCCGATCACCGTGCTGAAGTTCCGCACCCTGCGCCCGCGTGACGAGCACGAGTCGGCGACCCGGTGGTCCGTCGCCGACGACCGGCGGATGAGCCCGGTCGGCCGGGCGCTGCGCCGCACCTCGCTCGACGAGCTCCCGCAGCTGTGGAACGTCCTGCGCGGCGACATGAGCCTGGTCGGCCCGCGGCCCGAACGCCCCTACTTCGTCCAGCGGTTCAGCCGGCTCCACCCCGGTTACGCGGCCCGCCACCGGATGCCCGCCGGGATCACCGGACTGGCCCAGGTGCACGGGCTGCGCGGCGACACCTCCATCGAGGACCGGGCGCGGTTCGACAACCACTACATCGACACCTGGTCGCTGTGGCAGGACATCGGGCTCCTGCTGCGCACCGCCGGTTCCGTGCTCCGGCTGGGAGGGCGCTGAGGTGCCCCCGGCCGCCCCCGCCCCCGCCGCCCCGGCCGCGTACGGCCGGACCCGGGACGGGCTGCGGGACGAGCGGCGGTCCGGCCGGCCGGACCGGTGGGAGAGCACCCGGGACGGAGCACCGGGCCGGCTCCGGGCAGCCGCCGCCCACTGGCCGGTGCTGCCCGTCCTCGCCACCGTCGCGCTGGTGTGCGTACCCGCCGGGACCGAGCCCGCCCCCGGTGCCGCGGGCACGGGTGCCACCGCCGCGGACGCCGCCTCCGGGATCCTGGTGCTGTGCTGCGCGCTGCTGGTGCTGCGCGCCCGGGACCGGCCCCTGGACCGTACGGCCGTCGCCGTACTGGCGGTCCCCGCCGCCGCGTTCGCGCTGTCGGCCGTCGCCGCCCACGATCCGGCGGCCGCGCTGCCCGGCCTCGTACGGCTGCTCCAGGTCTTCGTGCTGGTTCCGGCCGCCCTGGTGCTGGTGCTGCGCTCGCACCGGTGCGCCCGGCTGGTCCTCGCCGCCCTGGTGGCGGTCGCCCTGGTGCAGGGCGCGGTCGGCGTCCACCAGTACCTCACCGGGACCGGCGCCTCCTACCAGGGGGAGAACGTCCGCGCCGTGGGCACCTTCGGACCGCTGGACGTCATGGGGATGTCGTCGGCCGTCTCCTGCGGCGTCGTCGCGGCCCTGGCCCTCGGCCTGGCCCCGCCGCCCGGCACGTCCCGCCGGCTGCGGACCGCGGCGCTCGCGTCCGCGGCCGTCCTGCTGGTGCCGCTGGCACTCTCCTTCAGCCGGGGGGCGTGGCTGTCCACCGCGGTGGCCGGTACGGCGGTGCTGTTCCTGGCGGGGGCGCGGACGGCACTGCGCACCCTGGCCGTACTGCTGGCCGTACTGCTGGTGGTGTCGCCGGCCGCCGGAGCGGTCCTGGCCGGCGGCGCGGGGACGGGCGGCGAGCAGCTCGCCCGGCGGGCGGGCAGCATCACCGAGGTGGCCGACGCCCCCGACAGCTCGGTGACCGACCGCTACGCCCTGTGGGCCGCGTCCGTGGCGATGTGGCGCGCGGATCCGGTGACCGGGGTGGGGCCCCGGGGCTTCGCCGGACACCGCGACACCCATGCCTCCCTCGCGCTGTCCTCGGCGAGCGACACCGCCGGGGCGGGGCGGGACTTCCACCGCCAGCCGCTGCTGTCCCCGCACAACATGTACCTGCTCGTCCTGGCCGAGCAGGGGCTGGCCGGCGCCACCGCCGTCCTCGGCGGCTGGGCGGCGCTCCTGGTGCTCGGGGTGCGGCGACTGCGCCGGATCCGGACGGCGGACCCGGCACCCGGGCCGGACGCGGGGCCGTACGGCGACCGGGGCACCGACTGCGGGCTGGCCGCGGTCGGCCTGCTGGTCCTGCACCTCACCGACTTCCTGTACGCCGACATCGGCGGCCCCTCGACCGTGCTGACCGCCGTGGCCTTCGGACTGGCCGCCTGGTGGGCACTGGCACCGGGGGCGGCGGTACGGGCGGCGCGGGGCGGCGGGGAACCCGCCGGGAAGGGGACGGACGCCAGGTGACCACCGCACCCACCGCGCCCCCGCCGCCCCCCGGTCCGCACGCGCCGGCGGACCGCGCACCGGGCGGCCGGTTCGTCGCCCGGGCCGCCGGCGCCACCGCCGTCCTGACGGCGGCGGGCTCCTTCCTCGGCCTGGTGCGGGACCAGACCGTCGCCCACCTGTTCGGGGCGGGCAGCGACACGGACGCGTTCCTGGTGTCCTGGACGGTCCCGGAGTTCGCCGCGACCCTCCTCATCGAGGACGCCATGGCCCTGGTGCTGGTGCCCGCGTTCAGCCTCGCGCTCTCCCGCCGGGCCGCGGCACGCGGCGGCGGGCCGGAACCCGCTTCCGGCCCCGCCCCCGATCCCGTACGGGCCCTGCTGGCGGCGACGCTGCCCCGGCTGCTGCTGGCACTGGCGTGCGCCGCCGGGGCGACCGCGCTCCTGGCCCCCCTGCTGGTGCGCGGCCTCGCGCCCGGGCTGGCCGATCCGGCCCTGGCGGTGGAGTGCACCCGGCTGACCGCCCTGACCGTGCTGGGCTTCGGCACGGCCGGGTACTTCAGCGCGGCGCTGCGCGCCCACCGCAGCTTCGTCCCCCCGGCGGCCGTCTATCTGGCCTACAACCTCACGATCATCGCCGCCGTCCTCGTTCTGCACGCCCGGTGGGGGGTGCGCGCCGCCGCGCTCGGGGTGGCCGCGGGCAGCGCCGCGATGGTCCTCGTCCAGCTCCCGGCGTTCTGGCGGCGGCTGCCCATGCGCCCGGCCGTACGCCTGTCCGTACGCCTGTCCGTACGTCCGGGCGCGCGCCCGCGGCGCGGCGGGCGGCGGCGCGGCACCGGTCCGCGCACGGCGGTGCTGGTGGGCGGCGCGGTGCTCGCGCCGGTGGCCGTCTTCGCCCTCTCCCGCCAGTCCCAGGTGCTCGTCGAGCGCTTCCTGGCCTCCTCGCTGCCGCCCGGCGCCATCTCGCACCTGAACTACGCCCAGAAGGTCGCCCAGCTGCCGATGACCTTCTCCCTGCTGCTGTGCACCGTCACCTTCCCGCTGGTCGCCCGCGCCATGGCCGACGGCCGGACCGAGCGGGCCAGGGCCCGGGTGGAGCGCGATCTGGTGCTGGCCGCCGTGGTGGTGCTGCTCGGCGCCGCCTACGTGATCGCCTACGCCCCCCAGATCATCGAACTCCTCTTCCAACGCGGGGCGTTCGGCGCGGCGGACACCGCCGCCACGGCCTCGGTCATGCGGGTGTACGCCCTCGGTCTGCTCGGCCACTGCCTGGCCGGTGCCCTGGTGCGGCCGTTCTTCGCCGCCGCCCGGCCCGTCTGGTACCCGGCCGGGGCGATGGCCGTCGGCCTGCTGCTGACGGTCGGGGCAGGGGCGCTGGCCGCGCCCCGCTGGGGTGTCCACGGCATCGCCGCGGCCAACGCCGCCGGGATCACCGCCACCGCGCTGCTGCTCCTGCACGGCCTGGGCACCCGGGTGCTCCCCGTCCGGGTGGGCCGGGTGGCGGCCGGCCTGGGCCGGCTGGTGCCGGCCGCCGCGGCCGCCTGCGCGGCCGGCTGGGCCGCGGCCCGGCTCGTCCCCGCCCCGCTCCCCACCGTCCTGGCCGGCTGCCTGGTCGTCCCGGCCGTCTTCACCGCCGTGGCGCTCGCCGTCCGCGCCCCCGAAGTACCCCAGCTGCTCACCGCCGTCACACGAAGGTTCCGACATGCCCGCTGATCCGACGTCCGCACCCGCCCCGTCCGCCGCGCCGGGCCGGCCCCGCCCGGCGCGCCCCTGGCTGCTGATGTACCACTCGGTGGCCGAACGCACCGAGGACCCCTACGGCGTCACCGTCTCTCCGGCCCGGCTGGACCGCCAGCTGCGCTGGCTGCGGCGGCGCGGCCTGCGCGGCGTGGGGGTGGGCGAGCTGCTGCGCGAGCGCGCCGCCGGACGGGGCGCCCGCCTGGTCGGCCTGACCTTCGACGACGGCTACGCCGACTTCATCGGGGAGGCCGTACCGCTGCTGCGCCGCCACGGCTGCACCGCGACCGTGTTCGTCCTGCCCGGCCGGCTCGGCGGCGGCAACGAGTGGGACCCGCTCGGTCCACGCAAGCCGCTGCTGACCGAGACCGGGATCCGGGCGGCGGTCGGCGCCGGAATGGAGATCGGCTCCCACGGGATGCTCCACATCGAGCTGACCGGGATCGGCGACGAGGCCCTGCGGCGCGAGACCGAGGGCAGCCGGCGGCTGCTGGAGGAGCTCACCGGACGCCCCGTGCCGGGGTTCTGCTACCCCTACGGCACCGTCGACCGCCGGGTGGCCCGGGCCGTGCGCGCGGCGGGCTACGGCTACGCCTGCGCCATCGACCCCGGTCCGCTGACCGGGACGTACGCCCTGCCCCGGGTGCACGTCGGCGAGGCGGACACCGCCTGGCGGCTGCACGTCAAACGGCTGCTGCACCCGCTGCGCCGCCGCCCCGTGCCCGGTCCCGCCGCCGCACCGGCCGCCGGCGGCTTCCGCACCGGACTCACCGGGGCCGGCCGATGAGGGTGCTGCACGTCATCACCGGGCTGGGCGCGGGCGGCGCCGAGCAGCAACTGCGGCTGCTGCTGCGCCGGCTGCCGATCTGCTGCGACGTCGTCACCCTCACCAACCCCGGCGCGGTCGCCGACGGCATCGAGGCCGACGGCACCGGGGTCACCTGCCTGGGCATGCGAGGCAACCGCGATCTGGCCGCCCTGCCCCGGCTGGTGGAGCTGATCCGCGCCGGCCGCTACGACATCGTCCACACCCATCTGTACCGGGCCTGCGTCTACGGCCGCCTCGCCGCCCGGCTGGCCGGGGTGCGGACCGTGGTCGCCACCGAGCACTCGCTGGGCGAGCGGCTGATCGAGGGCCGTCCGCTCACCCCGGGGGTGCGTGCCCTGTACCTGGCCACCGAGCGGCTGGGCACCACCACCGTCGCGGTCTCCGCCACCGTCGCCGCCCGGCTGCGGCACTGGGGCGTGCCCGGCTCCCGGATCCGGGTCGTCCCCAACGGCATCGACGCCGCGCGCTTCCGCTTCGACCCCATCGCGCGGGCGGCCGTGCGCACCCGGCTGGAACTGCCCGCCCACGCCCTGGTGGTCGGCGGAGTCGGCCGGCTGGTGCCCGGCAAGCGCTTCGACGTGGCGCTCCGGGCCGTCGCGCGGCTGCCCGGGGCCCATCTGGTGCTGGCCGGCGACGGCCCGGAGCGGTCCCGGCTGTGGCGGCTGGCCCACCGGCTCGGCATCGCCGAGCGCGTCCGGCTGCTGGGGGAGTGCGGGGGAGCGGTGGGGGGCGGGGACGGCACCGGGCCGGGCGCCGGACCGGACATCCCCGGACTGCTCAGCGCCATGGACGTCTTCGTCTCGCCGTCCGCCGAGGAGTCCTTCGGGCTGGCCGTGCTGGAGGCGCTGGCGGCCGGGCTGCCCGTGCTCCATGTGACCTGCCCGGCGATCGACGAGCTGCCCGCCGGACAGGCGCCCGGGGCGCACCGTGTGCGGCCGGGGGCGGAGAGCCTGGCGGCGGCGCTGCGGGAGCCCTCGTCGGTACCGGCCGGGCGGCGCCGCGCGCCGGTCTGCGAGGCCGTGCGCCACTACGACGTCGCGCGCAGCGCCGATCTGCTCATGGACCTGTACGAGGACCTCCACGGGCGCAGCGCCGAGCGCACGCTCACCCTGCGCCTGCCCGTCCTGCCCGCGCCGGCGAACCCGGCGAGAACGCCGCCGGGAACGCCGCCGAGGACACCACTGAAGACACCACTGAAGACACCGCCGAAGACGACGAGGACGAAGAGGTGAGCACCGCATTGACCAGGCGGCCCACTGCCCAGCCCACGGAGCCCGCGGACCGGTCCGCGGAGCCCTCCCGGTCCGCCGGCCCGCCGCGGTTCCCGCGCCCCGCGCGGTGGGGCCCGGCACCGCCCGCCTGGTGGCCGCTGGCCCTGGGCGCCCTGCTGGGGCTGCTCGGCGGGGCGGCCTACGGGACGCTCGCCACCCCCCGGTACACCGCGACCAGCTATGTGGTCGTCGTCCCCGGGGAGCGGTCCGACGCGACGGCGGCCCTCGGCTTCGCCCAGGCGTACGGCCGGGTCGCCACCGAGGGCACCGTCCTGGCCGCGGCGGGGGAGACGGCGAGGATGCCGGTGCGCGAACTGCGGAGCGCCGTACGGGCGGCGACCTCGCCGGACGCCCCCATGGTGGAGATCACCGGGACCGCCTCCCACCCCGACCGCGCCGCGGCCGTCGCCAACGCGGTGGCCGACGCCCTGACCCGGACCGGCAACCGGGCCGCCGACGGCACCGGGGTGCGGCTGTCGTCGTTCTCCTCGGCGTTCGCCCCCGACGAGCCCACCTCGCCCTCCCCGGCGCTCGCCGCCGCGGTGGGCGGCTGCGCCGGGGGGCTCGTCGGAGCCCTCGCCCTCCTCGCCGCGCCGCGTCCCCGCCGGACGGCGGCGGCGCTCCCCGGCGTACCGGCACCCGCCCCCGGTCCGGACCACCGCCGGCCCGTGCCGCCGGGGCCCGCCGATACGCGCGCCGATACGCGCGCCGATACCGCCGGGGACGGCACCGCGGCGGACCGGGGCACGGCGGGCGACCCCGCGCCCGCCGCCGCCCCCGCCGCCGTGCCCGCCGCCGCGTCCGCCGCGAAGGCGCGGGGCGGTCGCGGACAGCGCACCCGCCGGACCGTCCGGTGACCGGCCCGGCACCCGCCGCGGCGGCCCGGCCCGCGAACGCCCCGCCCGCGAACGGCCCGGAACCGGCCACCGCGCTGTCCGTGACCCTGTGCCGCGATCCGGCGCGCTTCGCCGCCCTGGGCCCGCGGTGGGCCGACCTGCACCGCCGCTGCCGCGCCGCGACGCCCTTCCAGACCCACCCCTGGCTGCACTCGTGGTGGCTGTCCTACGGTCTGCCCGGGCGGCTGCGCCTGGTGCTGGTGCACCGGGCCGGACAACTGGTCGGCGCCGCGCCGCTGATGCTGGCCTTCCGGCCGTTCCCCGTCCTGGTCCCGCTGGGCACGGGCATCTCCGACCACTGCGACGTGCTGCTGGACGACTCCTGTGCCGACGCCGCGGCCGCCGCGCTCGCCGCGGGGCTGCGCCGGGCGGCCCGTACCGCCGTGGTGGACCTGCGGGAGGTGCGCCCCGGGGGCTGCGCCGAGCGGCTGTACCGGCACTGGTCCGGCCCCCGGCGCGAACTGGCGGACTCGGCGTGCCTGGAACTCCCCGGCCTCCCCCTGGACGGGCTGCTCGCCCGGCTGCCCCGCACCAGTGCCCGCCGGCTGCGCCGCAAGGTCCGCCGGCTCGACCGCGCGGGCGTCGAGCACCGGGCGGTGCCCGCCGGGGAGGTGCCCGCCGCGGTCGCCGTCCTGCTGAGGCTGCACGTCCTGCAGTGGCGGGGCCGCGGGATCACCCCAGAGCACCTCAGAGCGCGCTTCGCGGGGCATCTGGTCCGGGCCCTGACCGCGATGGTGCGCGACGGCACCGCCCGGGTCACCGAGTACCGGCTGGACGGCAGGGTGGTGGCCGTCGACGCCGTCCTGCTCTCGGAGGACTTCCTGGGCGGCTACCTCCACGGCGCCCACCCCGGGCTGCGCGCCCGGGTCGACGTCTCCGCCATGCTGCTGCGGCACGACGCGGAGTACGCCGCCGCGACCGGCCGCGGAGTGATCGGCCTGCTGCGCGGCACCGAACCGTACAAGCTCCACTGGCGGCCCGAGACCGTCACCAACCGGCGGCTGCTGCTGGCCCGCCCCGTCATGGCCCCGGCCCTGCGGCTCCACGCCGCCCGGTGGGCCGCCCGCGTCCGGCTGGCCGGAGCGGTACGCGGCCGGGGCCCCGTGCCGGGCGTCTGGTGGTCCCGGCTGAACCGCTGGCGCGCGATCCTGGCCGGGGTGCGGTGAGGGCGGTACGCGCCGCCCCGGCGGATGCCCTCGTCAGGCGGCCGGGCGGGCCGCGGCGGCGAGCGGTGCGCGCCCCGGCCGGCCCGTCACCGGCCCCCCTCCCGCGAGGAGAGGGTCACACACAGCCGCCGTCCGCCGAACCAGGCACCCAGCCAGTCCTCCAGGTCCAGGCAGTACTCCGGCCGGCCGGGCCGGGGCGGCCCGCCCGGCCCCGGCCGCAGCGCCGACCGGAACACCGCGGAGGACCTCGGATGCTCCGCGCAGCGCCACACCCCGTGGGGGCAGTAGTCGCTGATGGTGTGGTACAGCGGCTTCTGCTCCTCGATCCACTCCAGCATGCGGCGCACGTACTGGGGGTTGTCGCCCCGGCGGAACAGCCCCCACTCGGGGTAGGAGACCGGCTTTCCGCGCGCGGCGGCGAACTCCACCTGGTGCCGCAGACCGTAGGGCTGGTTCACCTGGTCGTCGAAGGTCTCGCCGGGCGGCTGGTCGTAGGAGTCCATCCCGATGATGTCCACCACGTCGTCCCCCGGGTAGCACTCCGTCCAGCCGATGGCGTCCCTGCCGCGGCTGGGGGCGAAGTCGAAACGGAACTCCTGCCCGGGCACCGACCGCATGGCGGTGACGATGCGCCGCCAGTACGCCTTCCACGCCTTCGGGTCCGGCGCGCAGCGGTGGGTGTAGGTGGTGCCGTTCATCTCCCAGCCCAGCACGATCACCGTGTCGGGCACCCCCAGCGATACCAGCCGCCCGGCCAGGGTGCGGAAGTGGTGGTCGAACTCGCCCCCGGCCCCCCGGGCGAGCAGCCGGCGCACCTCGTGGTCGGGCACGTTCTCCTCGTTGCGCTCCTGCATCGGCACGTTGAGCACGAACAGCCGGTCGGCCTCGGCCCGCCGCCACTGTGCCCAGGGCCGCAGGAAGCCGGGCCTGCCCTCGATGTTCACCCAGCGGTCGCCCGGCAGGTAGGTGTGCCCCACGCGCAGGCGCGTGCCGCCGAGCCACTTCTGCAGTCCGGCGATCCGCCGGACCCCCGCGGAGTCCGAGCCGAGGAAGGCGCCCACGGCGGTGCCGGACGACGCCCGCGGCGGGCGGGGCCGCGGGCCGTCCTCCCGCAGCACGTCGGTCGCCAGGGCGCCGCCCGCGACGAGTGCTCCGGCGACGGCGGCCCCGACGCAGGCGGTCGTCAGCCTCCGGCGCCGCCCGGGTGCCGCCGGCCTGCGGTGCCGTCCGGCCCCGCGCGGTCCGCCGTGTCGTTGGCGCATGGTGTCTCCTTGCCGCTTCACCGGAACCCTTCTCGCGCCCTCCCCGCCCCCGCGCGAATTCCCCCCGGAATTCAGACACTAATCGGAGGATCTGCGAAATCGGCCGCCCGACTGCTTTCTGATAACCCGTTCGCTGTTTTCGTCGCCCGCTCGGACCAGCGGGCCGGAGGAAATCCGGGGCGCCACCGGCGCCCCACCGGAAAACCGTCCGGAAACCACCAGGGAGAACCGAGGAATTCCCGTGCCCATGCCGCCACCGCTCGACACCGACGTACCCGTACTGCTGCTGAGACTGGACCAGAACCCCTTCCACCACGGCACCTTGGGGGCCATCAGGTCCCTGGGCCGTGCCGGTGTCGAGGTGCACGCCGTCGTGGAGTCCCCGTACGGCCCCATCAGCCGATCCCGCCATCTGCGCCAGGGGCACCGGCTGCCGGTGGACGGCGGGGACGGCGGCCGCCTCCCGTCCGGCACCGACGGCGTGATGTCGGACGGCCGGCTCGAACAGACGCTCCGCACGATCTCCGGTCGCATCGGCAGGCCGTCCGTCCTGATCCCGATGGACGATCTGGGTGCCATCGCCGCCGCCCGGCTCGCCGGGCGGCTCGCCGGGCGCTTCCTGCTGCCCGCCCAGCCGCCCGGACTGCCGCGGCGGGTGGCCGACAAGGCGGAACTCGCCGGACTGTGCCGGAAGTTGGGAGTGCCGCACCCGCCGACCGTGGTGCCGCGCAGCTCCGACGAGGCGGCCGCCGCCGCGGTGGAGCTGGGACTGCCCCTGGTGGCCAAGTGGAGCCGCCCCTGGCTGCTGCCCGGCGGCAGCGGGCTGCGCAGCACCACCGTGGTCACGACGGCCGACCAGGCCCGCGCCCTGTACGCGCGTACCGCACAGGCGGGCTGTCCGCTGCTGCTGCAGCGGCGGGTGCCCGGCGGCCGGGGCACCGACTGGTTCTTCCACGGCTGCTTCACCGCCGACGGGAGTTGCCCGGCCGGCGGCACCGGGCGCAAGGAGCGGGCCTGGCCGGTGGACGCGGGTCTGACGGCCGTCGGCCGGTGGCTGCCGAACCCCGAGGTGGAGCAGGCCGCCCACCGGCTGGCCCGGCACCTGGGCTACCGGGGCATCCTCGACCTGGACTTCCGGTTCGACACCGGCACCGGCACCTACCAGCTGCTCGACTTCAATCCGCGCCCGGGCGCCCAGTTCCGGCTGTTCGCCGACCGGTCCGGGCTGGACGTCGTACGGGCCCTGCACCTGGATCTCACCGGACGGGCCGTCACCCCGGCCGGTCCCGTGCCGGGCCGGACGTTCGTGGTGGAGAACTACGCTCTGCTGTCCTCGCTGTCCTCGCCGCCGGGGCCGCCCGCCGCCCGGCGCGCCCGTACGCGTCCGGACCGGGACGTCCGCCGGGACATGGAGACCGCCTGGTTCGCCCCCGACGACCCGGCGCCCTTCCTGGCCATGACCGCCGCCTGGCTCGGACAGGGCGGCTGGAAGGCGCTGCGGCGCACCCGGTGGCACGTCCTGCACCCACCCCGGCAGCGCCGGGCCGTGCCGGCGGCGGAACCGGCCCGGCCGGAGCCCTCCTGACGCCGCCGTCGCCCGCGGCCCCGGCGCCCCCGAACGACACCCTCCCGCACGACAAGAGAGCAGGAACGATCATGTACGACCTGGTAGTGGTGGGCGCGGGCCCCTACGGACTGTCGATCGCGGCCCACGCGGCGGCGGCCGGAATCACCGTGCGCACGTTCGGCAGGCCGATGGCCTCCTGGCGCGACCACATGCCCGAGGGGATGTTCCTGAAGTCGGAACCCTGGTCCTCCAACCTGTCCGACCCGGCCGGGGCGCACACCCTGGCCGCCTACTGCGCCCGGCGGGGGCTGCGCGCCGAGCACGGCAGACCGCTGCCGCTCGACGTCTTCACCGACTACGGGCTGTGGTTCGGCGAGCGGGCCGTACCGCGGGTCGACGAGGAGCGGATCGTCTGTGTGCGGCGCGGACCGGACGGCTTCCTGGTGGAGACGGCGGAGGGCGTCGCGCACGGGGCGCGGACCGTCGCCCTGGCGGTCGGGGTGATGCCGTTCGTCCACGTCCCCGGGGCGCTGCGCGCACTGCCCCGTGAACTGGCCACGCACAGCAGCCACCACCGCGACCTGTCCGTCTTCCGGGGCCGGGACGTCACGGTGCTCGGTGCCGGGCAGGCGGCCCTGGAGACCGCCGCGCTGCTGGCCGAGTGCGGTGCCCATCCCCGGGTGGTGGCCCGCGCCGAGCGCGTCAACTGGAACACCCCGCCGCAGCCCCTGCGGCGCGGCCCGCTGCGCTCGCTGCGCGAGCCGCACAGCGGGCTGGGCACCGGCTGGTCCAGCTGGGTGTGGGCCGAGCTGCCCTGGGCGGTGCGCCGGCTGCCCGGCGGGCTGCGGGCGCGGATCGCCGACACGGCCCTGGGCCCGGCCGGGGCCTGGTGGCTGCGCGACCGCGTCGAGAGCAGGATCCCGGTACTGCTCGGACACCGGCTGCGGGCGGCGGTGGAGACCGGCGGGACGGTGCGGCTGACCCTGGAGAGCAGCCGGGGGACGGTCACCGCCCTGGAGACCGATCACGTGGTGGCCGCCACCGGCTTCCGGCCGGACGTCGGGCGGCTGGAACTGCTGGACCCGGCCGTCCGCGGCGTGCTGCGGACGGCCGGCACGAGCCGGGCGCCGGAGGTGGGCGGCTGCTTCGAGTCCTCCCTGCCGGGGCTGTTCTTCGCCGGGCTGCTCACGGCGCCGTCCTTCGGCCCCGCCATGCGGTTCGTCCACGGAGCCGGTTTCACGGCGGAGCGGCTGGTGCGCGGGGTGCGGCGCCGGCTGGCCGCGCAGCCGCCCGCCACCCGGCGTCCCGTGCCCGGCACCCGCAGCCGCCGCTCCCGCGCCGCCGCCCCGCTGGGCTGACGGCCGCGGGGGACTCCGGGTCCGTCCGCCGTCCGGCGCCGTACGGCGGACGGACCCGGGCCGGTCCCGGCTGAGCGGCGGGAGGCCGGCGCGCCCGGTGCGCGGAACTGTTAGTGCCGTCGCGCATCTTGACGCCCTGTGCCGCGCACTCCACGATGCATGGGAGCGCTCCCACCCCCCACGTCGGAGTGCTGTCCCGGCATGTTGTCGCACTGTTCCCTGCCCGTTTCCCCACGCCGGAAGGACCGAACTGTGACATCCCATCCGTCCCGTCAGCCCCACGCGTCGGGCCCGCCACGCCGCGGCAGGCGCCGCGCGCCGGTCGTGCTGGCCGTCGCCGGACTGCTGGCCGGCGCCTTAGCAGCGCCCGTCCTCGCGGCCGAGTCGGCGGACGGCCCCGAGCTGATCACCAACGGCGACTTCGCCGCCGGCACCACCGGATGGTGGTCCACGGAGAACAGCCCCGCACGCGTCGTCGACGGGCGGCTGTGCGCCGAGGTCCCCGCCGGCACCCAGAACCCGTGGGACGCCATCGTCGGTCAGAACGACCTCCCCCTCACCCTCGGCGAGGGCTACGAGCTGTCCTACACCGCGAGCGCCACCTCACCGGTCACCATCCGCACCAACGTGCAGATGGCCGTCGAACCGTGGGCCACGGAGCTCGCCGCGCCGGACCGGATCACCGAGGAGGCCCAGACCTTCACCCACGTCTTCACCGCCAAGGCCGACCACGAGGCCGCCCAGCTGGCCTTCCAGATCGGCGGCAGCGACGAGGCGTACACCTTCTGCGTGGACGACGTCTCGCTGCGCGGCGGCGCCGAGCCGCCCAGGTACGAGCCCGACACCGGCTCACCGGTACGGGTCAACCAGGTCGGCTACCTCACCGAGGGCCCCAAGAGCGGCACCTTCGTGACGGAGAAGACCGAGCCGCTGACCTGGACCCTGAAGGACGCCGACGGCAGCGAGCAGGCGTCCGGGACCACCGAGCCCCAGGGCACCGACCCGACCTCGTTCCAGAACGTCCACACCTTCGACTTCAGTGACTTCACCGAGGCCGGCGAGGGCTACACGATCAGCGTCGACGGCGAGACCAGCGAGCCGTTCGACATCGGCGACGACCTGTACTCCTCGCTGCGCTCGGACGCGCTCGCGTACTTCTACCACAACCGCAGCGGCATCGAGATCGAGGCCGACCTCGTCGGCGAGGAGTACGCCCGCCCGGCCGGCCACGTGGGCGTGGAGCCCAACCAGGGCGACCTGGAGGTGCCCTGCCAGGAGGGCGTGTGCGACTACACCCTCGACGTCTCCGGCGGCTGGTACGACGCCGGTGACCACGGCAAGTACGTCGTCAACGGCGGCATCTCCGTCGCCCAGGTGATGTCCAACTTCGAGCGGACCCTCACCACCGAGAACACCGGCGGCGACAAGCTCGGCGACGGGAAGCTGCGGGTGCCCGAGCGCGGCAACGGCGTCCCGGACATCCTGGACGAGGCCCGCTGGCAGCTGGACTTCCTGATGAAGATGATGGTGCCCGAGGGCGAGGAGCTCGCCGGCATGGCGCACCACAAGATCCACGACCGGGAGTGGACGGGCCTGCCGCTGCTCCCGCACGAGGACCCGCAGCCCCGCGAGCTGCACCCGCCGTCCACCGCCGCCACCCTGAACGTGGCCGCCTCCGCCGCGCAGTGCGCCCGCCTGTTCGAGGAGTACGACGCGGACTTCGCCGCCCGCTGCCTGGACGCCGCCGAGACCGCCTGGGCCGCCGCCAAGGCGCACCCGGACATGCTCGCCGACCCCAACGACGGCACCGGTGGCGGCGCGTACAGCGACAACGAGGTCAGCGACGAGTTCTACTGGGCGGCCGCCGAACTGTTCGTCACCACCGGCAAGGACGCCTACCGCCAGGAGGTCCTGAACTCCGAGCTGCACGGCGACACCGGGGCCGTCTTCCCGCGCGGCGGCATGTCCTGGGGCGCGACCGCCGGTCTGGGCGCCCTGAGTCTGGCCACCGTGCCCAACGACCTCACCGACGCCCAGCTCCGGCAGGTGCGCGAGATGGTCACCGAGGCCGCCGACGGCTACGCCGCCGACTCCCGCGGCGCCGCCTACGGCGTGCCCTACGCCCCGGAGAACAACCACTACGTGTGGGGCTCCAACAGCCAGGTGCTCAACAACATGGTCGTCCTGGCCACCGCGCACGACCTGACCGGTGAGACCGCCTACCGCGACGCGGTGCTGCGCGGCCTGGACTACCTGCTGGGCCGCAACCCGCTCAACCAGTCGTACGTCACCGGCTACGGCGAGCGGGACTCCCGCAACCAGCACCACCGGTTCTGGGCCAACCAGCTCGACCCCGACCTGCCCAACCCGGCACCCGGCTCGGTCGCGGGCGGTCCGAACGTCGAGATCCAGGACCCGGTCGCCCAGGAGAAGCTCCAGGGCTGCGCCCCGGCGATGTGCTACATCGACGACATCGAGTCCTGGGCCACCAACGAGATCACCATCAACTGGAACGCCCCGCTGGCCTGGATCGCCTCCTACGCGGACGACCTCGGCCAGGGCGGCGACCAGGGCGAGAACCCCGGTGAGGAGCCGGGCGAGACGGCCTCCTGCGAGGTCGAGTACGCCTCGAACCGCTGGAGCGGCGGCTTCAGCAGCACGGTGACCGTGCGGAACACCGGGGCCGCCACGCTCAGCGGCTGGGAGCTGGCCTGGGCCTTCCCCGACGACCAGAAGATCACCCAGGCATGGAGCGCCGAGGTGACCCAGACGGGTCGTGACGTCGTGGCCAAGCCCGCGCAGTGGAACACCAGCATCCCGATGGGCACGACCGTGAGCTTCGGCTTCAACGGCACGGCCGGCGGCCAGGCGGCCGACCCGGCGTCCTTCTCCCTGAACGGGCAGAAGTGCACGGTGAAGTGAGGTGACCTGACACACCGCACCACACCGCCGGAACCGCTCCGGACCGCCTGACAGGAGGGCCGGGACACCCCGCGAGGGGCGTCCCGGCCCTCCGCCGCGCCCGGGCGCGGTCATCCCGCGGCGGCCGGCCGGGTGCCGACGACGACGGTGGCCTCCAGTTCCCCGCAGCCGGTCACCTCGGGGACCAGCCCGCCGCGGGCGACGGCCGCCGCCGTCCGGGCCGCCTGGTGCCCGCCCGTCTCGACCAGCAGCCGTCCGCCCGGTGCCAGCCACCGCCGGGCGGCGGCGATCACCCTCCGCTGCACGGCCAGCCCGTCCGTACCGCCGTCGAGTGCCGTACGGGGCTCGTGCACCCGGGCCTCCGGGGGCAGCAGCCCGAGTTCCCCGGTGGGCACGTAGGGGGTGTTGGCGACCAGCACCCCGACCCGGCCGCGCAGCGCGTCCGGCAGCGGGGCGTACAGGTCCCCCTCGTACACCCGGCCGCCGAAGGCGGCGACGTTGCGGCGGGCGCACCGCACCGCGGCCGGATCGATGTCGGCGGCGTGCAGTTCGACGGGCACCCCGTCCCGTTCCAGGACGGCGGCCAGCGCGGCGCCCAGCGCGCCGGAGCCGCAGCACAGGTCGACCACGACGGTGCGGGCCGGGCCGGGGGCCCCGCCGCGGTCGCGGCGGGCCAGGGCGGCGGCGGTACGGACGAGGAACTCGGTGCGGCGCCGGGGCACGAACACCCCCGGGTCCACGGTGATCCGCAGCCCGCAGAACTCCGCCCAGCCCAGCACCTGCTCCAGCGGCAGGCCGGCGACCCGCCGCTCCACCATGGCGGCCAGCTCGTCCGGAGTGCGGGCCGCGGCGATCAGCAGCCGCGCCTCGTCCTCGGCGAAGACACAGCCCCCGGCCCGGAGCCGGCCGGCGACGGCGGACGGAGACAGCGTGGAGGGTGGGGAGGAGGGGCGGGAGGAGGGAGAGGACGACACGGTGGCCTTTCGGGATGCCGAAGGGCGCTCTCCGGGCCGCCTACGCCGAGGGGGCCGCGGGGGTGGGAGACGGGAGCGCCCGGTTGGACCTGGCGTTGATGGGTCTCACCTCCCGGCGCGTCCACTGCGGTTGACGCGATCACCCTAGCCGAAGGGGGGCGGGGGCGTCACCGCGCGGAGCACCGGGCCGCCGGCGGCTGCCCCGGACTTCCGCACGGCCGCACCCGCGCGGGCGGCGGGACCGCCGCTAAGGGTGCGCGGCACCGTCCCCGGCCAGCCGTGCCACGGTGTCGGCCAGCCCCCGCCAGGCCGTCTCGGTGTCGGCCGTCCGGGTGTGGGGCGAGCGGAAGCAGTCCAGGAAGGCGGTCAGGTCGTCGAGGGCCCAGCGCAGACGGTAGAGCGCCAGGGCCGACGGATCGGGGGCGCGGCCGGTGGCCTCCGCGTACCGCTCGAGGCCGTCCGGCCCGTCGGCGACCAGCCACAGGTCCCGTTCGGGCACCGCCAGCCCCACGGTGTCCCAGTCGACCAGCAGCGGCCGGCCGTCCGGTCGCCACAGCAGGTTGCCCGGATGCGGCTCGCCGTGCGTGACCACGGGCTCCGGGGCCTTCCGCAGCAGCTCGCCGGCCCGCCGGTCGAACTCCGCCAGCCGCCGGCGCAGGGCGCGGGAGCGGTCCGCGACCAGGGCCCGGGCGGGCTCGGAGAACGGGCCGCCCCGCCAGGGGGAGCCGAGTCCGTCGAGCGCCTCCGCCAGCCTGGTGCGGCCCGGCAGCTCCGGCCGGTGGACGGGGGCCCGGGCCGGGGGAGCGGCCCGGTGCAGCGCGGCGAGCGTCTCCACCACCCGGTCGCGCCGCCCGGGGGCCAGCGGCCGGCCGAAACGGCCGGGGCGGCCGTCGGCGTACGGGAAGACACTGACGGCGTACCGCTCCCCGAGCCCGCGCACCGTCTCGCCCCCGGCACTCCGCAGGGGCGCCACCACGAACTCCAGCCCCGCCCGGGCCCGCAGCTCCGACGCGGTGTCCATCGCGCGGCGCAGCCCGCGGAAGGCCGCCTCCCGGCCCCGGCCGCACCACTCCTTCCCGGCCGGATCGGCGACGGTGACGAACCACCGCCGCCCGTCGGCGCCGGCCGCGGTCCAGTGGTGGTCGCCGAAGCCGACCGGCGCGTACGCTGCCGACACGGCGTCGATGCCCCAGGCGCGCAGGGCGCGCCGCACGGCGGACTCGTCGATGTCCTCGGGCGGTACCTCCATACGGCCGAACCTATCCGGTCCGGCCGGTTCCCCCACCCGGAGACCGGGCCCGCCGCGCGGCGGGTCGGCGGAAGCGGTCCGGGGTAACGATGCAGGGCACCCCGCCGCCCGGGGAACCGTCCGGGCGGCGGGCCGAAGACCACAGGAGAGGCGGCACAGACGTGTCACAGAAGGTGCGGGCGGTCATCGCCCGGGGCAGGAACCAGCCGGTCACCGTGGAGACGATCTCCGTGCCGGATCCCGGCCCGGGGGAGGCGGTGGTGAAGGTGCAGGCGTGCGGGGTGTGCCACACCGACCTGCACTACCGCGAGGGCGGGATCTCGGACGACTTCCCGTTCCTGCTGGGGCACGAGGCGGCGGGCGTGGTGGAGGCGGTCGGCGAGGGCGTGGACGAGGTGGCGCCCGGCGACTTCGTGATCCTCAACTGGCGCGCCGTGTGCGGGCAGTGCCGCGCCTGCCGCCGGGGGAGGCCGTGGTACTGCTTCGACACCCACAACGCCACGCGGAAGATGACCCTGGAGGACGGTGGCACCGAGCTGACCGCCGCGCTGGGCATCGGGGCGTTCGCGGAGAAGACCCTGGTCCACGCCGGGCAGTGCACCAAGGTCGACCCGTCCGTCTCCCCGGCGGTGGCCGGGCTGCTGGGCTGCGGGGTGATGGCCGGACTGGGCGCCGCCCTCAACACCGGAGGCGTGACCCGGGGCGACTCGGTGGCCGTGATCGGCTGCGGCGGGGTCGGCGGAGCCGCGGTGATGGGCGCGAACCTGGCCGGCGCGTCACGGATCGTCGCGGTCGACATCGACGACCGCAAACTGGAGACGGCGCTGGGGCTGGGCGCCACCCACACCGTCGACTCCCGCGCCACCGATCCGGTCGAGGCGATCCGCGAGCTGACCGGCGGCTTCGGCGCCGATGTCGTCATCGACGCGGTGGGCCGCCCGGAGATCTACCGGCAGGCCTTCTACGCCCGCGACCTCGCCGGGACCGTGGTCCTGGTGGGGGTGCCCACCCCCGAGATGAGGCTGGAGCTGCCGCTGCTGGACGTCTTCGGCCGGGGCGGCGCGCTGAAGTCCTCCTGGTACGGTGACTGCCTGCCCTCCCGGGACTTCCCCATGCTGGTCGACCTCCACCTCCAGGGCCGCCTGGACCTGGACGCGTTCGTCACCGAGACCATCGGGCTCGACCAGGTCGAGGAGGCCTTCGGCAAGATGCACCACGGCGACGTCCTGCGCTCGGTGGTGGTCCTGTGACCGCCCGCGTGGACCACCTGGTCACCTCCGGCACCTTCTCCCTGGACGGCGGCACCTGGGAGGTGGACAACAACGTCTGGATCGTCGGCGACGAGAACGAGGCGGTCGTCATCGACGCCGCCCACGACGCCGACGCCATCGCCGCGGCGCTCGCCGGCCGCACCCTGCGCGCGATCGTGTGCACCCACGCCCACGACGACCACATCGACGCCGCACCCGCCCTGGCCGCGGCCACCGGCGCGCCCGTGCTGCTCCACCCCGACGACCTGCCGCTGTGGGAGCTGACCCACCCGGACCGCGCACCCGACGGGGAACTGTCCGACGGGCAGACGATCACCGTGGCCGGCACCGAGCTGACCGTGCTGCACACTCCCGGCCACGCCCCCGGCGCGGTCTGCCTCCACGCCCCCGCCCTGGGCACGGTCTTCACCGGCGACACCCTCTTCTCCGGCGGCCCGGGCGCCACCGGGCGGTCCTTCTCCCACTTCCCGACGATCGTCGAGTCCATCCGCACCCGGCTGCTGACCCTCCCGCCGGAGACCGTGGTGCGCACCGGCCACGGCGACTCCACCACCATCGGCGACGAGGCCCCCCACCTCCAGGAGTGGATCGACCGCGGCCACTGAGCCGGCCCGTCCGCACCGGCCCGTCCGCCGGGCGGCGGACGGGCCGGGTGGTTGGCGCGCCTCCGGCGGGGAACCCGGCGCGCGGACGCGCCCGGGCGGCACCGGCAGGAGGAGTTCATGCCCGACTACGGACACGACCTGCGGTTCGGATCGTTCCTCACCCCGCGGAACCGGCGGCCGGCGGAGGTGGTCGAACTCGCCCTGCTGAGCGAGCGCGCCGGACTGGACCTGGTCACCTTCCAGGACCACCCCTACCAGCCGGGCCATCTGGACACCTGGACGCTGCTGAGCTGGGTGGCCGCCCGGACCGGGCGCGTACGGCTGTCCGGCAACGTGCTGAACCTCCCGCTGCGCCCGCCGGCGGTGCTGGCCCGCTCGGTGGCGAGCCTGGACCTGCTCTCCGGCGGGCGGGTCGAACTGGCCCTGGGGGCGGGGGCCTTCTGGGACGCCATCGAGGCGATGGGCGGGCGGCGGCTGACCCCCGGGGAGAGCGTCGCGGCGCTGGGCGAGGCCATCGAGGTGATCCGGGGGATCTGGGACGCCGGGGAGCGCCGCCCGCTGCGGGTGGCCGGCGACCACTACCGGGTCGTCGGGGCCAAACGCGGTCCGGCGCCGGCGCACGAGGTGCCGATCTGGCTCGGGGCGTACAAGCCGCGGATGCTGCGGCTGGTCGGTGAGCGGGCCGACGGCTGGCTGCCCAGCCTCGGCTACCTCCGCCCGGCGGACCTCGCCCGGGGCAACGGGATCATCGACGAGGCGGCCGTCGCGGCCGGCCGGGACCCGCGCCGGATCCGCCGGCTGCTCAACCTCGTGGCCGCGGGCCCCGAGGGGCCGCTGCGGGGACCGGTCGCCGGATGGGCCGAGCAGTTGCTGCCCCTGGCCCTGGAGGACGGGGTCAGCACGTTCGTCCTCGGCTCCGACGACCCGGCGCAGCTCGAGGCCTTCGCCCGGGAGACCGCCCCGGCGCTGCGGGAGGCCGTCGCGGCCGGACGCGGTACGGCCGGGGCCGGACCGTAGGGCGGACCCCGGACCCCGGACCCCGGACCCCGGCGGTCAGCGGCGGACGACGCGGGCCACCAGGTCCAGCCAGCCGTCCTCCAGGCGTTCCAGCGCCATGCCGCGCTGCCGGGTGAGGTGGTTGAGGAGTGTCACGTCCAGATAGGCCGCGAGGGTGTGGGCGAGCAGCTCGGTGTCGCCGCCCGCCCCGGCTTCCCGCAGCAGCATGGCGAGATGGGCGCGGCGTACGCGGTGGGGCGGGGAGTCGTGGCGTCTGGACGCCTCCTGCTCGGCGGCCAGCAGCAGATCCCGGTGGGCCGCCAGGTGCCGGAGGGTGGTGGTCCCGAACGCCTCCAGGCGCCGTACGGGGGGCGCGCCGGGCCCCAGTGGCGGGGGGCCGAAGAGGAAGGACTCCTGGTAGCGGCGCTCGGAGTGGTCGATGAGGGCCATGAGCAGGCCGGCGCGGTCGCCGAAGCGCCGGAAGACGGTGCCCTTGCCGACCGACGCGGCGGCGGCGACGGCCTCCATCGTCAGCTGCTCGGGACCGCACTCGGCCACCAGCCGGGCGGCGGCCTCCAGCAGGCGCGTCCGGTTGCGGGCCGCGTCCGCCCGCTCGGGCGGGCGCGGGCCGACCAGCGGCAGCAACGGCCGTTCCGGGTGGACGCCGCCCGTGTCGTCGGTGGGTGTGGCTGAGGTCACGGACATCAGCCTACCGGGACGGGAAGAAAGCGGACTGCAGTCCGGTTATCGTGTGGCAGTAAACGGACCATGGTCCGTTTGCTTTCCCGATCCGAGTTGACCCGACCTGTGGAGAGACCATGACCGTTCGCATCCTCGGCCTTGTCGGCAGCCTTCGCGCCGGTTCGCACAACCGCCAGCTCGCCGAGGCGGCGGTGAAGCTCACCCCCGAGGGCGTCGACCTCGTCCTCTACGATGGCCTGGCCGGCGTCCCCTTCTACAACGAGGACATCGACGCCGAGGGCTCGGTGCCCGCGGCTGCCGCCCGGCTGCGCGAGGCGGCCGGGGAGGCCGACGCGTTCCTGCTGTTCTCGCCCGAGTACAACGGCACCATCCCGGCCGTGCTGAAGAACGCGATCGACTGGCTCTCCCGCCCCTTCGGCGCCGGCGCGCTCTCCGGCAGGCCGGTGGCCGTCATCGGCACCGCCTTCGGCCGGTACGGCGGCGTGTGGGCGCAGGACGAGGCACGCAAGGCCGCGGGCATCGCGGGCGGCACCGTCCTGGAGGACGTCAGGCTGTCCATTCCCGACTCGGTCGGCCGCTTCGCCGAACTCCACCCGGCCGACGACGCCGAGGTCACCGGGCAGCTCACCGGAGTCCTCACCGGTCTCTCGGCCGCCGTGGTGCCCGCGGCGGCCTGACCCGGCCGGTGCGCGGCCCGTCGCGGTACGGCCCGGCCGTACCGCGACGGGCCGGGGCGGCCGGGACCGGGCGGGGACCGCTCACCAGGACAGAAAGACGTGGATCTCCTTGCCGTCCGGCCGGGGAAGGACCTCGATCCGGTGGGCGAGGCGCTGGACGATGGACCAGCCGAAACCGCCGGTGCCGCCGTTCAGGTCGGAGGGGCGGGGCCGGGGCGGCTCGGGGCTGCCGTCGCGGACGGTGATCTGGACGCCGTCGGGGGCGGGCGCCAGACACAGGGTGAGCGGACCGGGGGCGTGCCGTACGGCATTGGTGACCAGCTCGGAGACCACCAGCAGCACATCGTCGCGGGAACGCTCCCGGTCGGGGGGCGTGTCCTCCGAGAGGGTGGTGAGGAAGCTGTCGGCGGCGTCCCGGGCCTGGGCGATGGTGCCGCTTTGGCCGTCGAAGTCGGCGCGCAGGTGGGGCGCGCCCAGGCCTTCCGTCAGCACTTCCATCGCCGGTTCCCCAAACGCAGCGGTATCTGTGTCTCGTCTGCCCGCTGGCGCGCACAACATACGCCGCTCCCCAGCGCCGCGCGCCGCTGTCCGCCCCGCTGTGGCGGCCGGCCGCAGCAGGCACAGTAACCGGGTGGTGTGCGCGGGCGCGCGGGTGGGCCGGTCAGCGGATGATGCTGAAGTGCCCGGTCAGTCCCACCAGGTCCAGCAGCCGGGCGGGCTGGTCCCGTACCCCGGTCAGGATCAGCCGGGCGCCCTGGGCCCGGCAGCGGCGCTCCAGGAAGAGCAGCGCGTGCAGTCCGGCGGAGTCCATGAAGGGGACCTGCGACAGGTCCACGGCCAGACTCCGGCACGGCTGCTCCAGTTTCTCCAGGGCTCCCGTCAGGGTGGGGGCGTTGTCCTGGTCGACATCGCCGTGCGGGCGCAGGACGACGGTTCCTTGGTTGTGGCTGACGGCGACAGACAGGGTGCGCATGGCCGTTCGACCCCCTTCCGGGGTTGATCAGCCCGTGTCGACCGGTGCGTCCGTGTGCTGCCGGGCCCCGGTCGTGGTGGGCGAGCGAGCAGCCCCGGCCAGACGGCGGGACGGCTTCCCCCCACCGTCACACACCCCGCTGTGTCGCGCCACCATCCCTGCCCCAAATTACGGACGGCGCGTACGCCCGGTGGGGTAGGTACGGCCATTCCGGCCCGCCCGCCGGACGCCGCCCCGGTCCGGTACCCGGTGCCCGCCGGCCGGCGGGCACACTGGGCGGTGCGGCACCGTCCGGCACGGTGACCCGCCGCGCCGGGACGCCGCACCGGACGGAGGAAGCCCCCAGTGACCAGTGAACGGACCGGCCGGCAGGCCGGCCAGAAGGAACGCATGCTCGCCGGAGAGCTCTATCTCGCCGACAACCCCGAGCTGGCCGCCGACCTGCGGCGCGCGGCCGAACTGAGCGAGCGGTTCAACACCTGGCCGGCCGCCGACCCCGCCGGTCGCCGGGCGGCGCTCGCCGAGCTGCTGGGCGGACTGGGGGAGGGCGCCGAGGTACGGCCGCCGCTGTACGTCGACTACGGGTGCCAGATCACCCTGGGGCCCGGCACGTTCGTCAACTTCGGCGCGGTCATGCTCGACGTCGCCGCCATCACCGTCGGCGCCGACGTCCAGGTCGGCCCGAACGTCCAGCTCCTGACCCCGACCCACCCGGTCGACCCCGAGCCGCGCCGCGCCAAGTGGGAGGCGGCCAGGCCCATCACCATCGGGGACAACGTGTGGCTCGGGGGCGGTGTCATCGTCTGCCCCGGTGTGACGATCGGGGAGAACACCGTCGTCGGCGCGGGCGCCGTCGTCACCGGGGACCTGCCCGCGAACGTGGTCGCGGTCGGCAACCCGGCCCGGGTCGTCCGCGAGACCTGACTCCCGGCCGCGCGGGCGGAACCGCCCCCCGCGGGACCCTACGGCAGCGGCGGGCCGGGCTGCCCGCCGCGGCGGCTCGCGGCCCAGTTCCGCAGCTCGCTCGCGGCCACCGCCTCCACCTCCTCCAGCAGCCGGCGGCGGACCTCCTCGTCCCGGTCGGCCCCGGGGACGAGCCGGTAGCGCCGGATCGCCGTCCGCAGTCTCGACCAGGCCTCCGCGGCCAGCACATAGCGCTCCGCGTGGTTGAAGACCTGCCGGAAGCCGCCGATGAAGACCGCCGCCCCGGCCAGACAGGCGGTGACGGCGGCGGGGGCGCGCAGCCCCGCGGCCACCACGGTGGCGGCTCCGGTGAGCAGGGCGGTCAGCTCGACGGCCCAGTGCCAGCGGCGGGAGCGGTCACGGATGCGCGCGTACCAGGCCAGTTCCGCCAGGGCGTGTTCCAGCAGCGGGTCGCCGCCGTCCGCTCCGGGCTCCGGCGGTGTCGCTCTCCGTGTCAGCACAGGGCCATGGTGCCCGATGCCGGACGGCGCCGGGCGACCGGTCAGCCGTCGCTCCCGCCACCGCCGGTGCCGCGGAGACGGGCCAGTGCCTCCTCGGTGCCGGCGTCGACCACCAGGATCTGGTCGAGCCCGGTCATGCGCAGCAGCCGGGCCAGCCGGTCGGACACGGCGGTCAGGGTCAGGGACCCGCCGGCCGCCCGTGCCCGGTGCCAGAGGCCGACCAGGGTGCTCAGCCCGGAGGAGTCACAGAAGGAGACCCCTGACATGTCCAGGATCAGATGGTGGTGCCCCTCCGTGATCACTTCGCCGACACCGGTCCGCAGGACGGGGGAGGAGTGGTAGTCGATCTCACCGGTGACGGCCACCACGGTGGCGGTGTCGCCGACGTGCTCAACGGCCAACTGCGGTTCGTCGCTCACTGGTGGTGCTCCTGGAGGGTGGACGGGGCCGGGCCGGCGTCCGTCCCCCGGATCCGCCGGAGGACGCGGCCTGCCGCGGCCGGCGGGGCTCCGCCGCCTCGCGTGCCGGCGCCCGGGTGAGTGCCGACACCCCGCAGCGTAGACGGCTGCCCGGACAATCCGGGCGGAAACGCTGTCCGGGCGGCCGGCGCCGGAGTCGGCTCGCGGGGGAGCGGCGGGCCGGGTTGTTCGTGCGTCTCGTCTTGTCATGAACCCGCGATGCTCATAGAGTCCGCCGCGCAGTCCATGGGAGCGCTCCCATAATCCCCTGCCCCGCTCCTTCCGAAGGGAAGTCATGGAAGCCGTGAAACTCTCCGCATCATCCCTCTCCCGTCCCCCCTCCCGGACGCACGCCGCCCTCCTCGCCCTGCTGCTGGTCGCCGGGGTCTTAACGGCGCTGGCGGGCACCGCCACGTCCGCCCGGGCCGACGAACAGATCTGCGACAGGTACGGGACCACCACCGTCCAGGGCCGGTACGTGGTGCAGAACAACCGCTGGGGCACCGCCGCCACCCAGTGCATCAACGTGACCGACAGCGGGTTCCGGATCACCCAGGCCGACGGCTCCGTCCCGACCAACGGGGCCCCGAAGTCGTACCCGTCGATCTACGTCGGCTGCCACTACGCCAACTGCTCCCCGGGCACCAACCTGCCGGCGCGGGTCGACTCGATCAGCAGCGCGCCCACCGGCATCTCCTACAACTACGTCAGCAACGCGGTCTACAACGCCTCGTACGACATCTGGCTGGACCCGGAGCCGAGGACGAACGGGGTCAACCGGACCGAGATCATGATCTGGCTGAACCGGGTGGGCCCGATCCAGCCCATCGGCTCGCAGACCGGTACCGCGAATGTCGGCGGCCGCACCTGGGAGGTGTGGACCGGCAGCAACGGGGCCAACAACGTCATCTCCTTCGTCGCCCCCTCGGCGATCGCGAGCCTGAACTTCGACGTGATGGACTTCGTCGACGAGACGGTCAACCGCGGCATGGCCCAGCGCTCCTGGTACCTGACCAGCATCCAGGCCGGCTTCGAGCCCTGGGAGGGCGGCGCCGGGCTGGGCGTGAACTCCTTCTCCGCCGCCGTCAACACCGGCGGCGGGAGCGGCGGCGGCAACCCGCAGCCGGGCGGGCAGCCCGGGAGCTGCGAGGTGACCTACGGCACCAACTCCTGGCCGGGCGGCTTCACCGCCGACGCCACCGTGCGGAACACCGGCTCCGCACCGATCGACGGCTGGGAGCTGAGCTTCGCCCTGCCCGACGGTCAGTCAGTCACCAACTCCTGGAACGCCTCGGTCACCACCGGCGGAAACACGGTGACGGCCCGGGGCACCGGCCCCGAGGCGGTCATCGCACCGGGTGCCACGCGGTCGTTCGGCTTCCAGGGGACCTACTCGGGCGGCACGTTCGGCGAACCCGCCCGCTTCACCCTGAACGGCACCGTCTGCACCCTGAAGTGACCCGGACCGGGGTGTGACCCGGAGCGACTCCGGGACGGGACATCACCGGGCGGCCCCGCCGTGCGCGGGGCCGCCCGCGTCCCGGCGGCGGCCCCGGCGAGGTGGGGGGACCGCGCCGCGGTACACGGCCGCGCCGGAGAACCCGTCGGCATGCCGGGCGGCGGCGGGGGCATCAGGGCCCTATGCGTCTGGCGGTAGTGGATGTGGGATCCAACACGGTACGGCTCGCGGTGGCCGACGGCGACGGCGACGTGCCGTTGCCGGTGCACACCGCCAAGCGGCGGCTGCGGCTCGCCGAGCACGTCGGGCCCGACCGGCGGCTCGGCGAACGGGCGGTGAAGGAACTGGTGACGGCGATCGCCTCGGTGAAGGAGGAGGCCGGCCGCTGGGGAGTGCGCGACCCCTTCGCCTTCGGCACCGCGGTCATCCGGGACGCGCCCAACCGCCACCAGGTGCTGGAGACCGTGCACCGCGAGACCGGGCTGCCCCTGTACGTCATGTCGGGGGTGACGGAAGGGGAGCTGACCTTCCTGGCGGCCCGGCAGTGGATGGGCTGGCGGGCCGGCCCGATGGTGCTGCTGGACATCGGCGGGGGATCGCTGGAGGTCGCCTTCGGCCGCAGCCGGACCCCGGACTACGTGGCCTCGCTGCCGCTGGGCGCGGGCCGTATGACGCGTGAGTACCTCACCGAGTCCGACCCCCCGCCGGCCCGCGCGGTCCGGGAGCTGCGCCGCCGGGTGCGCCACGAGCTGCGGGACGTGGCGGTCCGGCTCCGCTGGGAGAGCCCCCGTACGGCCGTCGCGACCTCCCGTACGTTCCAGCAGCTGGCCCGGCTGTGCGGGGCCGCCCCGGGGAAGAAGGGGCCCTTCGTCACCCGCCGTCTCACCCGCGCCGACCTCGGAGCGGCCGTGGAGCGGCTCGCGTCCCTGCCCGCTGCGGCCCGCGCCGACCTGCCCGGCATCTCCCCGGCCCGCGCCCGGCAGTCCCTGGCCGGGGCCGTGGTCGCGCACACCGCCATGCGCTGTCTGGAGATCGAGTCCGTCACCCTCTCCCCCTGGGCGCTGCGCGAGGGGGTGATGCTCAGGCAGCTGCGGGAGCAGGTGCCGCTGTGGCGCGGCACGGTGGGTACGGGTGCTGCGGGTACGGCGGGTGCGGTGATCGGGCCGTACCGGGCGGCGGACGCCGGGAGCGGGCCGTGCCCCCCGCCCCGTGCCCGGGAGGGGGCCCGCAGGACGGAGGCGGACGGCGCCGGCCGGCCCCCCGCCGCGGTGCCGGAGCCCCGCCACACCTCCTGAACCCGGGCCCTTCCGGGACGGGATCCCGTGACCCCGTGCCCCGCAACCCCCGTACCGCCTCGCCGCCCCGGGCACCCGGGCCGGCGCCGGCAGCTCCGGCGGCAGCGTCCCGGCACGCCGCTCCGGCCGCAGACGGCCTCGGTTCTCCGGTTCGGCCGACAGGCCCGCCGACGGTGAGCACGGCCGGTACGGGTCGGGCGCCCGGGGACGGCGTCCAGGCCGGCCACGGCGCCGGCCGGAACACCGGCCGGCGCGGTCCCGGTCATCCGGGGGTCACCCGCACGGGGACGGAGCAGAATCACACGCCCAGCCGCGGACCGGCGTCACCGACCACGTCCGGCGCCGGGCCGTGCGGCCCGTCAGGGTGCCGGGAACCGCGGGGAGCGGCCGCGGCGGGGGAGGGAAACCGGCCCGTTCCGCCGTACGGCACGGGCCGACCGGTGGAGGGCTCGATGGATCGATCCCGCGGCCCTCCGATAGCGTCGGGGTATGAGCCATCCGCACCCTGAGCTGAAGTCTCCGCCCGCCCTGCCCAAGGGAGGCCTGCGCGTCACCCCGTTGGGCGGCCTGGGGGAGATCGGCCGCAACATGACCGTTTTCGAGTACGGCGGCAAGCTGCTGATCGTCGACTGCGGCGTGCTGTTCCCCGAGGAGACCCAGCCCGGCGTGGACGTGATCCTGCCGGACTTCACCTCCATCCGGGACCGTCTGGAGGACGTGGTGGCCGTGGTGCTGACCCATGGCCACGAGGACCACATCGGGGGTGTGCCGTACCTGCTGCGCGAGCGGGCGGACATCCCCGTCGTCGGGTCCAGGCTGACGCTGGCGTTCCTGGAGGCCAAGCTCAAGGAACACGGCATCAAGCCGCGCACCGTACGAGTGCGCGAGGGCGACCGGCGCGGGCTGGGGCCGTTCGACTGCGAGTTCGTCGCGGTCAACCACTCCATCCCGGACGGGCTCGCCGTCGCGATCCGCACCGGCGCCGGGCTCGTGCTGCACACCGGCGACTTCAAGATGGACCAGTTCCCGCTGGACGGCCGCATCACCGACCTGCGGGCCTTCGCCCGCCTCGGTGAGGAGGGCGTCGACCTGTTCCTCACCGACTCCACCAACGCGGAGGTGCCCGGCTTCACCACCGCCGAGAAGGATCTGAACCCCGCGATCGAGCAGGTCATGCGCACCGCGCCCCGGCGGGTCATCGTCTCCAGTTTCGCCAGCCACGTGCACCGTATCCAGCAGGTGCTGGACGCCGCCCACCAGCACGGCCGCAAGGTCGCCTTCGTGGGCCGCTCGATGGTCCGGAACATGGGCATCGCCCGCGAGCTGGGCTATCTGAAGGTGCCGTCCGGCCTGGTGGTCGGCATGAAGGAGATGGAGAAACTGCCCGACGACCAGGTCGCGCTGGTGTGCACCGGATCGCAGGGCGAGCCGATGGCGGCGCTGTCCCGGATGGCCAACCGGGACCACATGATCCGCATCGGCAAGGGGGACACGGTCCTGATGGCCAGCTCCCTCATCCCCGGCAACGAGAGCGCCATCTACCGGGTGATCAACGGGCTGACCAGGTGGGGCGCGAACGTCGTCCACAAGGGCAACGCCAAGGTGCACGTCTCCGGCCACGCCAGCGCCGGCGAGCTCGTCTACTGCTACAACATCGTCAGGCCGCGCAACGTCATGCCGGTGCACGGCGAGTGGAAGCACCTCAAGGCCAACGCCGACCTCGCCGTCCGCACCGGGGTCGATCCCGGCCGGGTGGTCATCGCCGAGGACGGTGTCGTGGTCGACCTCGTCGACGGACGCGCCGCCATCACCGGCAAGGTGCCCGCGGGCAACGTCTACGTCGACGGCATGGAGGTCGGCGGCGCCACCGAGGCGTCCCTGAAGGACCGGCGCACCCTCGCTGCCGAGGGCGTGGTGACGGTCGTGGCCATCGTCGACGCCGACACCGGGGCGCTGGCCGAGCCCCCGGACTTCCTGGCCCGCGGCTTCGTCCACGACGAGGCGACCTTCGAGCCGGTCATCCCGGTGATCGAGAAGACCCTGGCCGCCGCGGCCGAGGAGGGGGTCGGGGACGCGCACCAGCTCGAACAGCTCATCACCCGCGCCGTGGCCTCCTGGGCCTTCCGGACCTACCGCCGCAAGCCGCTGATCATCCCCGTCATCATCGATGCCTGACCGGTTCCGGCGAGCGGAGCACCGTCCCGCCGACAGTGGAGGGGCGGCCGCATGAGCCCGCGCTTCGAGGAGATCGACTGGCGCCCCACGCCGATGGGCGACATCAGCCTGCGGCGGCGCCGGGACCCGGTGACCGGCCAGGACGTGCACGAGGTGAAGCTCGGTGACGAGTTCCTCATGTCCAGCCTCTTCACGGCCGGCGAGATCGCGCTCGCCCGGCTCGGCCTGGCGGCCCTGCCGGACGCCGGCACCGGCGCCGAACTGGACGTCGTGGTGGGCGGCCTCGGTCTCGGCTACACCGCGGGGGCGGCGCTGGACGACCCGCGGGTGCGCTCGCTGATCGTCATCGACGCCCTTCCCGACGTCATCCGGTGGCACGAGGAGAAGCTGGTGCCACTGGGGGCCCGGCTGACGGCGGACCGGCGCTGCCGACTGGTCCAGGGCGACTTCTTCGCGCTGGCCGGTGACCCCCGCGGGCTGGACCCCGCACGGCCGGACCGCCGTTTCCACGCGATCCTGCTGGACATCGACCACTCGCCGCGCCATGTGCTGCACCCGCGGCACGCGGCGCTCTACCGGAGCGGGGGAATGCGCGCCCTGGCCGGGCAGCTGCACCCCGGCGGTGTCTTCGCCCTGTGGTCCAACGATCCGCCGGACGAGGAGTTCACCGCCGTCCTGGCGGAGGTCTTCGCCGCGGCGGAGGCCCATGTCGTCGACTTCGACAATCCCTTCCAGGACGGGACGGCGGCCAACACCGTCTATGTCGCCAGGAAGGGGCCCGGGACGTGAGACGGCGGCCGTGCGGCGGGCCCGCCGCACGGCCGGTGCCGGTCGCCGGGGTGGACGAGCGATCACACTCTGACACCACGGAAGGCGCTGCTGGCGAACATCCGGCACCGAGGAGCGGGGAGTTGTCCATCACCAGGCATTTCCCCGTCAGGTCGGGCGGCGTTCGGATCAGACCGTTACGTTTCGGTAGGGTGTTCCCGGGCGGGGGCACCCGCGGTCCCGGACGCGTCCCCGCCCTTTCGGGCGATGTACCGTCGGCGCGGGCACCGTCCCGAGCCGGGCCCGCCCGGGCCGGGAGCGCCCCGGTCCTCCGGTGGCCGGGGCGGGGACGCGGGGGCCGTGGATGAGAGGCTGATGCGTATCGGCGAGGTCTTCGGGGGTAGGCGAAGCCGCCCCCGCACGCGATCCGTCCCCGCGGGAAGACCGGCGCCGGTACGCCGGACACGGGCCCCGGGCCCCGCCCAGAGGAGACCCGGGCGCTGCGGGAGAGGCCGGAGCGGTCACCGGACGACGGGGACCGACGGAGAGGCACACGAGGAACTGGTGAGACGGTTGCGCAGGTACTGGGTCGAGGCGGACGCACGGTGCGGGATCCCGTGCCGGGAGCCGACGCGGGCGAAGGGCGCCGCTGCGGTGGCCGGTGCCGAGGGGGTGCGGTGAGCGGGGCCGGCGGGCAGGCGGCTGGTGGTGCGGCCGGTGAGGCGGTGCGGCGGCGGACGTTCGCGGTGATCAGTCATCCGGACGCGGGGAAGTCGACGCTGACCGAGGCGTTGGCGCTGCATGCGCGGGCGATCACTTCGGCGGGTGCGGTGCACGGCAAGGCCGGGCGGCGGGGGGTGTCCTCGGACTGGATGGAGATGGAGCGGGCCCGGGGGATCTCGGTGACCTCGGCGGTGCTGCAGTTCGCCTACCGCGACCATGTGCTGAACCTGCTGGACACGCCGGGGCACGCGGATTTCTCCGAGGACACCTACCGGGTGCTGGCGGCGGTGGACTGTGCGGTGATGCTCATCGACGCGGCCAAGGGGCTGGAGGAGCAGACCCGCAAGCTGTTCGACGTGTGCCGGCACCGCGGCGTTCCGGTGATCACGTTCGTCAACAAGTGGGACCGGCCCGGCCGGGAGGCGCTGGAGCTGCTGGACGAGATCGAGTCCGAGTTCGGCCTCCAGCCCGCGCCGGTGACGTGGCCGGTGGGGGAGGCCGGCCGTCTGCGGGGGCTGGTCGATGTGCGCGAGCCGGGCCGGATGCTGCGCTACACCCGCGCCCCGGGCGGGGCGCGGGCGGCGGTGGAGGAGGCGGTTGCGGCCGGGCGGGCGGCGGTGGAGGAGGGTGCCGACTGGGAGCGGGCGGCCGAGGAGCTGGAGTTGCTGCGGGCCGATGGCGCCGAGCACGAGCGGTCCGCGTTCTTGGCGGGGAGGTCCACGCCGGTGTTCTTCGGTGCGGCGGTGTCCAACATCGGGGTGCGGCTGCTGCTGGACGCGCTGGTGGACCTGGCGCCGGCGCCCGGTGCGCGGGAGCTGGCCGGTGGCGGGCAACGCCCGGTGGACGCGCCGTTCTCGGGGCTGGTGTTCAAGGTGCAGGCCAACATGGACCGCTCCCACCGGGACCGGATCGCGTTCGTGCGGGTGTGTTCGGGGGTCTTCGAGCGCGGCATGACGGTCACCCATGCCGCCTCGGGGCGGCCGTTCGCCACCAAGTACGCGCACAGTGTCTTCGGCCAGGACCGCTCCTCGGTGGATGTGGCCTATCCCGGTGATGTGGTGGGGCTGGTCAACGCCGCCGCGCTGCGGGTGGGCGACACCCTGTACGCCGGGCAGCCGGCGGTCTTCCCGCCGATGCCGACCTTCGCGCCGGAGCACTTCGCCGTCGCGCGCCCGGCCGATATCGCCCGTTCCAAGCAGTTCCGGCGCGGGATCGCGCAGTTGGACGAGGAGGGGGTGGTGCAGGTGCTGGTCTCCGACCGGCGTGGGGAGCAGGCGCCGGTGCTGGCGGCGGTCGGGCCGATGCAGTTCGAGGTGGTGGCCCACCGGATGGCGCACGAGTTCTCCTCGCCGGTGCGGCTGGAGCCGCTGGACTACCATCTGGCCCGGGCCACCGACGCGGCCGGTGCCGACAAGCTGGACCGCACCCGGCTGGTGAAGGGGGAGTCCTTCGTCCGGTTGCGGGACAAGGCGCATCTGGCGCTGTTCCCCAACCGGTGGCAGGCCGACTCCTTCGCGCGGGAGTTCCCCGGCACCCGCCTGGAGACCCTCATCGCCGCCCACGAATGACCCCGGGCGGACACCGGGAAGCCGACGGGCCGTCCCCGCCCGCCGGGCACCGGCTGCCCGGCACCTGAAGAACGGCCGGACCGGACGACGGCCCGGCCCGGCGGCTCAGGCGAGGTCCAGCAGCGGGTCGAAGGCGGCCGGGAGGCGCCGCCACGCCTCGCGCCCGGCGGCGTACTCGGCGTCGGTCAGCAGGCAGGAGTCGAGCAGGCTTACCAGGTCCTCGCGGTCCAGGCCGGGCGAGGTGAAGACCAGGTGCTGGCAGCGGTCGCCGTGCTCGGGATGCCAGTCCAGGGCGGCGGCCGCCCTGCGGAGGGGGTCCACCATCTCCCAGGCGGCGTCCGGCAGCGCGGCCAGCCAGGGGCCTGCGCTTTCGACGCACAGCGCGCCGCCGGCGGCGTCCCAGGACAGCAGCGTGTCGGGGTGGTCGGCGAGCCAGAAACGGCCGCGGCTGCGGACGGCGCCGCAGGCGAGGTCCTCCAGGGCCGCGTGGAGCCGCTCGGGGTGGAAGGGGCGGTGGCGGCGCCAGACGAGAGTGCCCACCCCGGCCTCGTCCGCCTCGTGCGGCAGCCGGGCGCAGGCGGGGTGCTGCGCGGCGGCGGCCATCGCCACGTCGAAACCGGCGAGGGCGGCCCGGGCCAGTTCCGCCGAGCCGACGGCCGTCCGCCGTGCGGCGGGGTGGAGCTGGGCGAGGAGCGCGTGATCGGCCTCGTCGGCCTCCGGGCTGTCGGCGAGGGCGAGCACGGGGGCGTACTCCAGTTGCCGCGCCCAGGTGTCGGCGACGGTGCGCCGGTCGGTGGCGGCAGCGGCGAGACCGGCGTCGGCCAGGTCGTCCCCGTTGGCCAGACAGGGCAGGACGAGCGCGGGATCGACGGCGGTCAGCACGGCGGTGATCCGCAGCGTGTCGCCGCCGTGCGCGGCGATCACCTCGGCCATGCCCCTCGGCTCGACGGAGTCCCACAGTTCGACCACCGCCGCCCGGGCCGCACCGCCGTCGGCCAGCCGCTCCAGCTCGGGGACGAGGTCCTCGCGCAGCGCGCAGCACGCGCAGTCGTGGACCAGCGGCACGGAGGCGGAGCCCAGCTCGCCGGAGGCGTCGCGCACGGTGCGCCGTACCGTGCCGTCGGCGGCGCCGGACAGGTCGTGGTGGAGCGCGACACTGTCCGGCAGGGCGCGCAGCAGCCCGGCCACGGTCTGCCGGCGGGCGTCGGAGTGCAGCCCGGCGACGATCACCACGGGGAGCGCGCGGCCGGCCGCCATCAGTGTGCCCCGCGCGTTCCGTAGCGGCGCTCGAAGCGCTCGACGCGTCCGGCGGTGTCCAGGACCCGCTGGGTGCCGGTGTAGAAGGGGTGGCTCGCCGAGGAGACCTCGACGTCGATCACGGGGTAGGCGTTTCCGTCCTCCCACTCGATCGTCTTGTCGCTGCTCATGGTGGAGCGGGTGAGGAAGGCGAAGCCGGCGCTCTTGTCGCGGAAGACGACGGGGCCGTACGGGGGGTGGATTCCGGGTTTCACGGTGGTGTTCCTCCGGTCGTGCGGTCGGGGCGGGTGCCGGGGGTCAGCGTTCTTCGCGGAAGTCGACATGTCGCCGTGTGACGGGGTCGTACTTGCGCAGCACCATGCGGTCGGGGTCGTTGCGGCGGTTCTTGCGGGTGACGTAGGTGTAGCCGGTCCCCGCGGTGGAGCGGAGCTTGATGACCGGGCGCAGTTCGTTGCGTGCCATGCCCACTAGTATATGACAATGGTTTCCATTATCAAAAAGGGAGCCGTTCCCCGCGAGAGAGGACCCGCCTTGTCCGCCCACTGTCAGCTGACCGGCGCCACGCCGGGCTTCGGCAAGAAGATCTCCCACTCCCACCGGCGCACCTCCCGCCGCTTCGACCCCAACATCCAGCGCAGGCGGTACTGGCTGCCGAGTGAGGGCCGCCATGTCCGGCTCACCCTGAGCACGAAGGGCATCAAGACCGTCGACGTCATCGGGATCGAGGCCGCCGTGGCCCGCATCCGGGCGCGGGGAGGGAAGGTCTGATGGCGAAGAAGAGCAGGACCGCGAAGAACGAGAAGCGCCGGGCGACCGTCGAGCGGTACGCGGCCCGGCGCGCGGAACTGAAGGAGATCGTCCGCCGCCCGTCCTCCACCGAGGACGAGCGCGCCGCCGCCCTGGCCGAGCTGCGGCGCCAACCGCGCGACGCGAGCGCGACCCGGGTGCGCAACCGCGACGCCGTGGACGGCCGGCCGCGCGGCCATCTGCGCAAGTTCGGGCTGTCCCGGGTGCGGATGCGCGAGCAGGCGCACGCCGGCTTCCTGCCCGGGGTCACCAAGTCCTCCTGGTGACGCGCCTCCTCGCGGCGGGGCGGCCGGCCGCCCCGCCGCGAAGGACCGGCCGACGGAAATCCTCCGGCAGGCCCCGGACCGTCCGGAAGCCGGGCGGGTGGGCCGCGGTCCTGCCCCGGCGCGGGGACGTGCGGGTCGGCTGCCGCGCCGTCTCAGTCCGTCAGCCGTCCCCGTATCCGGCGGGAGGGTGTGAAGGCGTGGAGGTCGAGGATGCCGGGCGGATCGGCGAGGCCGGGGCCGCCCCGCTCGACCCAGGCTGTGATGTCGGTGATGTCGTCGGCGGTGCCGGGGCCGTTGACCAGGCCGAGCCAGACCGGCCGTCCGCCTGCCGCGCGTCCGGCGGGAGAGGGCTGGACGACGATGACGTTGGCCTGCTCGCAGGCGTCCAGGCAGTCGGTGACCCGCACCGTTGCGATGCCGTCCAGGGCCCGGCGCAGATCGCGCAGTTGGGCGCCGTGGTCGAGGCCGGGAACCTTGGCGCTGCCGCAGCAGCAGCCGCGGCAGACGGTGACGGTGCACCGTGCCGCTCCCGCTCCCGCCCCCGTTCCCGTTCCCGTCGGCGGAGCGGTGGCGGTGCGGCGGTTGCGCCTGCTCATCGAAGTCCTTCCGCGGAGGCGTTCTTCCAGGCGGTCTCGCGCAGCAGGCGCAGACCGTTGAGGCCGACGACGACGGTGGACCCCTCGTGCCCGGCGACCCCGAGCGGCAGGGGAAGGGTACCGATCAGGTCCCAGGCCACGAGGACGGCGATGAACGTGCCGGCGATGACGAGGTTCTGGATCACCAGCCGGCGGGCGGCCCGGGACAGTTCCACCACGGCGGGCACGGCGGCGAGTTCGTCGCGGACCACGATGGCGTCGGCCGTCTCCAGGGCGAGATCGGAACCGGCCTCGCCCATCGCGACGCCGCAGTGCGCGGCGGCCAGCGCTGGGGCGTCGTTGACGCCGTCCCCGACGACCAGCACCTTCCTGCCCTGCCGCTCCCACGCCTGGACGGCGGCGGCTTTGTCCTGCGGGAGGAGCCCGGCGCGGACGTCGGTGATGCCGACCTGCGCGGCCAGCCGTTTCGCGGCGCGCTCGTTGTCGCCGGTCAGCAGTACCGGCGGCCGTCCGGTCGACCCGGTCAGCACCGCGACGGCGGCCGTGGCGTCCGGCCGCGGCCGGTCGGCGATCCCCAGCACGCCGACCGGGTTCCCGTCGCGGAGCACCACGACCGCGGTCCGTCCGGCCTCCTCCAGCTCCCGCACGGTGGCGTGGACCGGGCCGGTGCCGGGTGGCAGGATCCGGGCGGGGGAGCCGACCCGGACGGTACGGCCGCCGACGACGGCGCTCACCCCCTGGCCGGGGGCGGCGGTGAAACCGGTCGCCCCGGGGAGGGGAAGGCCCCGTTCGCGGGCCGCGCCGGTGACGGCACGGGCCAGCGGATGCTCGCTGGGGCGTTCGGCCGCGGCCGCCAGGGCCAGCAGCCCGTCCTCCGCCAGACCGCTGCCGGGCAGCGGACGCAGTTCGGTGACGCGCGGGGTGCCCTCGGTGAGGGTGCCGGTCTTGTCGAACGCGACCGTGTCGACCCGGCCCAGACGTTCCATGACGACCGCGGACTTGACCAGCACACCGTGGCGGCCCGCGTTCGCGATGGCGGACAGCAGCGGCGGCATCGTGGACAGCACCACCGCGCACGGGGAGGCCACGATCATGAAGGTCATCGCGCGCAGCAGCGCCGGCCGCAGCTCCTCGCCGAGGAGGAGCGGGACGCCGAAGACCGCCAGCGTCGCGATCACCATGCCGATGGAGTACCGCTGCTCCACCTTCTCGATGAACAGCTGGGTGGGGGCCTTGGTCTCGGAGGCCGCCTCGACCATCCGCACGATCCGGGCGATCACCGTCTGCGACGGATCCCGCTCCACCCGCACCGTGAGCGCTCCCGTGCCGTTCATCGTGCCGGCGAACACCTCGTCCCCGGCCCGCCTGCCCACCGGCAGCGGCTCGCCGGTGATGGTGGCCTGGTCCACCTCGCTCTCCCCGGCCACGACCCGGCCGTCCGCCCCGATCCGCTCGCCGGGCCGGACCAGGACGGTGTCCCCGACCGCCAGTTCCCCGGCCGGGACGTCCTCCTCCGCCCCGCCGGGCAGCAGCCGGGTGGCGGTGGCCGGGGCGAGGTCGAGCAGACCGCGCACGGAGTCCGCGGTGCGGGCGGTCGCCACCGCCTCCAGGGCGCCGGAGGTGGCGAAGATGACGATCAGCAGCGCCCCGTCGAGGACCTGGCCGATGGCGGCGGCACCGAGCGCGGCGGCCACCATGAGCAGATCCACGTCCAGGGTCCTGTCCCGCAGCGCCCGCAGCCCCTCCAGGCCCGGTTCCCAGCCGCCGGTGACGTAGACGGCGGCGAACAGCGGGCCCCACAGCCAGGCGGGGGCTCCCAGCAGGTACGGCGGGAGGGCGGTCAGGAACAGCGCCAGGGCCGCGAGTGCCCAGCGGGCCTCGGACAGGGCCAGGATCCGGGTGCGCCGGCGCGGCGCGGCACCGGCGGCGCGCTCTCCGGGCGGTTCCGGGGCGGCCGGGGCGGCCGACGTGGTCGGTGTGGTGGTCATCGGCGGAGGGCCTCCGGTGGAGCGGGATTCCGGCCCCTCACCATACAGGAACACTTGAACAGTCTTTCATGTGAAAGGTTCCGTAGGATGACCCCATGGGCCATGGCGCGAAACCCCCCGAGAACAGCGCGGTTCCGCGCGCCCGGCTGACCGCGCGGAACGCGCCGAAGGTCGCCGAGACCCTCCAGGCCCTGGCCACCCCCTCCCGGCTGCTGATCCTGGCCCGGTTGCGCGAAGGCCCCTGCCCCGCCACCGAACTGGCCGCCGCCGTCGGCATGGAGCAGTCCGCCTGCTCCCACCAGCTGCGCGTCCTGCGCACCCTCGGCCTGGTCACCGGCACCCGCCAGGGGCGCTCCGTCGTCTACGCCCTGCACGACGACCACGTCGCCGAACTCCTCGACCAGGCCCTCTACCACGTAGAACACCTGCGGCTCGGCCTCGCCGACCCTCCCGCCGGGGCGGCCGCGCCGACCGCCGCCTCCTGAACGGCCGCGCCGCCGCCCGGCCGGGTGCGGGGGAGGAGCGCACCGCTGTCCGCGCCGCCGGGTGCGGCCGGACCCCGCCTCACCCGGCGGCGCGGACGCGGCCACCCGAACGGACCGGGAAAGGAGTGGCCCGGACATGGCCGGAACGTCCGCCGGGTACCTCTGGCCCGCCGGCGGTGCGAGCCGCCGGGCCGTTCCGCGAATCGCCCGGAGGAAACGATGGCCCAGCAGATCAACGAGATCATGACGGCCGACCCCACCACCGTCACACCGCAGACCCCGATCGTGGAGGTCGCCCGGCTGATGCGGGAGGAGGACATCGGCGAGGTGCTGATCGCCGAGGACGACCACCTGCGCGGTCTGGTCACCGACCGTGACCTGGTCGTGCGGGCCGTGGCGGACGCCCGCGACGTCGAGGCCACCGCGGCGCAGGACGTGGGCAGCACCGACCTGGTCACCTGCTCCCCCCACGACGACGTCTCCGAGGCGGTCCGGCTGATGCGGGAGCACGCGCTGCGCCGGCTGCCGGTGCTGGACGGCGACGTCCTGGTGGGAGTGGTCAGCCTCGGCGACCTCGCCGTGGAGCAGGACCGCGGCTCCGCACTGGGCGACATCAGCGCCGCCGAGCCGAACCGCTGACCACGGCCACCGGGCGGAGCCACCGGCACGGGGGCCGGGGACGACAGGTCCCGGGACCGGACGGCGGGTTCCGCGCCGGGCCGCGCGGCGGCCGCCACCGGTCCCGCAAGCGCGGCACCTGCTCCCGCCGCGCCCCCGTCCGGCCCCGTCACCCGGCACCGCGCGGCGGACCCGGCCGGGTTTGGGCCCGGCCGCGGGCGGTAGCCCTTCCGGAGGGGACGGGGAAGGGAGCGCCTCGGTGCCGGATGGCCGACGACAGCCGTACCGCCTGCGATGGGACGGCGGGGTGCGGAGCCTGGAGGCGGGACCGGAACGTGCCCGGGGCCCGGCCGTGGTCCTGGTGCCGGGGCTCGGGGCGCTGGGCTACCTGCTGGACACACTGGCCGGATGCGCCGGCTGGGCACGCTCCTTCCTACTTGACGTGCCCGGCTTCGGGCACCGGCCGCCGCGCCCCTGTGCCGCCGAGATACCCGCGATCGCCGACACGGTGTCGGGGTGGCTGGACGCGGTGGTCGGTGACGCGCCGGTCGTCCTCGTCGGCCACTCCACCGGAGCCCAGGCCGCCCTTCGGGTCGCCGCCCGGGAGCCCGGCCGAGTACGGGCCCTGGTGCTGATGGGGCCGACGTTCCCGCCGGAACAGCGGCGGCTCCCCGGTCTGTTGCGCGGCTCCGTCCGCGTCGCCCGGCACGAGCCGCTCGGGCTGCTCCCGGTGACCGTGCCGTACTACCTGCGCGGCGGCCGTCGCGAGCTGACCCGGCTGATCCGCTCCGCCCGGCGCGACCAACCCGAACGGACCATCACCGGGGTCCGCTGCCCGGTGCTGCTGGTCCGGGGTGAGCATGACGCGCTCGCGCCGCGGGAATGGGTGCACCGGCTCGCGGCAGCCGCGCCCCACGCGTGGTCCACCACCGTGCCGGGCGCGCACAACTTCCCGTTCCGGCGCGGCGGACCGACTGCCGCGCTGGTCGCGCAGGCGGCCCGCCGGGCCGACCGCACCGGCTGAGGGCGCGCGGGCCGGGGACCGCCGACACCCGGGCGCCCGGCTGTGACGCGTGTCACGGAGAACCGAGAACCCGTGCGCCGGGCCGGACGTCTGGCGGGTGTGAGATCACGCAGGAGAGCACCGCACGAGCTGGACGAGGAACGCCTCCTCCGGCTGGTGGCGAAGGGTGACCGCGGCGCGTTCGACGAGCTGTACCGGCGCACGTCGCCGTGGCTGGCGGTGCGGCTGCGCCGCCGCTGCGCGGACGAGCAGATCGTCGCCGAGGTCATGCAGGAGACGTATCTGGCGGTGTGGCGCGCGGCGGGCGCGTTCGCCGGGAGCGCGGTGGGCGGCACGGCCGTCGGGTGGCTCTGGACGATCGCGGCACGCCGCCTCGTCGACGCGTTCCGGCGCCGCGCCCACCACGCCGAGCCGCCGACCGCCGCCGCCGAGCGCGCGGTGGTGCCCGCCGCCGAGGAGGTGGCGCTGGCCGGGGCGGTCGGCGGCGACGTGGGTGACGCCCTGCGGCGGCTGGCACCGGAACTGCGGCAGGTGCTGCAGGCCACGGTCCTCGACGGGCTCTCCGTCCGGGAGACCGCCGTCCTGCTCGGGCTGCCCGAGGGCACGGTCAAGACCCGCGCCCGCCGGGCCCGGATCGCGATGCGAAAGGCACTGACATGAACCCGGAACACGCCTCGGCGCGACTCGTCCACGGCTACGTACGCGGTGACACCGGCATCGCCGCCGACGAGGTCTGGGCCCTGGAGGCCCACCTGGAGACCTGCGGGACCTGCCGCGGCCGGCTGGCCGAGGCGGTGGCCGCCGAGGCGCCCGCGGTCACCTCCCTCCTCGACACCGTGCGGTCCGGCCTGGCGGCCCGGCTGGACACCATGGCGCCGGTACCGTCGCGGCGGCGGCGCCGGACGCGGCTGTCGCTCTGGATGACACCGGCGATGGCCCCGTGGCTGGCCATGACCGTCGGCCTGACCCTGATCGCGCTGCTGCTGGATCTCGCCGCCCCGGACACCGGCGAGGTGTCGCCGGTGCTGCTGCTGGCTCCCGTACTGCCGCTGCTCGGTGTCGCCGGGGCCTGGTCGCGCGGCCTGGACCCGGCGCACGAACTGACGGCCTCCGCCCCGCGGGCGGGGCTGTACCTGCTGCTGTGCCGCACCGCGTCCGTGCTCGCCGTGCTCGTTCCCGCGCTGCTGGTGAGCGGATGGCTGACTGGGGTGATGGTCGCGCAGTGGCTGCTGCCCGCCCTGGCCCTCACCACGGCGGCCCTGGCGCTGGGCGGCGTCATCGGCGTCGGCCGCGCCGTCCTCGCGCTGGGGGGCGGGTGGGCGGCCGTGATCCTGGCGCCGGCCCTGGCCGCCGGCCGCACTCCGTTCGCCCTGCAGCCGGACCGGCTGCCCGCCTGGGGACTGCTCCTCGTGCTCGGCGCCGCCGTGGTGACCGTCCGCAGGAGCGCGTACTCGGTGCTGGGGAGCTCTCGTTGACCACTGGAAAGGACCACCGCATGACGTCTGCGCCGAGCGCGGCCGACATCGCGCCGAAGACCTACGCCTGGGAGATCCGGGCCACCGGCCTCACGGTGCGGGCCGGACGGAAGAAGACGGCCGTCGACGGGCTCAGCCTCTCGCTGGGCACCGGCACCCACGGCCTCCTGGGACCCAACGGGGCGGGAAAGACCACGCTGATCCGGGCGCTGGCCACCGTGCTGCGCCCCGCCGCGGGCGAGCTGGAGCTGTTCGGCACCTCCGTGGACGGGGCGGGCGACCTCAGGTCCGTGCGCCGCCGGATCGGTTACCTGCCGCAGGAGTTCGGCTACTACAAGCGCTTCACGGTGCGCGAGTTCGTCGAGTACATGGCCTGGTTGAAGGAGGTGCCGAAGGCGGACATCCCCGCGGCCGTCCAGCGGGCCGTGGAGCGGGTGGGCCTGGCGGACCGCGCCGACGAGCGGATGAAGGCCCTGTCCGGAGGCATGGTCCGGCGGGCCGGAATCGCCCAGGCCATCGTCAACGACCCGGCGGTGCTGCTGCTTGACGAGCCGACGGTCGGCCTGGACCCGGCCCAGCGGATGCGGTTCCGCGAACTGCTGCAGGAACTGGGGCGGGACACCTGCGTGGTGGTCTCCACCCACCTGGTCGAGGACGTCGCGGCCGCCTGTTCCGACGTGGTGGTCTTCGCCGAGGGCCGGCTCGTCTTCCAGGGCACCCCGCGGGACCTGGCCGCGGCGGGCGGCCCCGAGGACCCGGGCGACAGTCCGCTGGAGCGCGGCTACTCGGCGCTGCTCAACGGCTCCGGCCAGGAGAGGGGCACCTGGTGAACGGTCGTGTACTGGGTACCGAACTCAGGCGCTCCGCCGCCCCGTGGGCCGGCGTCGTCATCGCGGGAGGCGCTCTGGCGTTCCTCTACCTGATCGACGGGATGTGGTGGCGCGGCACCGTCCGGTGGACGTCGCAGTGGACGTCGATGGCGCTGCTGACTCGTACTCTGCTGTTCTACCTGTGGCCGGTCGCGGTGGGGATCGGGGCGCTGCAGGGGCTGCGCGACTCCCGCTCGCGGATGACCGAGCTGCTGACGACCACGCCGCGGCCGGCCTGGAGCCGCGCGGCGCTGCCCGCGGGCGCCACGGCGATCACGCTGGCATCGGGTTTCGGTCTCCTCGTCCTCTGGGGCGGAGTCCAGGTGGCCCTGGGGCCCACCGCCTACACGCACCTCGGCTGGCTGCCGATCTCCCTGGTGGGGGCGCTGGCCCTGGTCGCGGGCGCCCTGTTCGGCATGGGCGTCGCACGGGCGCTGCCCTCGGCCCTCACCCCGCCGGCCCTGGTGGTGGCCGGTCTGGCGGCGACCGTCCTGCTGGTGCGGCACACGGACGACCGGCTGCCGTCGGGACTCGCCCCGAACCGGCTCTCCCTGCTGTCGCCGGCGACCCCGGAGGCCCGGCAGGTGCTGCTGACCCTCTCCGGCACCGTGCACCTCGGCCAGACGATCTGGCTGCTCGGCCTGCTCGCCACCGGCTTCGCGCTGCTGGTCGCCGCCACCCCCCGGGCACGCCTGCTCGCGACGGTTCCCGTGCTGGCCGGGGCGGCCCTCGCGCTGCTCGTCCTCCCGGCCCACGCGCGCGACACCTACGTCGTCGACCGGGCCGCCGCCGCCCCGGCCTGCGACGGCCCGGTGTGCGTGGCACAGATCCACCGGTCGCGGCTGTCCGAACTCGCGCCGCGCGGCAAGGAGGCGCTGCGCGTCCTGCACGACGCCCTCGGCGACCGGGCGCCGGACGCGGTGCGGGAGGAGACCGCGCTGCGCGCGATCGGCGAGAAACGCGAACTCTCCGGCGACACGGTGCTCGTCAGTTTCGACGACCCGCTGATCGCCCGTGCGGAGGGTGAACGGCTCACCCGCGTCCTGGTCTCCCAGGGCCTGGCACCCCACTGCTACCCGCGCAGCGAGCGGGAGAGCGGAACACAGCACGAGGTCGTCGTGCAGAGCATCGCCGCGAGCTGGGCCCTCGGCGAGTCCGAGATGAAGCCGCTGGAGAAGCCCGAGGCCGACGAGTACTCGCGCAAGGCCTGGAAGGAGGCCGAAGTCGCCTGGCAGCGGCTGACGGCGCTGCCGCCGGCCGAGCAGCGCGCACGGATCGCCCGGATGCGCGCCGCCGCCCTGTCCTGCTCGTACGACCAGCTCGACATCCTGAAGGGAGACGCGTCCCGATGAGATGGCTGATGCTGTACGCGCGCTCCCGGCAGGTGCCGGCGTCGGTCGCCGCCGTCGTGCTCACCGCGTCGGCGGCGTGGGCCCTCACCGGGGGCGGCGGGGCGGAGCCGGCGGACCCGCGTGTCCCGGCCCTGGTCCTCGCCGCGGGGGTGGCGGCCGCCGCCGCGGGGCTCGGCGGGCAGGACACCGCCCTGGACCGGACGGCCGCGATCCGGTGGGCGCCCCGCCGGGCGGCACACGTCCTGGCGATCGGCGCGTTCGTCGGCGCGGTGCTGCTGGCCATGCACGCGCTGGGGGCGGAACTCGCCCCGGCCGCGTTCGTCGTCCGGGACAGCGCGGGCCTGGCGGGTCTGGCCGCGCTCGGGGCGGCGGCGTTCGGGGCGGCGTACGCGTGGATCCTGCCGGTCGGCTGGCTCGCGTTCACCCTCCTCGCCCCGCCCCCGTCCGGCGTTCCGGGGCAGGTGAGCGGCTGGCTGCTCGTACCGCCCGGCACGGCGGCGGCCACCTGGACCGCGCTGGCCCTGACGGTGACCGGCACCCTGCTCTACGCGGCGGCGGGACCGAACGGCCCGGGAACCGGCCGCTGACCGTCCCCGCGGCGAGCGGAAGGCCGCTGCCCGTGGCACTGGCGAGCCCGGGCGTGACCGGAGCCGCTGCTCCCTCTCCGTCGCCTCTCTGCGGCCGTTCGCGTTCCGCGCCGGCGGCCGGCGCACCCGCCGCGAGGCGCCCCGGCGCCGGCACACCGCCGGGGTGACGCAGGCCGGGCCGACCGCGGCTTCTCCCCGTCGACAACTTGGTAGGGTGCGCGGGCTCACCACTTGGGGAGTCACGGCGGTGCCCGAAGAGAGGGGCCGGGCGACGATGCAGGCATCCGAGGTCCCGCGTGCGGTGGCCGCGGCCATGGCGACCGCCGCGTCGCTCGGCCTGGCAGCCGACGACACGGTCGTTCTGCAGGACTCGAACAAGCTCACGCTGCGTCTGCTGCCCTGTGATGTCGTGGCCCGGGTGGCGCCTGTGGCGGATCAGGTCGCGCGGCTGGAGGTCGAACTCGCTCGGCGGCTCGCCGGAGCCGGGTGCCCGGTGGCCGCTCTCGAGCCCCGGGTGGAGCCACGCGTCCATGAGCGGGACGGCTTCGTGGTCACGCTGTGGACCTACTACGGACCCGTGGCACCCCGGGAGGTCCCGCCGGCCGACTACGCCGACGCGCTCGGGCGGCTGCACGCCGGCATGCGCGAGGTCGATGTCCCGGTGCCGCGCTTCACGGACCGGGTCGGGCAGGCCCGGCGGCTCGTGGCGGACCGCGACCGCACTCCGGCACTCGCCGACGCGGACCGGGAACTGCTCGGCGACACGCTGCGAGGCCTGGGACGGGTGATCGACGGGCGCGGCGGCGCCGAGCAGTTGCTGCACGGCGAGCCGCACCCGGGCAACGTGCTCGGCACGGAGAACGGGCCGCTGTTCGTCGACCTCGAGACGTGCTGCCGCGGGCCCGTCGAGTTCGACCTCGCCCACGCGCCCGAAGAAGTCGGCGAGCACTACCCGGGGGCCGACCAGGACATGCTGCGCCAGTGCCGGATCCTCGTGCTGGCGGTGGTCACGGCTTGGCGCTGGGACCGGGAGGACCAGCTCCCTGACGGGCGCCGGCTGGGCACACAGTGGCTTGGCCGGATCCGGGCGGCACTCGATCGGGAGGACGACATCTCAGCGCGGTCACGCAGTCGCGGGGCGGTCCGGTAGGCGGCGAGGAACACGTCCGTCAGCAGGCCGGTGGTGTGCTCGTGGCGGTGGCCCAGGCCCGTTGCCGGCCCGGCTCGCGCAGCCCGGCCGACTGCCCGTACACATCGAGCCACGCGACCCGGCCGAAGGGGTCCGCGACCACAGCCGCGGTGTACTGTTCGGCCGCGGCGGCGAACCGGGCCGGCCACCTCCCGGACCGGTCGGCCGGTTCGCCGGGTCTGCTCGGCGTCTCGTCCACGGCGCTGCCTCAGAGCCGGGCCCGCACCATGCTCGCGTCCACACCGAGGGCCTCGGTGAGGACGCGGGCGCGGACGGCGCGCCGGCGGTCGGTGACCCGGTTGAGCCGGTCGTCGTCGGGGCTGCGGCAGGAGCTGTGCCAGACCCGGGACCAAGGCAGCGTTGAACAGTCCTCCTTCCGGGCCGAGGAGGCCGGGCCGGCTCGGCGTACACGGCCACGCCTTCACCGGTACGGTCCGAGCCACGATAATCAGGAGGTCGTCCGGTGTCGTTCACTCTCGAAAGGCTGGACAGTTGCCCGAGCGGAACTGGCGGTTATCCATCGCGGTCATGACCCACGAGCTGCGGCTGGGCATGGCCGAACGGCTGCGGGACGTTCACCCGCACCTCGACATCCGTGTCGTCTGCGACAGCGGTCCGCAGGGCGAGCGCGGCTCACTGCGGTCCGCCCGCAGGGCGTGGGCCGTGGCGGCGCCCTGGGCGACCCATCATCTGGTGCTGCAGGACGACGTCCGGTTGACCGGCAACTTCCTCGACGTCGTGGGCGAGTTGATCGAGCACCGCCCGGACGGTGTGTCCTCCCTCTTCGTCGAGTGGGGGTCCTGGACCGCCTCCGTGGCGCGCGTCGCGGCGCTCTGCGGGGCGGGCTGGGCCGAGGTTGTCGACGACTACGTGCCGACGCAGGCCGTCGTGATGCCGGTGGCCCTCGCGAAGGACGTCAGCGCCTGGTTCGAGGAGGCGCTGGGCGGGGACGAGCCCGACGACGTCACGCTGCGCCGCTACCTCCGTTCGGCCGGCCTGACCCCGCAGGTCGCCGTGCCCAACGCGGTCGAGCACCGGGACGCAGCCAGCCTGACCGGCAACAGCCGTCACGGCATGCGCTGTGCCACCTGCTGGACCGCGGGCGCCACCTCCCTGTCCGGGGTCGACCTGCGGCGGTCGGTCACGGGGATCGACGCGGTTCCCGTACTGGCCTGGTGGGGCGAGCCCGGCGCCTACTTCCGGTTCCGCGACCCGACGGCGGACGAGGGCTGGCGCAAGGTGCCGGCCCTGGCGGCGCTCGCGGATCTCGGCTTCGACGCGGACCACGTCCTCCGGCTTGCCGGCGACGTCCTGAGCCGGGAGCCCCGCGCGGAGCGCGCTCGGCGGCTGATCGGTGAACATCTGCTGTCGGAGCTGTGGCTCGCGGCATACGGACTCGGCGTCTGTGCCGCCGCTGCCGGGGCGTCCGAGGCGGCGGAAGGCATGGACACCCGGGTGGGGCGCCGTGCGCTGGGCACCATGGCGCTGGGCGCGCTGCGCAACCGCGTACCGCGCTCCCTGTTCGCCACGGCCGCCGCGGTCCTGACGCCGGTGGTGCGCGGCGCCGTCCGCGTGGGACTGGCCGCCTGACGGCTCACGCACCGTCCGGCGGCGGCCAGTCGCCGTCGTCGTCCGGGTCGGGCAGGGGCACGAGCTCCTGCCCGCCCCCGGTGCCGAACCTCAGCCGGCTGCGGTATCCGGCGGCCCGGGCGTAGCGGACGAGAGTGCGGAACCGGTCCGCCGCCTGGTCCGGGTAGTGGGCGTCGCTGGCCAGGGTGATCGGCACGCCTTCCTCGTGGCACATCCGCAACAGGGTCGGCGCCGGATACGGCTCCATCGCCTCGTACCGCAGACCCGCGCTGGACACCTCGAACGCCACGCCCCCGCGCCGCGCGGCGTCGACCACGCGGCGGTACAGGTCGACGGGCTCCTCCTCGCAGCGGTGACCGAACTTCTTCACCACATCGGGGTGGGCCAGCACCTGGACGATGCCGGACTCGGCGAGGTCCGCGACCAGCCGGAAGTAGTCCTCGTACGAACGCCGCACCCCGCGGCGCTCGAACTCGTCCGTCATCCCGTCGTGGTCCACGGCCCAGGAGCCGATCCAGTGCACGGACCCGATGAGATAGTCGAACGGGTACGAGGCAAGGATGTCGAGGATCTTCTCCATCCGGCCCGGCAGGAAGTCGACCTCCAGCCCGAGCAGCACCGGAAGCCCCCGGTCCCGGGCGCCCAGGACGGCCTCGGTGTAGCGGTCCAGCCGGAGGTTCAGCTCGTCGTAGTAGTAGCGGCGGGACCGTTCGGAGAGATCGGCCGACTCGCCGGTGTTCCAGAACCCGGCGGCGACGTGCTCCAGGTCCACGAAGCGGTGCATGTGCTCGGTGAAGCCCACCTCGGTCGCGCCGCGCGACAGGGCCCGGTCCACATACGCGTCGACGTGCCCCTTCGGATACACGCCCGGCGGCGGACTGTCCGGGCGGGGCGTGTGCGGATGGAGATGGACGTGGTAGTCACCCATGCCGCTCGGCCGTCCTCCCCGCGAACCGCGCCTCGTACCGGTCGAGCGTCGCGGCGAACTCGGCGCCCGCGTCCAGCCCGGCCGCGTCCGCGAAGCCGAGCAGCGCGAACAGGACGTCGCCGAACTCCGACCGCACCCGGTCCGAGGGCGGGGCGTCGGCGGCCGAGGGCGCGTAACCGCAGTTCTTCAGATACGCGCCGGTCAACTCCCCCAGCTCGGCGCACGCGTCGAGCAGGGCGACGTCCGCGGTGACCGGCATGTTCGCGCGCCGGCGGAACGCCCCGGTCAGCTCCTGGCACTCGGTGAGGGTTGCGCCGGCCGGGCCTCCGGCGGGAAACGCGTCGCTGATCATCGGTGGTGACCTCGCCTTCGTACGGGAAGGGCATGGCGGAACACGCCGCTCGGCGGCCCGTACATCAGTACCACGTGCGCCCGGACGCGGTGATCCGAACATGCGAACCGGCTGATCGCGATGGACCCGGTGACTCGGCGTAGGGCCAGGGGGAAAGGGGCATGGATCGGTGCGGGACGATGCCGGCGGTAACGGAGTGACATGAGACTGTTGATGATCGCTTCCAGCTTCCACCCCACCATCGGGGGCGCGGAGACCTATGCGCACGTGATCTCGGAGGGGCTCGCCGGTCGCGGGCACGACGTCACGCTGGTGACCGACGCGCCGCGGGAGGACCCGGCCGGGCGGGCCGTCGAGGGGGACCCGCGCGGGGTGACGGTCCGCCGGCTCACCGCGTACCGGGAACTGCTCGCGGACCCCAGCAAGGTGCTGTGGGAGCAGATGGCCTTCTCGCTGGCGCCGGAACTGGCCGCCTGCGCCGAGGAGTTACGGCCGGATCTGGTCTTCACCAACACGCTCGACGCCGCCCTGGTCGGCAAGTGGATCGCGGTGGACCGGGACATACCCTGGGTGGCGACCTTCCACGAGCACGAGCCGGAGGCGCAGCCCCTGGGCAGCGCCCGGCTGCGGGTCGTCCACGAGATCCTGCGCCCCTCGCTCGTGCTGGCCTGCGCGGAGAACTACGCCGACCGCGCCCGCCGGCACGGATCGGCCGCTGTCACCCGGCTGATACCGCACGGGGTGGACACGGACAGATTCCGCCCGGACCGGGACACGGGCCGGGTCCGCCGGCACTACGGTTACGGCCCGGACGACCTCGTCGTCGTCTGCGCCGCGCAGCTCAAGCCGCGCAAGGGGATCCTGGAGCTCGTCCGGGCCTTCTCGCCGGTGCACGCCCGGCTGTCCCGCACCCGGCTGCTGATCGCGGGCGCCGTCAGTTCCTCCTCGGGCGACTATCCGGGGAAGCTGCGGGAGGAGATCGACCGGCTCGGGCTCGGTGAGGTGGTGCGCATCGACAGCGACGTGACGTACCACCGGATGCCGGACGTGCTGGCCCTGGCCGACGTCGTCGCCCAGCCCAGCACCGGGGAAGGGCTGAGCCTGGCCATGCTCGAGGCCATGAGTTCCGGACGGCCGCTGCTCACCTGCGACTTCCCGGGCATCGGCGAACTGGTACGGGACCGGCGGTCGGCCTTCCTCGTGCCGTCCCCGGATCCCGCCCACCTCGCCGACGCCCTCGTCGAGCTGCTCTCCGACGAGTCGCTGCGCCGCCGCACGGGCGAGTTGGCCCGCGAGCAGGTGCTGACGCACTTCACGCTCCAGCGGATGGCCGAACGGACGGAGGAGGCTCTGCTCGCCGCCCTCGACCGGTAGGTGCCTCAGCCCCGCAGCCGGGCGGGCACCTCGCTCAGCCGCCTCAGCGCTTCGGCGCCGTCGACGGCCGCCACCTGCAGGGCCAGTACGTCGGGGGCGATCCCGTCGATGATGCCCCGGCACAGCTCCACCACCCGGGAGACGTCGTCGTAGCGGGGGAACCGCTGGAGGACGGCCTCGCGGCCCATCGCGTCGGCGTCCTCGCGCAGCCGGCGCGGGCTGCCCTCCCGGAGTCGGCGCGGAGTGCGCATACCGCGCCAGGGCCGCAGGGCCTCCCACGCCTCCGCGTCGCTGCGGGCGAAGACGAGGAAGCAGGTGAGGACGGTCCGCGGCGGCCGGCGGCCGGCCGCCGCCGCGGCCTTCCGCGCCACGTCGACCACGGTCCGCCGGGTATGGCCGACGTCCTTCACCGACGAGATCACGCCGTCCGCCAGCCGCCCGGCGGCCTCGGCCGACCTCGGCCCCGACGCGGCCAGCAGAACGGGGACCGGCCCGGGGGGCGGACTGTGCAGCCTCATCGGCGACACGGGGTAGTACGGTCCGCCGGAGCTCGCCTCGTCGCCCGCCAGCAGCGAATCCATCAGCCGCAGGGCCTCCTCGGTCCGCGCGAGCCGCTCGCGGTACGGGGGCAGGGGCCCCCTCAGCGGCTGCTCGTTGACGGCCTGTCCCATACCGACGCCCAGCTCGAACCGGCCGCCGCAGATCCGCCCGACGGTCGCCGCCGCCTGCGCCGTGAGCACCGGATGCATCCGGAACAGCGGGCACACGGCCGCCGTCATCAGCGTCGCCGTCCGCGTGGACGCGGCCAGCGCGCCCAGGGTCACCCAGCTGAATCCGGCCGCTCCGCCGACGTCCGTCCACGGCTGGAGATGGTCGGACACCAGGAGTGCGTCGAAGCCGGCCGATTCGGCGAGTACGCCCTGCTGCGTCAGCGCCTCCGGCTGCCACTCCTCGTGCGCCAGAAACCATCCCATTCGGGTCCTCGAGCTCATATGTCCTCCTCACCGCCCGGGCCGTCGCGGCGTGCGGCACCACCTTGACAGGACGACCGGGCCGCCCGGAAAGTAATGGGTGTGACTTTACGCTTCGTTTCCGTGGTGGGCGGCGACGTGTCTTTGCTGCCCTATTCCTTGAGTCATTACCGGGAGTTGGGAGTCGAAAGCTTCCATGTGATACGCCACGTCGAAAGCCGTGCGGACCCGACGCTGGGTCCTTCCGTGGAAGTGATGCGGGAGGCCGGGTACGACTTCGCCGATGTCTGCGTGGCCCCGTGGCACGAGGACCTCAACGCCGCGCTCATCCGGAAACAGATGAGCGCCTGGCCGGACGACTGGTGGGTCGTCGCCGACCTCGACGAATTCCATGTCTACGACAGATCGCTCGCCGAGGTCGCCGCCTACTGCGATGAGCACGGATTCGACTTCGCGGAAGGCGCCTTTCTCGACCGGGTCAGCGCCGACGGCCGGCTCGCCGGGCCGCTGCCGTACGGCGAGGAGCCGCTGTGGCGCCAGTATCCGCTGGCCGGCCGGCTCACCCTCGGGCTGCTGGACGGCAGGCCGACCAAGGTGACCCTCGCCCGGGGCACCGTCGAACTCGATCTGGGCCAGCACTGCGCCTGGACGGGCAGGGGCGTTCCCGCCGAGGAGATCTACGCCCAGGTTCACCACTTCAAGTGGACCGCCTCCGCACGGCCCCGCCTGACCAGGCGGGTGGCGGCCTACTCGTCGGGCGAGTGGCGCCTGCTGCACCGGTCGATCGTCGGGGAGTCGCAGCGGTTCCTCGACCACCTCGAGGAGAACGGCGGCAGGATCGACGTGGGCGACCCCGGTTTCCGCTTCGCGCGCTGTTCCCTCGACTACGCGGACTACCCCGGCTGGGAGGGTACGGGGCCCGCGCTGCGCCGCCGTTTCCGCGCGTACGACGCCGCCCGCCGGGAGGAACGGCGTGCCGCCGGGGCGGCCCTGGAGTAGGGCGGAGTCC